>CAXUBB010000291.1:0-7201 GCA_964249105.1 uncultured Bryobacteraceae bacterium | reverse complement strand
CATTTATATTAAATTAATCAGCTATGCCTTAGAAAGCGCGTGTCTTGAATGAAACTCCTGCAATCATCGTTTGGCCGTCCCTACACAACGCCGCTGAGCGCGCGTCACTTTGGTTCGACCGTTGTCTTCACCATGGCAGGAATATTGGCAGGATGGCTCCTCATGCCATGGTTTGGCTTAATCGGCGTCTATCTTCCGCTTCTTGTAAGCGTAGCGGCTGTAACGTGGACCGGCGGTTTATGGCCATCTCTTCTGTCACAAGTAGCGGGATCGGCTGTCACGCTGTTTTTTACGGGGCATACCAGGGGGGCCAATATATCAAGGCCTGAATTATATGCGGTTTTGCTGTTTCTAGTTGCCGCCAAGCTGATTATGTTTCTTCTCCTTACCGCCCGTCTGAATTACCGCTTGCGGCAAAACAAATCGCACTTGGAAATGATTGTTCAATCGACTCATGATTGCTTATGGGAATGGGATTTCGCCACCAATTACGTTTGGAGAGGCGGCAGGGTAGCCGAGATTTTTGGTTGCGCTTTAGAAGAAATCAGGCCTGAACTCGACTGGGGGTTGAAACGGATTCATCCGGCGGATGTGGCGCGTGTCTGGGCCAGTTTGCAGCACTCCATCGATAGCGGAGATGATCATTGGTCAGAGGAATACCGTTTACGGCGTAACGATGGGAGTTATTCCACCGTTTCTGATCATGGATTCATTATCCGAAGCAAAAAGGGCGCCGCGCTCCGCATGTTTGGCGGAACGGCGCATGTTTCGCCGCAGAGAAGTGTCGAGGAGCACCTGATTCCTAGCGCTTCTTATGATGCTCTTACCGGGCTGCCGAATCGTGAATTTCTGCTGAGTCAGCTTGATCGCTGGCTGAAAAGGCTGCGCTTTAAAGATGATGGTTCAGTGGCCATTCTTCTCATCGACATTGATCGATTCAAAGCGGTTAACGATAGTTTAGGCCGTGCTAGTGGGAATCAATTACTATGTGCCATTGCTGCCCGATTAACACGCTGTCTTCGCGCAAATGACATGGCTGGCCGTTTTGGCGACGATAAATTTGTCGTGATGTTGGACCATATCGAAAGCGCTACGGAAGCAGTCCATATTGCGGAGAGAGTTCAGAAATCGTTGTCTGTACCTTTTGAACTTAGTGGACAGGTCATCAACGTCACGGCGAGTATCGGAATCTCCTTTGCCGAATCTGTGCAAGCGGAAGAAGCAATTCGACAGGCTGATCTGGCTGTGTACCAAGCTAAAGCGCAAGGCCGGGCCAGTCTTCAGATTTTTGAACCGGCGCTGGAGGCCAGATCCCGTCATACTCCCCAACTAGAAAGCGAACTGCGGCACAGCTTTCATGACGGATCACTTCAGCTTTACTATCAGCCCATTATTTCGCTTCAGACTGGAAGAATTTTTGGGTTTGAGGCGCTGCTGCGTTGGCAGCATCCAAAGCGGGGTCTTATCATGCCGGCAGAAATTCTGCCCCTTGCCGAGGAAACAGGGTTGTCCGTGCAGTTAGGGCAATGGGTGCTGCGGAATTCTTGTTTATGCCTGAGCCGCTGGCAGCAATCAAAGCTTGTTCCTGATTCCTTGGTGATGAGTTTCAATCTGTCAGGAAAAGAATTCACCCGCCCTAATCTTGTTGAAGAAGTGGGAGGATTGCTGAAAGATAGCCACCTTGAGGGAACTTCGTTGCTGATTGAGCTAACGGAAACAACAATCATGGAGAGCGACACGGCAAGTACGCGGAAATTGGCGCGCCTGCGTGATCTAGGTGTCCTTATTGCTCTCGACGACTTTGGAAGAGGGCACTCTTCGTTAGGACGGCTGCAAGACTTTCCTATTTCCATCATCAAAATCGATAATCTGTTTGTCAAACAGATTGGCATGGATAAACCGCAGATATTGGATGCCATGATGGCTTTAGCGCATGGGTTAAAGCTGGAAGTGGTGGCGGAAGGCGTAGAAACATGGTCACAGCTTCGATATTTAAAGGAGCGCGGATCGGCTCTGGCTCAAGGCTTCTTCTTCTCGAAAGCCGTTGCGGAGGAAAAAGCTTTTCAACTCCTGCTCAGTAATCGTTCCTGGGAGATCGAGTCCACAAGTAGTTCTGATACAGAGTTAAAAAGCGACTTTGCCATCGGCTAGAAGCAGAGTTGAATGTTTCACGTGAAACATTCAACTTGGTAGGGACGGGCAGATTCGAACTGCCGACCTGCCGCTTAGGAGGCGGCCGCTCTATCCATCTGAGCTACGTCCCCATAACAACCGCTACAAGCAGTCTACCAACGTTTCAGCCCCTTTTGCCCGATATCACGCCGATACTGCATGCCCGCGAATTGGATACGATTCACGGCTGCATAGACCTTGTCGATTGCTGTTGGCAGCGTTCCCCCCGACGCAGTCACTGCCAGTACGCGTCCGCCGCTGGTGACAAGTAGGTCATTCTGCTGTTTGGTCCCGGCATGAAAAACCTTCGCGCCTGTTCTCTCCGCTGCCTCAATACCCGTAATTAAATGGCCTCCTTCAGGATGGTCCGGATAGCCCTGGGATGCTAAGACGACGCAGACTGACGGCGACCTCCAGGAAAATTCTGAAGCTGCTCCCGCACCATTAGCCATGTTGCTTAGTACTTCGGAGAAATCGCCTTCATAGCTGTGCATTAACGCCTGCGTTTCGGGATCGCCTAAACGAACGTTAAACTCCAGAACTTTCGGTCCTTCCGCCGTCATCATCAGACCGGCATATAAAAACCCGGTGAAAGGATATCCTTCTTCCCGCATACTGGTCAGGGCCGGAAGCATAATGCGATCCATAATCTGGCCCTTTTCCGTGGTCGTCAAAATGCGAGAATCGCTATAAGCGCCCATGCCTCCCGTATTCGGCCCTTTGTCGGCATCGAGAAGCCGTTTGTGGTCCTGCGTTGGCGCAAATGGCAACAAGGATTGGCCATTGCTCAGGCCGATAAAGCTGACTTCTTCTCCCTCCAGGAACTCTTCAATTACCAGATTGGGGCCTAGTTGCTCAACGGCCTTCAAGGCTTCCGCCCGATCTTGCGCGATGATAACGCCTTTACCCGCAGCTAATCCATCTGCTTTGATGACCAAGGGAAAAGCAAATTGGTGGATATGATCGAGCGCTTCGTCGTAGCTCCCTACCTGGACGGAACGCGCGGTGGGAATGTTAGCGCGCTCAAAGAATTGTTTAGCGAAAATTTTAGAGCCTTCCAAACGGGCTGCTGCTTGCGTAGGGCCAATAATAGGAAGGCGACGGCTATGAAAATGGTCAACAACACCGGAAACCAGCGGCGCTTCCGGCCCGACAATTGTGAGATGAATGCCATGCGCTTCAGCAATGTCGACATAGCCGGAAACACTGGCCGGAGCCGGAATACAAGCGGCAATTTGAGAAATGCCCGGATTTCCAGGACTGGCGATGATCCCGGAGATAAGGGGCGACTGCGCCAGTTTCCAAACCAGCGCGTGTTCACGACCACCTCCGCCAATAACAAAAACTTTCAATCCTGTGTTCTCCCGGTAAACTAAATAATAGTTCCCCACACATGCAAAAGAAGTACGACGTGGTTGTAGTTGGCGGTGGTCATGCCGGTTGTGAAGCTGCTCGCGCTTGTTCGCGGCTAGGGTTGAAAACAGCTCTAGTTGCCATGAATATCGATTTGCTCGCCCAAATGTCCTGTAATCCTGCTGTGGGAGGCATTGCGAAAGGCCACCTGGTCCGGGAAATTGATGCGTTAGGCGGCGTGATGGGTGAATTAACCGATGCCGTGGGTATTCAATTCCGCCTTCTCAATACGAGCCGTGGACCGGCGGTCTGGTCGCCCAGGGCGCAGTGCGATAAAAAGCAGTACCGGCTGCGGATGCGGGAGTGGCTCGAAAATGAGGTAAACCTGCGCATTTTGCAAGCGGAAGTGGGAGAACTGCTGTTCAGCAGCGATGCGGAGCAGCGTCAAATTACTGGGGTCAGGTTAAAGGACGGTCGTGATCTCCTGTCGCGGGCGGTCATCGTGACTACCGGCACTTTCCTGAATGGCCTAGCGCACGTGGGAGAGCAGCGCTACGCTTGCGGCCGAAATGGTGAGGCTCCCTCCAATACTTTGGGGGCGCAGCTAAGAAATTTAGGTTTGCCATGGACACGCCTGAAAACCGGCACGCCGCCTCGATTAGATGGCCGCACCATTGATTGGCAGCATTTTGAGGAACAGCCCGGCGATTCCGTTCCTACTCCATTTTCCTTTTTAACCGAGCGCATCGATCGTCCGCAAATCTGCTGTCATCTGGCCTATACGACTGATGAAACCCACCGTGTTCTCAGCGAGAGTATTGCCCGTTCTCCGCTTTATAGCGGACAAATCGAAGGAACGGGGCCGCGCTACTGCCCTTCCATTGAGGACAAGATCGTCAAGTTTCCGGAAAAGCGAAGGCACCAGATCTTTCTCGAACCGGAAGGCCTCGACACGCATGAAGTATATGTGAACGGCATGTCAACAAGCATGCCCATCGACGTGCAATCCGCCATGGTTGCCTCGATTCCCGGCCTGGAGGATGCCGAGATGATCCGCCCCGGATATGCCATTGAGTACGATGCTATTGATCCGCGGGAGTTAAAGCACTCGCTTGAAGTGAAATCCATTGCCGGGCTGTTCTTAGCAGGCCAGATTAATGGAACTTCAGGCTACGAAGAAGCGGCATGCCAAGGCTTAATTGCCGGTTTGAATGCGGCAGCCATGCTGAAAGGCGAGGCTGCCACGGTTATTGACCGTAGTTCAGGATATGTCGGAATTCTTATTGATGATCTGGTGAGCAAAGGCGCGGATGAGCCTTACCGGATGTTTACCTCTCGCGCCGAGCACCGGTTGCATCTTCGAATTGATAATGCCGATGAAAGGTTAACTCCCGTAGGCCGTCAGACGGGCCTTGTGGATGATAACCGCTGGAACCTGTTTCTCCGTAAGCGGCACCAAAAGCAGGAAATCCTTCGCGTGTTAAACGAAACTCGCGCTAATGCCGTTCCCGAACTGGTTGGTTTAGCGGCTGCGACCGACAACCCAACTCTGACGGTATGGCTGAAACGCCCGGAATCACAAATCAACCGCTTAAAAGATTGGATTTGCGGCCAAGTTGGTCAGGTGCCGGAGGTAGGAGCGTTCATGACCGTTGAGACAGAAATCAAATATGCCGGTTATCTCGATCAGCAGAAACAGCAAATCAGGAAGATGCAGGAGTCGGGCGGACGTACTATCCCGGATGACTTTGTTTATGACCGCATCCCCGGCCTTTCTAATGAGGTCCGGCAAAAATTGAAGCGGGTCCGGCCCGGTACTCTAGGCCAAGCTGGCCGAATTCCGGGTGTAACTCCAGCGGCGGTAGCGGTTTTGGACGTTTACTTAAATTTAGAAAAAGCTTATGTTTCACGTGAAACATGTTCTGCCTGAACATGCTAGGATCATCGTGACACTGTGGCAAGAGTTATTTGTGTTGCAAACCAGAAGGGCGGAGTTGGAAAGACAACAACGGCGATCAACCTGGCAGCGGCCCTAGCTGCTTCCGAGTTGAAGATTTTGCTGATTGACTCCGATCCGCAAGGCAATTCCACAACTGGTGTTGGCGTCGAAAAAAGCCCCGATCTTAAAACCTTGTACGACGTGCTTGTGCAGGAAGCAGATATCTCTGACGCAATTACGGCCACTCCTTATGAAGGATTAGCCCTGCTTCCTGCGGATCAGAATCTGGTAGCAACCAACTTAGACCTTGTTGATGTTAAAAACCGCGAGGGACGGCTTCGATCTGCTTTGGAAACGATTAGGGGGAACTACGACTACATTATCATCGACAGTCCTCCAGCCTTGGATCTACTGACAGTGAACGCCTTAACAGCTTCAGATGCTGTGCTAATCCCTATTCAATGCGAATTCTTCGCGCTCGAAGGAATCTCACAATTGGTTGATACGGTTGATCGTATTAAGGAAGCTTTTAATCCGTCACTGAAGATTGAGGGTGTCCTGTTAACTATGTATGATGACCGGACAAATCTGACACGACAAGTAGAGGCCGATCTGCGTGAGTTTTTTGAAAAAGAGGTATTTAAGACCGTAATACCCCGCAGTATTCGCTTGGCGGAGGCACCCAGCTTCGGCAAAACTATTCTGGCCTACGACCCGCGTTCCAAGGGTGCCGAGGCATACATTCAACTTGCAAAGGAGATCTTGGCCAATGACCAAAGAGCCAGATCGAAATCATCGCAAAGCGCTCGGGAAAGGACTATCCGCGCTACTTCCTAGCCGGGCGGCCCGCGCTACGCCTGTTGCCGCCCCTGAGGAAGCGCCGAGTCGAACTGAATCGAAGTGGTCCGCGCTGCCCGAAAACTTTGAAGACTTTCAAAACATCCCTCTTCATCAAATTAGCCCCAATGAGGAGCAGCCGCGCTCTGTTTTTAATGATGAAAAGTTGCAGGAACTGGCGCAATCCATTCGTTCAAACGGTTTACTACAACCGATAACGGTCTATCAAATCGCGCCCCAGCAATACCGTCTGATTGCGGGTGAGCGGCGCTGGCGGGCAGCCGGTTTGGCCGGTCTACAAGAAATTCCCGCTCTCGTTCGCAGCGTTGAACAGCATCAACTCCTTGAACTGGCGCTTATCGAAAACATCCAGCGTGAGGATCTGAATCCTGTTGAAATTGCGAACGCTTTTCACAGTCTTGCCACGCAGCATGGGCTTAGTCATGAACAAATTGCGGAGCGAACCGGTAAAGACCGTTCTACGGTAACGAACTTTGTCCGGCTGCTAAAGCTTTCGCCCTTTGTTCGCAATGCGCTTACCTCCGGACAGATCAGTGTTGGTCACGCCCGCACCTTGCTTAACGTAGCGGATGAAAAACTGCAAGCCGATACTTGCCGCAAGATCGTGGGAGAGCAACTCTCCGTTCGTCAAACGGAAAAATTGATTAAGGAATTAACAAACGCGCCAGTCAAGCGAAAAGGTGAGCTGAAAACCGAAGGAGAACCGGTAGACCCGAACGTGCGGGCCGCGTTAGAGGAGATTGCCTCGGTACTGGGTACGCGCGTCAAGCTCTACGCGAAGTCCGCTACTGCCGGGCGGCTGGAAATTGAATACTACTCGCAGGAAGATTTGGATCGGATCTATTCCGTAATCACGAAACAGTAGGGAATAGTGGTTCC
>CAXUBB010000290.1:0-7202 GCA_964249105.1 uncultured Bryobacteraceae bacterium | reverse complement strand
ACTATTTGGTAGAGGTCGTCGGCAATCGTTACCGCTCCCGCCTTAATAGCGTTCCCATGGTGGACTTTACGGACCCGAAGCCCACCTCCTTTGACGGACCGATTGCGCTCCAATTACATGCAGGAGGCAAAGGCAACATGGAATTTAAGGACATCTGGATTAGAGATTTAACGCATAGATAATAATTTTTACTAGAATAGATGCTTTTATAATATTTTATATTAATTATCGTTATGGCGAGCCGCAATATCTCTATCAGCCTCCCCGAAGAGATGATCCGACAAGCTAATCAGCTTGCCAGCAGTGAACAGCGTACCCTCAGCGAACTTTTCCGCGAAGCTTTTCGCTTCTACCGCTCTCAGCAACTGAAAAAAATGTCGGAAGAAGCGAACCAGCATGGCGAGAACCTCCCCCGCTCCGGCCTTAAAGGACACGAGCTATCCCGCATTGCCCAGGAAATCCGAGCCGAATTGGAAGAGGTGGAGCGCCTAACGAACTTGCCGGAGCCGGAAACACGTTAAATGAAAATAGATTCCTCAACATATGCGCGTCTCACCATAGCTCTCCTGGTCCTCGGCTTGCCTGTACTCTGCCGGCAAGCCCCTGATTCGGCGGGTATCCTGGACGACTTACGCCGCGCATTTGCCGCTCCGCCGGACGATGCGCGAATTATGATGCGATGGTGGTGGTTTGGCTCCGCCGTGGTACAGCCGGAGTTGGAACGGGAACTGCAAGTTATGAAGGCTGCCGGCATCGGCGGCGTTGAAATTCAGCCTGTTTACCCGCTCGAACTGGACGACCCGCAACGGCACATCCGCAATCTTCCTTATTTGTCGGATGAATTTTTAAGGAACGTCCGATTCACCGCTGAAAAAGCAGAACAATTAGGCTTGCGGGTGGATGTCACGCTTGGGAGCGGCTGGCCTTATGGCGGCCCGCGCACGCCCGTTACGGAAGCAGCCGGGCGGCTTCGCTGCGAGCGCGTGACGGTTGTTGAAGGCGAGCACTCGGCCCCCTTGCCCGCCCTCGAAAACGGGGAAAGACTGCTCAGCATCTTTCTGGTGAAGGGGGAATGCAGGCAGTTCACCCCGGAAGGCGCGCAATACCTGACGAAAGTTGAAAACAGCCGTGTGCAACTGCCGGATGCTTTCCGTGGGCCGCACGTTCTTCTGTTTTTTATTGCCAGCCGTACCGGCCAGCAAGTCAAGCGAGCGGCGGTGGGCGCGGAAGGTTTTGTGCTCGATCATTACAGCCGCCTTGCGGTCGAGCACCATCTAGCATCCATAGCCGATCCTCTGTTACAAATCTTTGGCTCTCGCCCGCCCCATGCTGTTTTCAGCGACAGCCTGGAAGTATTCAGCTCCGACTGGACCGATGACCTTCTTCCGGAGTTCCAAAAACGAAGAGGCTACGCTCTGGAACCGCACCTGCCCGAACTGGTCGCGGACGGCCCACAAAGCGCGGCAGTGCGCCATGACTGGGGCAAAACGCTGACCGAACTCGCCGAAGAGCGATATCTCACGCCCATCCGCGACTGGGCGCACGCGCACGGCACGCTGTTTCGCTCCCAAACCTACGGAGAACCGCCCGTGATTCTTTCGAGCAACAAACTGGTTGATCTGCCTGAAGGCGAAGCCGGACCCAAGTGGAGAACCTTCAGCGCAGCGCGTTGGGCTTCCTCGGCCAGTCATATTTATGGACGTCCGGTAACTTCCACAGAAACCTGGACCTGGCTGCACTCGCCCGCTTTCCGCGCCACGCCTCTCGACATGAAGGCGGAAGCCGACTTGCATTTCCTTGAAGGAATCAATCAACTGATTGGACACGGCTGGCCGTATTCGCCGGAATCTGCCGGTGAGCCGGGATGGCGCTTTTATGCCGCCGCTGCTCTTAACGAGCATAATCCCTGGTTCCAGGTTATGCCCGAGATCACCCGCTATCTCCAGCGCCTGAGCTTTCTGCTGCGCCAGGGCCAACCGGCCAACGACATTGCCATCTACCTGCCGACCGATGACGCCTGGGCCAATTTCAAACTGGGAAAAGCGTCTGTCGATAAACTCATGGAAACGCTGCTCGGTCCGGCGCTGATCCCGCAAGTCTTGAATGCCGGTTATAACTTCGATTTCGTCGATGATCGAGCCATCGAGAAAAACGGCCTGCCCTGGAAACTCATGATTGTGCCCGGAGTCGAACGGATACCGTTGAGGACCTTACAACGGCTACAAGCATATCGGCGAAGCGGAGGCATACTGGTCGCGACACGCAAGCTACCCTCGCGTGCCCCCGGCTTACTCGAAAACGAGACCGAAACGCCGGAAGTTGCGGCGCTCGCCCGTGAACTCTTTCAAAACTTTGTCAGCGATGAAAACACTCTCGGCACCACTCTAACGGGTCTTCTGCCGCCGGACCTGGCCGTGAGCGCCGCAGCCGCTCCCGCCATCGGCTTTATCCATCGCAAACTCCCCAATGCCGATGTTTACTTCATTGCCAATACCTCCAGTCAAATCGTGCAATCGGAAGTCAAGTTCCGTACCCAAGCGCAAGCGGCTGAATTGTGGGACCCGTTCACCGGGCAGATCCGTTCAACCGGCATGCCCCTCTCCCTTCAACTTGCGCCCTACGAGTCACGTGTCATAGTAATCAGCTCTGCCTTCAAGCCGGTCAAGATCGGATATGCGGTGCTGGTCGGTCAAATGATCCCTCTGGATACAGACTGGAAAATAACGTTCATGAGAACGGGACGTACTAGCGAGATGGCGAAACTGCACTCCTGGGCGGACGATGAAGACTCCCGATATTATTCCGGCGATGTGGCTTACGAAAAGATCATCACCCTTCTTAAAGCCCCCAAACATGCCCTGATCGACTTCGGCGAAGGTCAGGGTGTTCCGCCTACCAGCCTGCCTGGAGCGCCCGGTATGCGCGCTCTACTCGAAAGCCCTGTCCGCGAATCCGCTGTCGTTTTTATCAACAACCAGCGAGCCGGTACAATCTGGCATCCGCCCTATCAACTCGACCTGACGCGCTTCCTCCACATCGGCAAGAATCAGTTGCGCATCGTAGTCGCTAACACCGCGATCAATGAAATCGCCGGGCACGCGCTACCGAATTACCGGCTCTTAAACCTCCGCTATGGCGAACGCTTCACGCCGCAAGGCTTTGAACAGATCGCTCCCCTGCCCTCCGGCCTGCTCGGTCCTGTGCAGCTACACGTCGAATAAGAAACAATGATCCAGATACGAAACGACCTCACGCCCCAAGCGCTGGCCCAAAAGGTCCGCCGGGTGTTCGAATTATCCGCCGCTAAAATCCGTTCCCTCGACCAGACCTGGAAGCCTGAATCCGGCGCACCCGTTTTCACGATGGACGGACGTTACACCAGCCGGGGCTGGACGGAATGGACGCAAGGCTTTCAATTCGGCTCCGAGATCCTGCAATTTGACGCAACCGGCGACCGATCATTTCTCGAAGCAGGCCGGAATCATACAGTCAAGTACATGGCCCCGCACGTTTCGCACATCGGGGTACATGACCACGGCTTCAACAATATCAGCACTTACGGTAACCTGCTCCGCCTGATGGACGAAAATCGGCTGGAGGAAAACGCCTGGGAGCGCAACTTCTACGAATTAGCCGTCAAATGTTCCGGCGCGATCCAGGCATCACGCTGGTCCCGCACGGCGGAAGGCGGAGGGTACATCTACTCCTTCAACGGCCCGCACTCGCTTTTTGTGGATACGATCCGCTCCCTGCGAGCGCTCGCCGTGAGTCACAAGCTAGGCCACACGCTCATGGCGGAGAACGACCGGCCCGTTGAGCTGCTCCAACGCATGATCGAGCATGCTCAGACCACCGCGCGCTATTCGATCTACTACGGCGAAGGCCGCGATATTTATGACGTGCGCGGACGGACAGCCCATGAGAGCATTTTCAATACCAACGACGGACGCTACCGCTGCCCAAACTCGCAGCAGGGTTATTCGCCTTTCAGCACCTGGACGCGCGGACTCGCCTGGGCGATGTGCGGCTTCGCCGAACAACTGGAGTTCCTAGCAACCATGCATGCCGCTGATCCATCAGTCGAAAGCACCCTGCGCCGAGCTGCCGAAGCCACCTGTGACTTCTACATCGAACGTTCACCCACGGACGGCATTCCCTACTGGGATACCGGCGCACCCCATCTTTATAAGTTAGGCGACTGGCAAAGCAAACCGGCTGATCCATTCAACGAACATGAGCCGGTGGACAGTTCCGCCGCCGCGATTGCCGCTCAAGGACTCCTGCGATTAGGAAAATACCTGAATAACCAGCGCTACTGGCAGGCCGGTCTCACAGTCTGCGATACGCTTTTTGATGAGCCGTATCTCAGCACGGATGAAAACCACCAAGGCTTGCTGCTGCACTCCGTCTACCATCGCCCGAACGGTTGGGACGCCATGCCCGGCCCTGGAAAGGTACCGCGCGGCGAAGCCTGCCTGTGGGGTGATTACCATCTCCGGGAAGCAGCCCTTTATCTGCTGCGCTTCGTGGAAAATGGACGTTATTTAACTTTCTGGAGCCATCGTCAACCATGATCGTCGCCGATTTGAAGGAAATTGCCGGGCGAACTTATCCGGCCCGCCGCCTCACGCAAAACCTGGTGGGAGGCGCAAGCCCCATCCAAGCCGCAAACTTCTCGATGGGTAATGTCACATTGGAGCCGAATGGCGGCCAGGTACCCTGGCATAACCAGGAGCAGGAAGAAATTTACTTCATTGTGGAAGGCTCCGGCGAAATGTGCCTGGGCGAGGAAAAACAAACGGTCACGACCGGGCAAGCTGTTTACATTCCATCCAAAGTTTTTCACCAGTTGACGAACGTCGGCTCCACGCCGCTGCGCATGATTTACTGCTACGGACCTGCGGGAGACATCGCCCACTGGCGGCAGGAACTGGACGGCACCCTACCCCGCGCGGGGCTGGAAGCGCCGCCGCTGCCCGAAGGCGCCCAGCCGCAATGCGCCCAAAAACCAGGAGACAACCAGTGAGCGCACCGACTATTCACACTGTCGGCATCATCATGAACGGCGTTACCGGACGCATGGGCTTAAACCAGCACCTGCGCCGCTCGGTCTACGCCATCATGCAGGGCGGCGGTTTAAAGCTGAGCGATTCCGAAATCATCATGCCCAAGCCCTTGCTCATCGGTCGCAACGCCGCCAAGCTTCAGGCCATCTCGCGGGAGTGCGGCGGTCTCGCTTACTCGACCGATTTAGATTCCGCCCTCGCCGACCAGCAATACTCCATCTATTTCGACGCTCAAACCACCGACCGCCGCGCCGAGGGGGTGCGCAAAGCGGTAGCCGCCGGTAAAGCCATTTATTGCGAAAAGCCCATCGCCGACAATCTCGACACAGCCTTGAAGCTTTACCGGCTGGCCCAATCCGCCGGAGTCAAGCACGGCGTGGTGCAGGACAAACTCTGGCTTCCCGGCTTATTGAAGTTGCAACCCTTGCGCGATCTCGGCTTCTTCGGACGCATCTTTTCGGTGCGAGGCGAGTTCGGTTATTGGGTATTCGAGGGCGATACTGTACCGGCGCAGCGTCCCTCCTGGAACTACCGGAAAGAAGACGGCGGCGGCATTATTCTCGACATGCTCTGCCACTGGCGCTACGTGCTCGATAACGTATTCGGCGCGGTGAAAGCGGTATCCTGCCTGGGCGCAACTCACATCCCAAGGCGCTGGGACGAAGGTGGTCAACCATATGCCTGTACCGCTGATGACGCCGCTTACGCCACCCTCGAACTGGAAGGCGGCATCATCGCCCATTTCAACTCTTCCTGGGCGGTGCGAGTCCGGCGTGACGATCTGCTGACGTTGCAGGTAGACGGAACGAGAGGCAGTGCCGTGGCCGGTTTGCGCGATTGCTGGATTCAGCACTACGGCGCAACTCCCAGACCGACCTGGAACCCTGATGTTCCCCAACCCATTCACTTCTTCGACGGTTGGCAGAAAGTTCCCGAGCAGGACACCTTCGATAACGCCTTCAAACGCCAATGGGAACTCTTCCTGCGCTATGTCGTCAAAGATGAGCCGTTTCCCTGGAACCTGCTCGAAGGCGCAAAAGGCGTGCAGCTAGCCGAAGCGGGCCTCCAATCCTGGCAGGATCGCTGCTGGGTACCGATTACTCCGCTCCAAACGGAGCCGCAAACGTTAAAGACTTGATCCGAGAGAATCCAACAAAACCTCCTCCTCGCTGTCGGCAACCGTCCGCATATCGAGAATGATTTTGCCGCGCTCGATACGCGCAATGACCGGCACGGGAGCGGAACGGAGCCGGATCTCAAACTCGTGGGCGTTCTTGACTGTCAACTCTACCGTCCAGGTCGGCAGCATTTGGTCGGGCGTAGAGCCTCCGCCAATCGGCGACGCGCTCGATTGGACCGAAGCCGGTATGCCGTGGAGCCGCGCGGCGATTCGTTCTGCCCGCTCGCGGATCTCTTCTTCTTTAGCCAAGATCATGCGCAAAGTGGGAATGGCGCTCCAGTTCTGTTTCAGAGTTTCGCGCAGGGTCGTTTCGAGCGACTGAATGATGAGCTTATCGACGCGCAGCGCCCGGTACAGGGGATTACGGCGGACGCGCGTGATCAGTTCCGCATCACCGCTGATGATGCCGCTTTGCGGACCGCCGAGCAGTTTGTCGCCGCTGAATGACAGGATGTTGACGCCGGCCTTAATTGAATCGGATACGACCGGTTCCTGAATCCCGGCATGCCGTAGATCAACGAGACAACCGCTTCCGAGATCTTCGTAAATAGGTATTCCGGTTTCCTTTCCCAGATGGGCGAGATCCTGTAGTTCGGGACGGGCTGTAAACCCGGACATGTGAAAGTTGGAAGGATGAACACGTAAGATGAGCCGGGTTCTGTCATTGATAGCCTCGCGGTAGTCTTCGATGCGCGTGCGGTTGGTGGTTCCCACTTCACGGAGGATTGCGCCGGAGCGCGTCATGATTTCGGGAATGCGGAATCCATCGCCGATCTCGATCAACTCGCCGCGCGAAACAATCACTTCGCAACTGGCGGCGAGTTCGTGCAGCACAAGAAAGACGGCGGCGGCATTGTTGTTGACAACAATGGCCGGTTTCCCTAATAACTGTTCGAACAACAGATTTGTGTGTGTGTCACGTTTGCCGCGTTTTCCTGTTTTCAGATCGTATTCGA
>CAXUBB010000289.1:1881-7211 GCA_964249105.1 uncultured Bryobacteraceae bacterium | reverse complement strand
TGTTAGGGCCGCAGCAGTTGGATCAATTAGTTTCGCGGATTGCGCTGTATCCGGACGGCTTGTTGGCGCAGGTGCTGACGGCGGCTACCTATGGGAATGAAATCCCGGATGCCGCTAACTGGGCCATGCAGCATCAGTACTTGCACGACGATCAACTGGCCAGGGCCATTTCCGACGACCGATTGCCGTTCGATCCGAGCGTGATGGCGCTGATTCCCTTTCCGACCGTTTTAGACCAGATGGCGCGTGATCCCGGTTGGACTCAGCAACTGGGAAATGCCGTGCTGGCGCAACGTCCTGACGTAATGGATGCTGTCCAGCGCATGCGGCAGCAAGCGTATAACTATGGGTATTTACAAAATAATCAATATGAGCGGGTGGCTCTCGCCGGTCCAGGTAATATTGAAATTTTGCCCGTGAGCCCCGGCTATGTCTACGTTCCGGTTTATGATCCGTACGTAGTTTATACGCGTCCGCGTCCGGGCTTTTTTGTAGGCAGCGCGATCCGCTTCGGTCCAGGCATTGTGATCGGCGCCAGTTTCGCGCCTTGGGGTTGGGGCCATGCCGGTTTTGGTTGGCGTGAGCATACGATCCTACTCGATAACCGGCCTTGGGTTCGCACCTGGGCAAATCGCGCCGCTTATGCGCATCCGTACACCGCTCCGCGACCCTATGCGGAAGGACCACGGATGGAACACCACGAACGCGAAATTCATGATCGCGGCCGCGAGTCCCATGATCGTGAGCATCGGCCCTAAAGCCCCTGCGCGTTTCTAATCATTACGTATTTTCCTGTCTTCCCCCAAGCTATGTTCATTTGTATACTGGGCTTATCAACTTAACTTTTTGTTGTCTTCGTAGGAAGCAGGAAAACTGTTGCCGCACCGGCGAGATATTCTAATCATCGAGGACAATCCTGGGGATGTGCGTCTCATGCGCGAGGCGCTCCGGGATCTTGTGCCTTCTGTTACCGTTCATGTGGCGGTAGACGGAGACGAAGCTCTTTCTTTTTTGAGGCGTCAAGCGCGGTTTAGCAATGCCCCCAAGCCGAACCTGGTGTTTCTTGATTTCAATCTGCCCAAAACGGATTCGCGGGCGGTTTTGCGTCAGATTAAGGCAGATGAGGTGTTGCGCTCAATTCCCATTGCCGTGCTGACGTCTTCGGATGCCGAAAGGGATATCCGAGACGCTTATGAATTGCACGCTAACTGCTATGTGCGCAAGCCGGTTGACCTGGACTCCTTCTTTCACACCATTCGCACCACCGCTTCTTTCTGGCTGGATGTGGCGCATACTCCCGCCTAAATAAGAGAGAGACGCGGGAGCGCGCGTGATCTGTTATGATTCAGGGCGCATGGGCGCTTATTCGGTTGGCGTTGATCTTGGCGGCACCAATCTTCGGGTCGCGGCGGTTGATAGTGATGGAGCGATTCTCCAACGTGTTTCCATCCCGGCGGTTTATGACTGCGGGCCGGAACGGGTCGTGGAAGACATTGTGCGGGTGATCGGCAGCGTTCGCGGCCCTTTGGGGGCTGCCGGTCTGCGTGGCGTGGGAATCGGCGTGCCCGGCTTCATCGATACGGAGACAGGCGTGGTCATGGAAGCAGCCAACTTGCCCGGATTTCAGGATTTTCCCATGCGCGACGAAGTGCAAAAACACCTGGGCACGCCCATTATCCTGGAAAATGATGCGAATGCGGCGGCTTTGGGCGAGATGTGGATGGGCGCGGGACGTGACGTGAAGGACCTGATGCTCATCACATTGGGAACCGGCGTGGGCGGCGGAATTGTCAGCGACGGGAAAATTCTGCATGGTTCTCGCGGGATGGCCGGCGAGATTGGGCATATGACCGTCTACCCGGACGGGAATCCGTGCGGATGCGGCAATTGCGGCTGCCTGGAGAAACACGCTTCGGCGACGGCCATCGCGGCGATGGGCCGGATGCTGCTTCTGGGCCGGGATGTGACGGCGGCTCGCGTGTATCAGCTTGGGAATGAGGGTAATGAGCATGCCAAGCTGATCTTTGAGTAGATGGGAAATGCCTTGGGGATTGCCCTTGCGAATCTCATTAATATCTTCAACTTTCCTTTGTATCTCCTCAGCGGAGGACCGCTTCCGGCTTGGGACTTTTTTGCTCCCACAATGTTTTTTGAGATCAGCAAACGGTCCTTCACTTATAAACACAGCGGCGCGCGCGTGGAGAAAGCGCTGCTTGGGGCCGATGCCGGCCTGTTTGGAGCGGCTTATCTCCCTTTGCAGCAGGGCATCTGTAAAGAAGCAGCGGCCGGCTCTTTTTAATAAATTCAATGAATTCTGAATTTGCCGTTTATTGGCTTGGATTGGACGTTGGCACCGGATCAACCCGCGCTCTACTGGTTGACCGCGAGGGACGCGTGCGCGCGGCATTTTCAGCGCCGCATGAGGAAATGCACATGGCGCGGCCGTTGTGGGCCGAGCAGGATCCGGATAACTGGTGGCTGGCGGCTAAATCCGCCATTCGCGGGGTGTTGCGCGAAGCGGGTATCGATGGCGGCGCTGTGGCGGGAATCGGCCTGACTGGCCAGATGCACGGGTTAGTCCTATTGGATGAACAAGGACATGTCATCCGGCCCGCCTTGATCTGGTGCGATCAGCGAAGCCAGAAACAGGTGGATTTCATCAATGCGGCCCTGGGTACTCAGACAGTGCTGCGAGCCATCGCGAATCCGATGTTGACGGGATTTACGCTGCCGAAGCTGTTATGGGTGCGCGATCATGAGCCGGACCGGTTTGCGGCGGTGCGTCAAATGTTGCTGCCCAAAGATTACCTTCGCTACAAACTAACAGGCGAGTTCGGGACGGACGTTTCGGATGCCAGCGGGACGGGGCTGTTTGATGTCGCCCGCCGGAAGTGGTCCGAAGAGATGGTGAGCGGATTGGGGTTGGACCGGAGAATCCTTCCGCCGGCTTATGAATCGAGCCAAGTGACCGGGGAAGTGACGGAAGAAGCGGCCAAGATTACCGGATTAGCGCCGGGCACGGCGGTCGTGGGCGGCGCGGGCGATCAGGCGGCCTCCGCGATTGGCAACGGAATCGTCATGCCGGGCGCGATGTCCTGCACCATCGGCACGTCGGGCGTGGTCTTCGCTTATCTACAGGAGCCTGCTTATGATCCGCAGGGACGGGTGCATACGTTTTGCCATGCGATTCCGAATGCCTGGCATGTGATGGGCGTGACGCAGGGCGCGGGGTTGAGCTTGCAGTGGTTTCGTAACCGGTTTGCGCCGGATTCTTCTTATGATGAGTTAACAGCGGAAGCGGCAGGCTCACCGGCGGGCGCGCAAGGCTTATTCTGGCTGCCTTATCTGATGGGTGAGCGCACGCCTCATCTGGACGCGAACGCGCGCGGAGCCTGGGTTGGGCTGACGGCGAAACATGAACGGAAGGATCTGGTTCGTTCGGTTCTGGAGGGCGTTTGTTTCAGTCAACGGGACGGGCTGGAGATTATCAGTCAGTTGGGAGCGCGGCCTTCGGTGGTGCGATTATCAGGCGGGGGCGCAAAAAGCGCGTTCTGGCATCAGCTTTTTGCTGATACCTTGGCGACCCGGATGGCGGTACTGGAAACACAGGAGGGTTCGGCATACGGCGCGGCGCTGCTGGCGATGGTGGGAACGGGCGAGTACGAAAATGTGCGTGAGCTTTGCGATGCGGTGATACGGGAAATAGTCGTGAAAGAACCGGAGCCGAAGATGTCCGCCTTGTATGAAACCCGCTATGGAATTTACGGCTCGCTGTATCCGGTTTTGAAAACAGCCTTTGCGCGTATTGGCGAGTTGGATGGCTGAAGAGTCATGCCGGTATTGTGATCTGGCGCTTCCGGTACCGGTTGACCGTTCCTTTACTTATCACCTTCCTTTGACCTTGCGCCATCGCGTGCGCGTGGGTTGCCGGGCTTGGGTTCCTTTTGGAAAGCGCAAGCTGACCGGCGTGGTCATGCGCACTCACGACGACGAACCGTCCTATGAAACGCGAGAAGTCCTGAAGCTGCTCGATGAGGACCCGGTACTCGATGCGGAGCTGCTGAGACTGGGGCATTGGATCGCGGAGTATTATTGCGCGCCCTTAGGCGAAGTGTTAAAAAGCATGCTGCCTTTAAGCGGCGAGATCCGGCAGACAAAGGTTTATTCGCTGACGAGCTTGGGGCAGGATGTGGTGCGCCAGCTCAGGATCAGCCTTCAGGTTGACGCGGCGAGTTCGCTTCTGATGCTGCTTGAAGAACGGCCGCGCTCGGCGGAGTTTCTGGCAAAAATGCTTCGCAATCCACAGGCTACGCTGCGCGGGCTGATGAAGCGCGGGTGGATTCAAGCGGAGGAGAAGCAGGAGGAGCGCGATCCGCTACGCGCTTCGGCGGAGCGCCTGCAGGCCGAGTTTACCGGGCGGCCAGCGGCGGATGTGAAATTGAAGAAAGGCGAACGCGAGCTACTGGCGTTCTTAGAGTTGCATCCGGGTCCGCACAACGTTGCGTCGCTGGCAAAAACGGTAAAAAAGGCGAGTGAGGCGGCACGCTCCCTCCGGCGTCAGAACTTGATCCGGTTGGAAGTAGAGGGGATTGCAGCGCCGAGCGGTTATGAGAGACCCGTTCCGATTTTGAATGCGCATCAGGAAGAGGCATTCCGGGCCATCGAGGGCGCAGTGAGCGCTTCCCGGTTTCAGACGTTCCTTTTGCAGGGCGTGACGGGGTCCGGAAAAACGGAAGTCTATCTGCGGAGTATTGAGGCGACATTAGCCCTGGGCAAGAATGCGCTGTTGCTGGTGCCGGAAATTGCCTTGACGCCTGCCATGGCGGGACAATTCTTTCAACGCTTTGGTAAACAGGTCGCTATCTTGCACTCGGCATTTGGCAATGCGGAACGGGCGGACCAGTGGCGGCGGATTCGAAGCGGTCAGGCCAGAGTCGTCGTGGGAACGCGCTCCGGAGTATTTGCTCCGGTGCAGAAACTGGGACTGTTGGTCATTGATGAAGAACATGACGGGAGCTATAAGCAGGGAGAAAATCCCCGTTATCATGGCCGCGACGTAGCCTTGATGCGCGCGAAAGAGGCGGGCGCGGTTGCCGTGCTGGGTTCGGCGACTCCCAGCATGGAGAGCCGGTATAACGCCGATCGCGGGAAATACGGCTTCCTGCGCTTGCCGGAACGGATTGCGCGGCGGCCCATGCCGGAAGTGGACATCGTTGACATGCGGACGGAATTTCTCGAAACGAAGCAGTCCGGCACCTTCTCCCGGGTGCTTCTGGAGTGCATGAAAGAGCGGCTCGAAAGGAAGGAACAGACGATGCTGCTGCTCAATC
>CAXUBB010000289.1:0-1871 GCA_964249105.1 uncultured Bryobacteraceae bacterium | reverse complement strand
CCTGCAATGCCCCAACTGCTCGGTGGTTTTGACGCATCACCGGCGCGACCGGCGTATGTTGTGCCATTACTGCAGTTATGCGGAAAAAGTTCCGAGCCGGTGCCCCAGTTGCGAAAGCGAGTACATTCAGTTTCTCGGGACGGGTTCGGAGCGGGTGGAAGACGAACTGCACCAGCATCTTCCGACCGCTCGGATTGCCCGGCTGGACCGTGACAGCGCGAGCGGCAAAGGCGCTTATGAGCATATTCTGGGCGCATTCCGAAACGGCGATGTGGACATTCTGGTGGGAACGCAAATGATCGCCAAGGGTCATGATATTCCGAATGTGACGCTGGTAGGCGTGGTGCTGGCCGACATCGGATTAAGCATGCCGGACTTCCGGGCGGCGGAGCGAAGTTTTCAATTGCTCACGCAAGCGGCGGGGCGTTCGGGCCGGGGCGATATGCCAGGGCGCGTAATTGTTCAGACCCTGAATCCGGACCACTATGCGATTCGGCTGGCGGCAGAACAAGACTATGAAGGTTTTTACGGGAAGGAATTAGATTTTCGCAAGTGGCTGCGGTATCCGCCGTACGCGGCGTGTGCGAACGTGCTTGTGCGGGCCACGCAGCAGGAAGACGCCCTGCGGATGGCCACGCAGTTGGGGCACGTGCTGACTCCGCCGCCGCAAGGGGTGCGCGTGCTGGGACCGGCGGAGGCTCCGGTTCTTCGCTTGAAGAGCGAGTTCCGTTATCAGATCTTGTTAAAGGCAGCGGGACGCTCCATTTTACGGGACGTGCTGAAGAAGTTGAGAGAGTTCGCGGACAGGGAAACATGGAATACAACGGCGCTGATCATTGATGTTGACCCCATAAGCCTGATGTGAGATTAATGTTAGACTGAGTATCAGTGCGGCGGCTATAGCTCAGCCGGTAGTAGCGCCAGATTGTGGTTCTGGATGTCGTGGGTTCGAATCCCACTAGCCGCCCCATTAAGGGATCTCCGCAGTGAGTTTTCACACATCGCTCCGTTTCTCGACATAGTTCATGTCGCCCAGACGGTACCATCGATAGCCGTAAGCTTCGAGCAGGATACAGTGTTTTCCGGAGTCCTGCGCTTGGCTATGCTCGTTCGATAAGACATTGATGAGCCATTTGCCGTTATCGTCTTCTCCCCCATTGGGCTTGAGCCAGACTTCGCGGGAAATTGCGCTTAGATTATGGACGACGACGACCGAGTTATTGCGCCAGTCATAGCGAAGGGCCAGCACCTCGGGTGATGATGTGCGCAACACTTCGAAGTCACCCCATCCAATCTCAGACAGTTCCTTGCGCATGCGAATGAGGCGTTCCATCCAGTTCAACAATGAATTCGAATCACGCCGCTGCTCCGCAACGTTGACATGTTGATAACCATAAGGACCCTCGCTGATGACAGGCGCGATGGGCCGGTCGCTGCCGGTAAATCCTCCCTGCTGTTCAACCGACCATTGCATGGGAGTGCGGGCGCATTGCCGTTCGGGAAGCCGGAGATTGTCACCCATGCCGATCTCATCGCCATAACGGATCACCGGCGTGCCAGGCAGCGTCATCAGCAAGCTGTAGGCCAATTCGAGCCGGCGGCGATCTCCCTGCAGCATGGGAGCGAGTCGCCTTCGGATGCCGCGATCGTAAAGCTGCATGTCCGGTTCGGGAGCGAAGGCGGCAAAAACCGCTTGCCTCTGTTCATCGGTAAGACGGCCGAGATCTAGTTCATCATGGTTGCGCAAAAATTGACCCCACTGCGCCGTACCGGGCCTCGGTTTTGTCTGCTTCAACGCCTTAATCAAGGGACGAGCATCGGCTGTAGCCAGCGCATAGAACAGATTTTGGTTCACCTGAAAATTAAACATC
>CAXUBB010000288.1:0-7277 GCA_964249105.1 uncultured Bryobacteraceae bacterium | reverse complement strand
GGTGATAACAGTCACCATGGGCGTGGTGATATCAGCGTCCATGCTGATCGTCTTTTGCAGCTTCATGGTGGGAGCGTCATAAACTTCTAGCTCAAAACCCGCTGAATAAATAAAGAGCGCGTCGCCCGTGGATGAAGTGGCGAAAGAAAAACGCGGACGGCAGGCAAATTCCTGGCGCTGGGTCAATTTTACGTTCGGAACGTCGATGCCCCAAAACTCGCAGTGGCGGTCGCCATGAGTTCCGCTGATGGCCACGGCATAAGCTTTCTTATGGTCCGGCGTGTAGCGGATGTTGGACACTCCCTGAACCGATGGGCCTATCGGAGTGAATTCAAATTTGCGCTCGTTCAACTGAAATTTAGCGATGCCGAAGACTTGGCGATGCACAATGGGATCTTCCGTATTGAAGATGCCAGTCAGCGTATTAGCATCGTCATTCGGATCAACTTCGGGAGCAAAGGTCACATTTTCCATGCCGGGAAACGACGGCTTTGTCAGCTCAATCGTCTGAACTTTTTTCAAAGTGGCGGTGTCATAGATGTTAATGGCGAGTCCAAACTGGTACAGAAACTTGCCGTCGGGAGAAACGCGATAGTTTCCGCCGCGATTGCCGCCGCCCGCCTGCGACCGCTCACTGGCGGGAATCTCCACTTCCTTTGTAATCTTGTGCTGCTTTAGGTCAATCACTGATAACTTGGGCAGGCCAATTTC
Source organism: uncultured Bryobacteraceae bacterium (assembly GCA_964249105.1). Lineage (GTDB taxonomy): Bacteria > Acidobacteriota > Terriglobia > Bryobacterales > Bryobacteraceae > Bog-105. Next base: position 6,566 of record CAXUBB010000288.1, on the reverse strand, counting down.
CCACCGGTCAATTAACTTGTTTGCGATTGTGATGTTGCTGTAAAGCAGAGTTCCCGTCGGGTCTACCGCCATGCCCGCGATGGAGACGCGCTTGTTATTTGAGCCAAGAACAAAAGAATCTTCCACTTCACCCTTGGCCAGATCGATAATCTCAATTCCGGAATTCTTGAGGGTCGCAACGATCAGTTTTGATTTGTCGGTTGTCAGGACCAGATTCCGAGGGACATCGGTTTTCATCTCGATGTGCTTCACAATCTGATACGTACTCTCATCAATGACCAGCACCTGATTCGGCCAGGTGCCGAGATAGAGCATGGTCTTCGCTGAAAGGAAAGAAGCAGCAAATAAGGAGAGCGCGAAAAGCTTTTTCATGAGTTTAGTGCGATGAAAAACGGGCTTATGGAAATACCAGTTCGATGTCGCGCCAGTCTTTGGTGGCAGCGGCACACTTCTTGGTCCAATCGGGATAGTTGTTCAGATGATCCGGAACCTGAGCAGGCCAGAAACAGGTGGCGTAGCAATCATAAAGATCACGTTCGGCCGGCTGGCACAGGCCGGCGGTTCCGCCCGAGGAATCCACTTCCCAGCCCGGCGAGAAAACAATGGTGCATCCGACCGGGTAATGCGGCACACCCTGATTTCGTGTGTTGTTCGGTCCTTGCTGAAGCGCAAAGACGTCGCCGCGCGCGGCGGCTACGTGTTCTCCGACGCGATGCGCTTTTTTGTTGATGGGGCGAAGATGTTTCATGCAGCCTTCCTTCGATCGAATGTGCTCAAAAATCCTGGATTACCGGCGGATATGGCCCCGTAAACCTTGAGGCAGGTATCTGTCCAGCCGCGAATCCAATCGCAGTAATGCAGGTTGGGGTGTCCGGTATCGCCGTAGCGCACATACGCCTCATGGTGGCAGCCGCCAGCGCAGAGCGGACGCGCCCAGCAGGTATGGCAGTCGTACTTGTTTCCGATGTGGCCCCGCTGGAGGAAATCAGTTTGCAGCGCCCGGTCGATTCCTGTCGAGACGTGTCCTAGTTTGTGCGTGTCTGAATCAACAAAACGATGGCAGGGCGAAATATCTCCCGACGGGCCGACTCCAATGAGACCCAGGGCCGCGCCGCAGGGGTGAGATTTATTAACGCCTTCATGCAGTTCCGCGATGGTGTCACTCACATTCGAGAAGGCATGTTGCCGGTTTTGCAATGCTGCCGCGAGGTACTCATCGGCTAGTTCGGTGAATTGACGGAGAATGCCATCCATATTGTTGTTGCCGATCACATGCAGGCGATTCGGCGCGCTGGTCACCGGCGCGAAACCGACTTCATGGAAGCCAAGGTCTTGCGTCAAGTGCCGGAAAATTTTAATGACATCGGTTACTTCAGCGGTCAAAGTGACACGGGCCGCGATAGGACGCGTCTTATGCGCGGCAAGAAGCTGTTTGATTTTGGGCGCAATGATGTCGTAACTGGGGCGGCCATTCGCAAAGACGCGCAGCTTGTTCATTTCCGGAGGGCCATCAATGGAAACGGTAACGCCAATGTGGTTCTCCGCTAAAAAATCAATGATGGCGGGTGTAAGCAGCGTGGCATTCGTGGTTAAGCTGAAATCGATATTGCGGCCCTCGCCCTGCGCTTTTTCAGTTGCATATTCAACCACTTTCTTGAGCAGCGGAAAATTCATCAGCGTTTCACCGCCAAAGAAAGTGATGTGCAGCGCGGGCCGCGAACCCGAATCACTAAAAAAGTAATCCACCGAAGCTTTGGCGGTTTCCCACTCCATGAACTTCGGCTTCCCGTCCGGCGTGGCGATCTTATCTTCGCCGTATTCGTAACAGTATTTACAGGAAAGATTGCACTGATTGGTAAGGTTCAGCACCATCGATTGCAGCGGAAAGTGCTCGGGCAATGGTTGGTGCTCTGCCGTTGTGCCTTCCGGCCCAACCAGAACTTGAGCATCAATGAGATCCTCAAGAACTTCTTCGCAGGTAAGGGGTGAAAAACCGGCTGAGATCAGGTGATGCGTCAATTGATCTTTTGTCCGCGCAGATTCCGCGGCGCCATCCAATACGCACGCCGCTGCCGGAGTCAGTTCAAAAATGCCGCCTGTTGGAACCAAATAAATAAAATCGCAATCACCCGACTGAAACCGGTGATACTCACCGCTTCGGTAAACGGTTTCCGTCATAAATTCGCTCATTGCGCCACCTCCGGCTGATCCCATTTCATGTAGACAGGCACCGTGACTACTAGATAACTTTTTGCCGTCAGCGGCGCCGGTCCGGAATCTTTGTCCTGATATTTTGCTACAACCCAGATATCGCCTGTGTTGTTGGTCGTGAAGCGGCGTTGCTGGTTCGGTCCTTCAGCCGCCGGGGTAAACAGGCCATCCGCGCTGATGGAGCCGACAAATTCCTTATCGTCATCGTTGTATCGGGCGATAAACTCTTCGATGGACCACTTGACGGTAACAGGACCGAGATTGATGTCATCCGGGGTATTGGAAGCGCCGTCCAGCCCCCGATTATAGGCGACGGCCTCAAACTGCACATACCCTTTCGGATGAGTGGTTCCGCCAAGATGCGCGAGGGCCGAATCATTCGCGACTTTAATGTAATCGATTTTGTCGTAAACAGCGAGGGCATCCGGCGCGGTTGAAGTTTTCACGGATATGCTGCGGAACCCGGAAACCACCTTTGGATCAACATCGACGAGCACGGAAAGCTCCCCTGGTTTCACCGCGACAATTTTGCTGACGTGAACGCCCGCGCCCATATCGATATCGGCAATTGTCAGATTGCGGGGAAAGTTAGCGCCGATCACTTTTACCGCCACATCCTTTGAACCTGCGTGTATCGCTGAAAGGTCGGTGCCGAGAACCGTTACATCCGCCGACGAGCGCCGCGCCGCTACATCGAAACCGAACTCCTGATACCCTCCCCAGAACCAGCGCCCTTCCAGCCGTGATTGATCGGGAGTTAATGTCATGACCTCGCGGACCGCCCCGAGCGACTCCGTCTTACTGCGGCCACGCCATTCATAACCGGTGTACATGACGCTTTGACCACTGAAAGAAATCTTTGAACCATCCGACACGCGAGTCAGCGTTGTTTCGGACTTGAAAGTATTGGGGCTGCTTCCGGCGGCAATGGTCATGGTTCCAAAATATTTGCCCTTGCCCTGCAAATGAGCGGAAACGAACCAAGTGCCTTTCAGATTCGGATCTTTCAGCACGGCGCGCCAATTGGACCAGGCGGCGGAGTGCAGATTGCAGTTTTTGTTCAGATAGTCGAGCGCTTCATCCACGGGATCTTTGGAGGGCTGAGCGGGAATGGTGGTGGTCAAGGCTGCGGGAAGTATGCCGTACCCATCCGGGCGGGGCCTGGCATGAAAGCTGTTATATTCCGAAACCGGAAAATAACCAAGGTGCATATTGACCAGCAGCTTCCACTCGGTCGGCGTCCGCCGCCACGTTTCAGGCCGGGCAAAGGGATGGCAGGAAGCGCAAGCGATTCGGACCTGCGGACTGGGCGTGAACTCACTAATGGGCTGGCGCATTTCCAGATACCAGCGTTGCGGCGCTGCTTCCTCCGGCGCTAGGCCGTGATCTTTCGCCAGATAATTCAAGATGTGGCGCGCTTCGTCAGGGTTTAGCGTCAGGCCGTTCAATCGCACCATGCGTTTGATGGCCTGTTCCCATCCTTCCGGGGTGGTTCGAATCCAGGAGATGCGCGTCAGATTATGCTTGTCATCCAGTTTGTGGCAACTGCCGCACTTCTCGACCGTGAGTTGATCGTTAACCGGAATACCGGGTTCGCTTTCAGGAGGAACTTCATGGCCTGCGGCAGGAGCCGCGCCTGTTCCGCGCTGCCCGAAAGCCATGGGAATCACGATAAAAGCAAAACTAATAATTAATAAACGCAGCAGACTCATACAAGGGCGAGGTTCCAGCACTTTATCACGGAACCGACGCTCCCAAGCATGGAGGCAACGATCCCAAAACAACGGGCCTCAACTGAGAGGTGACTGCGGCGCTGAGGTTCTCGGGCGCAAGCCGAAGAACAAGTGAATTCAGTTTATAACAGCGTGTTTCTGAGTTGACCAAAAAGCGCCAGGTTTGTCAAGCAGCGCAAAATAGATTTGTTTTTATTGACAAGCTAAAAGCGTTTCAGTAACCTGAACTAAACCTTACAGATTACGATTGCTGTTTCAGCAATCATTATTTGCGATCTCGCTACTGGCGGTAGTTTGTCCATTAGCCAAGTGCACCAGGGCACCACGGGCGTAGTGCTCTTTTGCTCATCACCTTTTCCGGTGCTGCAGCTCCTCTTCAACTTCAACACAAATCAGCTAATCCGTTTTTAAGTCGAGGTGTATCGTTGAGCTCATTTACTGGTATTTGGAATAAGGTCCTTATCTGCTTCTGTCTTTGTCTGGCCTGGCATAAGGCGAGCGCCCAGTCAACATCCGGCACAATTTTGGGAACCGTGAAAGATCCCTCCGGTAAAACGATTGCGAATGCTATTGTGCAGCTTCTCAATACGGGAACAAACAGCACGCGCTCAACGATCACCGACGAGCAGGGATCATTTCAGTTTGCCAACACGGATGTCGGTACTTATCAGGTAACGATCTCAACGCCGGGATTTCAGAAGCTGGAGTTCACTTCCTTTGATTTAGCCTCGCGTGAAACGAGACGGCTCGACGCGGAAATGAAGATCGCGTCTCAAAGCGTAACCGTCAATGTGGAATCGGCGGGAAGCACGGTTTTACAGACAGACACATCAAGCATCGCCGAAACGAAAACCGGACGCGAACTGGTGGACCTTCCGGTAGCCATCGCTACCCGCGGCACGGGATCGACTAGCCCCATGTCTACTCTGACCACCCAGCCGGGAGTGCAAACCGATGCCAGCGGAGGCATTTCAGTGGCGGGAGCTTTGCCGACCATGCTGTCAATCACCATTGACGGCATCAGCGCTGTCGGTCCACGCACGGATGGACCCTTAACGGAACTCTTTCCGTCGTTTAACGCGATTGAGGAAATCCGGGTGGGAGAAGTCATCAATCCTGCGGAGTTCGGAGGGATTGCGGACATTACCACGATTTCGAAAAGCGGCACGAATAACTTTCATGGCGGACTGTTCGAGAATTTTCAGAACAGCTACATGAATGCCAGCAATACTTTCAGCCATACCACTCCCACCCTGAAAATGAACGATTTTGGATTTTTCGTGGGCGGCCCGGTTCTGTTTCCTAAGCTTTATAACGGGCGGGATAAAACCTTTTTCTTCGCCAGCTATGAGGGGTTGAAACTGCCGCGCCAAGTCGTGCAGGTGGAAAGCGTTCCCTCGCTTGCCATGCGAAGCGGAAACCTGTCCGGCTTAGGAGGCAGTTTGAAAGGCTATCCGGGCAACATCATTCCGGCCAATCAGATTTCACCTCTGGCGCAAAAAGCGCTACAGTTTCTCTATCCACTGCCGAACTATGGAGCGCCGGGCGCGACCGCCAACAACTACCTTGCTTATTTTGCCGTGCCCGTAAACAGCCAGCAGGCTGACCTGCGCCTGGATCAGCAGATCACCTCGAAACAACAGGTGTACGCTCGGTTTACTTATAAGAACCGGAGAGTGACGAATGCCCCGACCGGTTCTCCGCTAACCGGTCCCATTTCGCAGCCTGAAATCGATGACGCATTAACCGTGGCTTACAATTACACCATCTCGCCCTCGGTCGTGAATGAACTACGCACCGGGTTCAGCGGAAACCGCGTGGCAACCAGCTATGGCATTACTGCCGCTCAAGCCGCCAGCACTCTTGATCTAACAAATCTGCCGGGAGACATACCTTCCGGCAACGCGGTTCCTAATTTCAGAATTACGGGCTATCAATCGACCGGAGGGCAGTCTTCTTCTTTATCAAAAAACGGCACATTTCAGATTCTTGACTCGCTGACCTGGACAAAGGGAAAGCACGCCATGAAATTCGGGGCGGACTATCGGTATCTGACCGGGCTTTATACAAACGTATTCGCAACCAGCCGTCTCGGTTCATACGCTTTCAACAGCTCTGTGATGAGTTCTCTGCTTGGAAATGGCGCGGCAACTCCTTTCGCGTCATTTCTGCTGGGCTATCCGGACTCCACCCAGATATCGACGGTTCTGCAGCCGGACACAAAAGCCTACGCATCACACTACGGATTCTTTGCTCAGGATGACTGGAAAGTGACTTCCTCCCTCACGGTCAACATCGGCCTCCGTTATGAGTATCATCCGATGTTCCGCGACCATTACAACAATTTGGCGAACTTCCTGCCCAATTATTCTTCAACCATCAACGGAACAACGGTAAACGGAGCGGTGGTGATCCCGAATCAAGATGTTTTCAAGATCGTCAATCCCGGATTTTCAAATTCAATTCTTCCAACGCCTATTCTGACTGCCGCGCAGGTCGGCATCCCCGAAAGCCTACGCTATTCACAAAAAGCTGACTTTGCGCCTCGCATTGGTTTTGCCTGGAGACCGTTTGGAAACGAAAAAACTGTTATTCGAGGCGGGTATGGCAGATTTATCGAGG
>CAXUBB010000287.1:0-7284 GCA_964249105.1 uncultured Bryobacteraceae bacterium | reverse complement strand
TCCGCCAGGGCGACAAACACGGGATGCCCCGCTTCGCCGCGATACATGCCTTCCAGTTCGCGCCGCCACCATGCCAAAAGCTTCAGACTTTCGGCCGGGTCTCCGATCTCATCGCCGAGATCGTCAGCCCAACGGCAGAACGAGTAAACATTATAGAAGTCCTGATGCAACTCTTTCGGCAGCAGAAAACTGGCAACGTGAAAATTTTCGTAGTGGTGCGTCGCCAGCCAGCGAGTATAGGCAAGCGCCTCGGTCCGCGTATAGGTGACGACATCGAGCGGAACACTCCGAACGTACTCTTTTGGCTGAAGTTGTGCGACAGGCAAGCTGGTTGAGACCGTTAAGGAATAATAGCAGTCTTGATCTGCCCATTGCGGCGGTGCGCCAGATCCGCCAGCACCTGCGGCAGCGCGCTCAGCGGTTCTTCGTGATTCACCAGATGACGGGCATTTACCTTGCCGTCGGCAATCACCTCCAGAGAGCGTCGCATATGCTCCGGGGTATGGTGAAAACTCGCTTTGCAGGTAATCTCCGAATAGTGCAGCAGGGCGGTATCGAGTCCAACCTTTGTTCCCGCCGGGCATCCGCCAAAGAAGTTGATAACGCCGCCTTTCCGGACCAGATGCGTGGCCAGTTCCCAAGATTGGGGATGCCCGGTTGCCTCAATTACCACATCCGCGCCGCGACCGCCTGTATGGTGTTTCAATTCTGAAGTGAGAATGCTGCCGTCGCCCATCAGAATTCCTTCATCAGCGCCCAGCACCATGGCGCGGTCAATCTGCTCCAGCCTGCGCGCCATGACAATGACCCGCGCGCCATAGATATATTTCGCCAAGCGGATAAACATCAGGCCGATCGGACCGAGGCCCATCACGGCCAGCGTATCACCCGCCTGAATCCCGCTTTCATCCAAGCCCCGCAGCGCGCAAGCCAATGGTTCAGCCAATGCCGCATCCCGGTAATCCAGATCATCGGGAATCAGGTAAGTATTTTTCTGGACAATGCGCTCGGGAACGCGCATGAATTCCGCGTAAGCGCCATTGTTGAAAAGCAGATCCTCACAAAGATTGGGCTGCTTGCGCCGACAATAAAAACACTGATCGCAGGGAGCGGAGTTGGCCGCCACCACGCGCTGTCCCGTTTGAAAGCGGGTAACGCCTTCGCCGCAGGCCACGATGTCGCCCGCCATTTCATGTCCGAACAGCGCCGGTGGTTGAATCATCTTCGCGTGATAACCGCGAAGAAACACCTTGACGTCAGTTCCGCAAGTCAAGGCCGCTTTTACTCGAACCAGCAATTCGCCCGGACCTACTTCCGGCACGGGAACAGACTCCAGCCGGACGTCCTCTTTTCCATAAAGGACCGCTGCCTGCATGGTCCAATCACTGGAACTGTCAAGGACCTGTACGGATGTTGACTCGTTCAGGACCATGCGCGCTCCTGAGGGTGGATGACAACTTTCAAAGACTGCCCACCGGGATGCTGCGCCACTTCAATGCCGCGTTCAATTTCTTCCAGACTCATGCGATGAGAAATTAGATCCTCCAACGGAAGCGTTCCGCTAAACACCAGTTGCGCCGATTCCGCTTGCAAATCAACATCCGCACTATAGGAGCCAAGCAACATCCGTTCACCAACACAGACGTCAGCGCCGGAGATTTCGATCCGCTCCGTTTTCGAAGTCTGCGCGAAAAGCAGAACTTTAGCGCCGGGCCGCGAAATCTTCAGCGCCTGTTCCACGAGTCCAGGAGCATTGGTTGCAACGATCACCGCATCCGCGCCGCGATCACCCGTGGCGTTAGCAACTGCCTCGGAAAAGTGCGAGAGGCGCGGGTCAAAAGCTGCGGCGCCGTATCGTTCCGACAACTGCCGGCGGAACTCAATGGTATCGGTCGCCAGCACCTTTGCTCCCGTTCGCGCCGCCAGCATCGTAAAGATCAACCCAATTGGACCTTGGCCCAGCACAGCCACGACATCATCAGGATGCAGATCAAGTAGTTTTACGCCCTTCAAACAAGTATTGACCGGCTCCACCCAGCAAGCCTGATCAAAGGAAACACCGTCCGGAATCTTCTCCACGCCGCGTTGAACAATCCAATCCATCACGCGGACGTACTGCGCGAAGCCGCCCCCGGCCGGCTCGAAACCGGCGGTAATCCCGACTTTCTTGTAAACCGGGCACTGCGCGTATAATCGACGCCGGCAATAAAAGCAATCTCCGCAGGGAACATGATGGAACGCAATTACGGGATCGCCCGGCGCAAAGCGCGTCACGTTCTCGCCTACAGCCGCCACTACTCCAGCTGTCTCATGACCATAAATACGAGGCGGCGGCAGCAGATCATATTCGATCTTTTTCAGATCGGTATGACACACGCCGCAACTCCGGACTTCCACCATCATTTCACCAGGACCGATTTCGGGAACCGGAACTGATTCAATCAAAATTCGGCCATTCCCACGGTAGATCGCTGCTTTCATCGAGGAAGGCAGAGGGTCACTCGACCGAAGCTTGGTCTCCTTCAACATTAATTCGGCAACTGACAAGAAATTCTCCCAACGCCTGTGCCGCACTTTCGGCTCGCCGCTTCAAACGGAACAACTCGGGTATGAGCTTTGGATGCGTTAAGGCGTAAACTCCAATTTTCCCACGTGCGATCCTCCCTTCCGGGGTACGCATCGCGTTCAGGTTCAATCCGAACGACTCGTCTGCACGGTCGGTTACTACTTTGATGCACGCAAACGGCAATTCAGCGCGTTTTGTGCGGGCCGCCACTCCCGCCGCCTCCATATCGACCGCGATTGCTCCGCTTGCCGCTAGCTGCTGTTTTTCCGAGCAGTGGTTTGCCACGCAATCCTGGGAAATAAGCAACCCGATTTGGTAAGCGCTTTCTGTGTGGGGAATCACACAGGAAAATCGTGTACCCTTTAGCTCCTCCAACACCTCCGTGGCGACAATCACTTGTCCTTCGCGGTTTTCCGGCGTGAGTGCGCCGCAATATCCGACGCTGACCACTGCTTCCAATTTTGAAGCAGAAAGATCGGCGGCAGTTACGGCGCGAATCGCTACTTCCACCGCCTGAGCCGCTAATCTCGGCCCTGCGCCATGCGCCGCCAGCATTATGCGCCGCCCCTGTAGGATACCCTCAAAAGCATAGCGAAGCGGCCAATTCAGTTTGCGGAGTCCGGTCAGCCGCTTTGCAAAAGGCTTTAATTCATCCGCTTCAGCGGCAACAAAAAGAATCGCCATAACTATAGGTAGTGATTTGCGCGGAACCAGCGGATTGCCCGATGGAGCGCCTCATCTACCGGACGGGGCTGAAAGGAAAGCTCCCGCCTCGCTTTCGTTGTTGAAACAAACATCTTCTTGCGCGCCATACGGACCGCTTCAAGCGGTGCCATAGGCGGTTTCCCCGTCAGGTTCGCCCATCCTGTTGAGACCAAACCTGCCGCATAAGCGACTGCATACGGAACCTGCATTCGCGGAGCGGGTTTGCCCGCCAGGGTTCCCAAACGCCGGAGAATCTCCTTTAGTGTTATATTTTCACAACCCAGGATGTACCGCTCTCCCGGCTTTCCGTGCTCCGCCGCCAGCAGGTGACCAAGCGCCGTATCGCGAACATCCACCAGATTTAAGCCGGTATCCACAAAAGCAGGCATTTTATCGCGTAGAAAATCAAGGATAATCTTGCCGGTGGGCGTGGGTTTCCAGTCATGATCGCCCACCGGGGCGGTGGGGTTTACGATAACGACCGGCAAACCGGCCCTTGCTTTTTCGAGCGCCACCTGTTCCGCCAACCACTTTGAGCGTTTATAGTGGCCCGTCATATCGTCAATTGAAACCGGCGTTTCTTCATCTCCCTCACGGCCGGGCGGCATGCCGATACATCCAACCGTACTGGTATAAACCACACGTTCGACACCCGCTTTTTCCGCCGCATCCATTACATGCCGAGTGCCCTCCACGTTGGACGCATAAAGCTCCTGGGGGTTCCTGCACCACAGCCGGTAATCCGCCGCCACATGAAAGACTAACTGGCAACCCGCCACGGCGCGTTCGAGCGAATGGGCGTCGCGCAGGTCCCCCGTGACGCGCTCTACCTCCAATTCACGGATTTCACTGGTCGGACGGCAGAGGGCGCGCACCTGATACCCGCGCTCCAGCAGGACGGAGGCGACATGCCAGCCTAAAAACCCGCTGGAGCCAGTAACTAAAGCGAGCGACACGGGAAAAGTTGTCGAGTAATCAGAAAAGATGCGCTTTCTTAAATGCGATCCTGCGTTGTCGTGGCCTTGGCAAACTCGCTCAAGGCAAGTAATGGAAAAGTATTGCGATACTCGGTATACGAGAGATAAAACACGCTGGGAAATCCTGTGCCGGTGCAATACTCCTCGTCCCAAGTGCCATCGGCGCGCAGCGTGTGAATCAGATAATCCACGCCGTTATAAAGGCTTTCGCTTCGCAAGTCGCCGCCCGCCAGCAACGCCAGAATAGCCCAGGCTGTTTGGGAAGGAGTGCTGGCGTTTGGTATGAAGCGGTTATCGTCGTAGCTCGCGCAGCTTTCTCCCCAGCCGCCATCCCGATTCTGATAGGCGCGAATAAATTCCAGCGCCTGCTGAATCGGAGGCTCGTTTTCGCTCAAACCGGCGGCGCGCAATCCACGTAAGGCCAAAAACGTGCCGTAAATATAATTAACGCCCCAGCGTCCGTACCAGCTTCCGTCGGCCTCTTGCGTCCGTAGCAGGAACTGAACGCCGCGCTGCACCGCCGGATGCGTGGGTTTCAGGCCACAGGCAATGAGCGCTTCCAATACTCGCCCGGTAATATCCGGGCAAGACGGGTCCAGCATGGCATTGTGATCCGCGAACGGCACATGGCTCAGGATTTCCCAGTTATTATCAGCGTCGAAAGCGGCCCAACCGCCATCTTTGCCCTGCATGGCGAGGGTCCAATTCAAAGCCCGCGTCTCGCACGCGCGCTGTTTAACCGGGTCTGTCGCCTGGGCCTTTTTCAAAGCCAGCAGCACCATGGCCGTATCATCGACATCGGGATAAAATTCGTTGTTAAACTCGAAAGCCCAGCCGGACGGCTCCACATGCGGCCGCTTTACTGCCCAATCGCCCTTCCGCCGTACTTCCTTGGCGAGAAACCAGTCGGCTACCTTTGTCAGGTTCTGCGCCGGTGGATTTTCGGTTTCGCCTAATGCAAACGCCGCAATCGCCGTATCCCAAACGGGCGAAAAGCAAGGCTGCATGAAGAAGCCTTGCGCGTCGTTGTCAACCATTAGGTTGTTAAATTCTTTTTCCGCTTGACGGCGCAACGGGTGATCCGCGCCATAACCTAAAAGGTCGAGCGCCATCACCGCGTACTGCATCGACGGATAGATCGCTCCCAGGCCGTCCGACCCTTCAAAGCGCTCGATCATCCACTGCTCGCCCTTGCGTATGGCAGCCTTGCGAATGAAGTTAGGCCCGAAGCGTTCCCACTTTTTCAAGAAACTATCCAGGGCCAAAAAGCAATTACGCCAGGTGAACGTTCTTAAGTCCCGCTCTAGATGCATGGGCGCACCCGGCAGATAAAGCTCGTCCAGAGTGAATTTCGCCGGAACCGGACGGTTTGGATTTGCCGCATGCACAATCGACAACGGAATCACAATCGCCCGCGTCCAGGCCGACATCTGATAAATGAAGTTAAACGGGAGGAAAATCAGCTCCGGCGGAATGGCTGGGCAGGCTTCTCGCGGGAACAAGTTGAACAGGCTGAGATTTGTGCGGACATAGCTATTGGCCGCCTGCAAGCCGCCCAGTTCCAGAACGCGATCCCGAAGCCTCGTCATGCGAGGGTCGTCACTGGAGACGCCCGCGACCTTCAAGCCAAAGTACGCTTTGATCGAAGCGTTCACCTCGGAGGGACCGTGCGCGTAGATATTAAATCCACCGTCCTCCAATTGCCTCATAAAAATACTGGCAACGGCACGGTCAATTTGCGTACGCGTTGGTGGGTTCCAAACACCATCCACCGGAGGATAAAGCCAAAGCTGCATCAGAATGTAATCAGCTTCGAGTGTTGTATCTGCTCGCAGGTCAGCCCACCAGAAACCTCCGACAGTTTGACGCCGAAGCAGCGAGGCCGATGCTTTTCGAACAGCATCCGCAACAGCATAATTGAGCGACTCAGAAATCTGCAGACTTGATTTCATCGTTTCATTATTAAAAATCGGTATTAAGCCCGCACAGTATACAGGCGGGGCGTAAAACTCTCCAGATCCGACGGCAGCGTAAAGCGCACGTCTTCTTCTTTAATTTCAGCTTCTTCCAGGTCCGAATAGCCGTGGACGCGCAAATGGTCAATCAACTCCTGCACCAAATGTTCCGGCGCGGAAGCCCCGGCGGTCACCGCTACTGTATCAACCCCCTTCAGCATCGCAGCCTGCACTTCGCTGCAATCATCAAGCAGGTAAGCCGGAACTCCCGCCTTTTCGCAAACTTCCACCAAACGGCGTGAATTCGAGCTGTTCTGCGATCCCAACACAAGCAAGGCCTGGCACAAAGGCGCTACCGCTTTGACGGCCAGTTGCCGGTTCTCGGTTGCATAGCAAATATCTTGTGTTTTGGGCCCCGCGATTTTAGGGAACCGCTCCCGCAGCCGGTTCACGATATCACTTGTTTCGTCCAGGGAAAGCGTGGTCTGCGTCAAGTAGACAACGCGCTCCGGATCTTTGATATCGAGCCGGTTCACATCCTCCACATCGGAGACCAGAATCGTGCATTCCGGCGCTTCGCCCAGCGTTCCCGTTACTTCATCATGATCGCGATGTCCAATAAGAACAATCGTATGACCTTGCTTGGCAAAGCGGACCGCTTCTAAATGAACTTTGGTGACCAACGGGCAAGTCGCGTCAATGACTTGCAGCCTGCGCTCTTTCGCCTCGGCGCGAACCGCCGGAGACACGCCATGAGCGCTAAAGATAACGCGTGCCCCCTCAGGCACTTCGCTTAACTCTTCCACGAAGATGGCTCCAGCGCGGCGAAGCTCATCCACTACGTGACGATTGTGAACGATTTCCTTGCGGACATAGATAGGCGCGCCATAAAGGTCCAGAGCAATCCTGACCACATCAATCGCGCGCACAACGCCCGCGCAAAAGCCGCGCGGCTTCAGCAAAATAATCTTCTTCTGCGCGCCGCTCACCGGAGCGATACCAATAGGTGTAGCAGTCTCGTCTGCGAGGCCAGTGGGAGGCATAAGGAAACATTAAGTATAACAAGCAATTGTGCTTGTTG
>CAXUBB010000286.1:2401-7306 GCA_964249105.1 uncultured Bryobacteraceae bacterium | reverse complement strand
GGTCTCAACCGATCCGCGTGGATCGAAGTGCAACAAATGCTATGTGGGATTGGTTAGGGAGACTCTATCCGATGTTCATGCGTATGTCAAGAAAAGAGTGACAGCTCAGGACGCTCGTGCCATAATCATTCGCCTGTCTTGACTTTTAGGCCCGATTGCCGCACCATCCTGAGTTAGCCCATGCATAGGAACTCCGCGCTCAGCGACAGCCGAAATGATCACATGAGCGCGGCGGTTTCCCGCTCGCACGGTCTGGCGCGAGATCTCTCCTTCCGCGATGGAATCGCCATTGTTGTGGGCACAGTCATTGGGTCCGGAGTCTATTTGGTGCCGGGCAGCGTGGCCCGCGAGATTCCATCGTTTGGGCTGGTGTTGCTGGTATGGCTGGCGGGCGGCTTGTTAACTCTGTTCGGCGCGCTGACGCTGGCGGAATTGGGCGCGGCTTATCCAGGCGCCGGCGGCCTTTATGTATATCTGCGCGCGGCCTACGGCAGGCCGGTTGCCTTTCTGTACGGGTGGGGGCTGCTCAGTCTGATTCATAGCGGAAGCATTGCTACCTTGGCGGTAGCGTTCGGCCTTTACTGTTCACAACTCACCCCCCTGTCTCCGATCGCCCAAAAAACGGCGTCCATCGGCCTCATTGCGTTGCTCACGCTGATCAACACGTTTGGGCTTCGCACGGGCAAGCTGGTGCAGAACATCATGACGGCCTGCAAAGTAGGCGGAATCGGGCTGTTGATCATAATGTTGGTGGGCGCGGGCCGCTTCTCCAGGCTTTTTGAAGCGCCCGTGGGAGCGGCGTCCGGCCCTCCACTATTCCTCGCGTTTGGCGCGGCGCTGGTGGCTGTGCTGTGGGCCTATGAAGGATGGCATGTGGTGTCGTTCACGGCGGCGGAGTTTCACCATCCGGAGCGCGACCTGCCCCGCAGTCTGAGCTGGGGAGCGTTGTTGCTGGCCGCCATCTATGTGCTTTGCAACATTGCCTATTATTTGGTGCTGACGCCCGCGCAATTGCAGATGACGGACCGAGCCGCCGCGACTGCCGTGAATCAGGTTTATGGCGGGGGCGCGACGGTGCTGGTAACCGTGCTGATCATTGCGTCCATTGCGGGCGCGGCCAACGGCATGGTGCTGACGGGACCGCGTGTGTACTTCGCCATGGCGCGGGATGGTCTGTTCTTCCGGTCATTCGCCAGACTGCATCCCGGCCGGCGCGTTCCCACTCTCTCAATTGCCCTGCAGGGATTGTGGGCGTGCTGTTTGACGTTGGCGGGATCATTCCAGGAACTGTTTACTTACGTCATCTTCACGGCTTGGATCTTTTATGGGCTTTCCGTGCTGGCGGTGATTGTGCTGCGCTATCGGCAGCCCGATCTGCGGCGGCCCTATCGCGTGCCCGCATACCCATTCATCCCGATTCTGTTTGTGACTGCGGCGTTGTTTATTACTGTGGTGACGGTCATCAACGGCCCGCTGCACGCGCTTTACGGCATTGGATTGATTTTGGTTGGTCTTCCCATTTACTGGCTCAGCTTCCGGGAAAAGGCGGTCTGATTTGACCCAAGCGGCCATTGACATCCGGCATTGCGAAACGCAGCAGGACTTAAAAAACTGCGTCGAACTGCAACGTAAAATCTGGGAGTACGGCGACGAAGATCTGACGCCCGCAGCCATCTTTACCGTCGCGCAGCATACCGGTGGGCACGCTTTGTGCGCCTACAATGAGGCTGAGGCTATAGGTTTCGCGCTCGCGTTTTCCGCGCGCCATGGCGGCGAGTTTTACTGGCACTCGCACATGGTCGGAGTGCTTCCGAATTATCAGAATCGCGGCGTGGGCCGTCTTTTGAAGCTGCGGCAACGCGAGGAAGCACTGCGCGAAGGCGTGCCGAGCATTCATTGGACATTCGATCCCCTGGAGTTGCGCAATGCCTATTTCAACCTGCAAAAGCTGGGCGTGATCGTCCGCGCGTACATTCCGAACTGTTACGGCAGCGAGAGCAGCAGTCCGCTGCACGGAAGCTTGCCGACGGATCGTTTCGTGGCGGAGTGGCGGCTAAATACGGCAAGGGTCGAAGATGCCGTGAACGGCGTTCCTCCGGCGCCGTGCTCCGCTCAATTGGTTGCCGTGCCGGTTCCTGTCAACATTTCCGTGCTGAAGAAATCGGACCCGGCGCGCGCCCGTGAGATCCAGGCGCGGCTGCGCCAGAGTCTTTGCGAGCATCTGTCAAAAGGTTATGCGGTGACCGGATTCCGCACCGGAACGGAAACCTGCTGCTATCTGCTGGAGCCTTATGAGAATTGAACAGATTGACGTGCGTGAGATCCGCCTGCTGAATCGAACACCACTGCTTTGCGGCGCGGCGATTCTAGTCGCCTTTGCGTCCTGTCTTCCGGGTCAAACCGCGACCTTCGAGCAGCGACTAAAAGCTGTAATGAGCCGCCCGGAATACCGGCATTCGCGCTTCGGCGTGGAAATCTATTCCATGGAGGACGGCAAAGCGCTGTACTCCTGGAATGCGCAGGAACTTTTTGTGCCCGGCTCGACGACCAAGCTTCTGACAGTCGGCACGGCGCTGGAATCGTTGGGGCCTGACTTCCGTTTCCACACGCGCGTGTATCGAACGGGCGCGATCAAAGGCGACGTTTTGGATGGTGATTTAGTATTGGTCGCGAGCGGCGATCCCAATCTCTCGAACCGGATTCAGCCGGACGGCAGCATGTTGTTCGAGAATGAAGACCACTCCTACGACGACTTTCCCGAGGCGAAGCCTGTGCCCGGCGATCCGTTGGCCGTCATGAAGGAAATTGCCGAGCAAGTAAAGGCTAAAGGCATTCGCAAAATTAAAGGGCGAGTATTCATTGACGCGTCGCTGTTTCCGGAAGGCGCGCATGAACTGGGCACGGGCGTGGTGATCTCCCCGATGGTAGTGAACGACAATCTTGTCGATGTAATAATTACGCCCGGCGCAGGGGAGGGCACGCCCGTCAATTTGTCCATCGCTCCTCAAACCCGCTACGTGAAAATTCTGAACGGGATCAAGACCGGCGCGCCTGGCGGCAAATTTGAAGCGCAGTTCACCAAAGATACAGCCCAGCCGGACGGAACGCATGTGGTGACGCTCGCGGGCGTCATTCCGGCAGGCATGAAACCGAGACTGCGCGTCTACAAAGTTCCCACGCCTACCCGGTATGCGGAGATCGTTTTGGCGGAAACATTGGAAAAGATCGGCATCAAAATCAGCGGAGGCGGGCAGGGCGGTGATATCTCCGTTTCCAAACGTTTCTATACCGCCGACAACCAAGTGGCGGATCATGTATCACCGCCTTTGATCGAAGAGGCGAAAGTCACTCTGAAGGTGAGTCAAAATCTGCACGCCAGCAGCCTGCCGTACATCGTGGGCGCTTACACAAAAAAGGGAGCAAACGATCCCCAGCAGGCAGGCTTCGATGAGGAAGCCGCGCTGCTGAGCAAAGCGGGACTTGACGCGTCCGGCGCGGTGCAGAACGACGGCGCGGGTGGAGCGGCCCTGTTCTCGCCTGATTTCGTGGTGCATTATTTGCTCACCCAAGCCAAGCAGCCTTTCTTCCCGAAATTCAAGAGCGCGCTGCCGGTACTGGGCAGGAACGGCACCCTATTCAACATTCAAACCGATTCGCCCGCGGCTAGTCATGTGTTTGCAAAAACTGGCACGATGGGCGGCCCCAATGCGCTCACGCCGGAAGGCGGCGTCATTCTCGGCAAGGGTCTAGCCGGTTTTATCGATGCCAAGGATGGGCGTCATTTCGCGTTCGCCGCTTACATCAATTTTGTTCCGTTCGCGACAATGGACGAAAACTCCGCGACGGTTGTGGGGCAGGCGGTTGGCGAGATTGCGGCCGCGGCGTATGACAGCTTCTCCGTGTCCGGCGGCGCGACCTCGGCAGCACAGCAATGACGCGGCTCGGCCTTTTGATTTGGGCGCTGGCGTGCGTTCTTCCAGCCCATGCTCAGACGCCGCTCGCCTCGCAACTCGACGAACTCATTCGTCACGAGATGCAGGACAAGGGGCTGCCGTCGCTCTCGGTTGTGCTGGTGGACCATGATCGTGTGGTTTGGTCGAAAGATTACGGCGCTGATTCGCAAACGGTGTATCGCGTGGGCTCTGTTTCAAAGCTGTTCACCGACATCGGCATCATGCAGTTGGTCGAACGCGGACAACTGGACCTCGATGCGCCGGTCAGCCGTTACCTGCCGGACTTTCATCCGCACAATCCTTCCCACAAGCCCATCACGCTGAGACAGCTTATGTCGCATCGCGCGGGGTTGGTGCGTGAACCGCCGGTAGGCCACTACTTTGACAGTTCGAGTCCTTCTCTTAAGAAAACCGTGGAAAGCCTGAACGACACCACGCTGGTCTACGGTCCCGAAACTCATCACAAGTACTCCAATGCGGGAATCGCCGTCGTCGGTGAGGCGCTCGAGGAAACGCAACATACGCCCTTCCCCGAGTACCTGAAGAAAAACGTTCTCACGCCGCTCGGCATGCGGCAGAGTGCTTTCACTCCGGAGCCTGCGCTCATGGCGCATCTCGCGAAAGCGCGCATGTGGACCTACGACGGGCGCACGTTCGACGCGCCGGAATTTGAGATCGGCATGTCGCCTGCCGGTTCGATGTACACGACCACCAACGACCTGAGCCTCTTCCTTCGGGCTTTGTTCGCGGGCGACGAAGGAGTGATCCGCCGCGAAACGTTGGAGCAGATGTGGACTCCCCAGTTCGCGCCTGCTCGTTCCAAAACCGGCATTGGCCTTGGATTTATGATTAGCGATGACAAGGGCCATCGTGTGGTGAGTCACGGCGGGGCTATCTACGGCTTCGCGACAGAATTGATGGCCATGCCGGAAGATCAACTCGGCGTCGCCGT
>CAXUBB010000286.1:0-2301 GCA_964249105.1 uncultured Bryobacteraceae bacterium | reverse complement strand
ATTGGAAAGATTTGATCGGTGAATACGGTTGGGACTACGACACGCTCTACATCCTTGAACGGGGCGGCAAGCTGACATCACTCATTGAATGGTTCGCCTTTGACCCGCTCCAAGAGGTTTCAGCCAGTAAGTTCCGTTTTCCGCAAGCGGGGCTGTACGACGGCGAATCGGCTGTGTTCGGGCGCGATGCCAGCGGCCGTGTCGTCTCCGTGCGCATCGGCGGCGTTGCCTTCCCGCGCAGGCCCGATCCCGCCGCACCCGGCGCAACGTTTCGGATCAAGCCCGTCCGCCCCATCGAAGTATTACGCACGGAAGCCCGCCAAGCGAAGCCGCCCGTTGAGAATGGGGAGTTCCGCAAACCCGAACTGGAGGAGCTTGTCAAACTCGATGGCACGATCCGCCTCGACATTCGCTACGCCGGTACGAACAATTTTCTCAGTACGCCCATGTATTCAGCCGCGCGCTTTCCTGCAGAAGCCCGCGGCGGAAGCGTTGGCGCGAGCGCACGAAGAACTCAAGAAACTGGGTTATGGTTTGTTGATTCACGATGCCTACCGGCCTTGGTACGTCACCAAAATGTTCTGGGACGGCACGCCTCCCGACAAGCACAACTTCGTCGCGGACCCGTCGCAAGGTTCGCGCCACAATCGCGGCTGCGCCGTTGACCTGACGCTCTACGATTTGAAAACCGGTCAACCCGTGGAAATGACCGGCGGCTACGATGAAATGTCCACGCGCTCTTATCCGCTTTATCCGGGCGGCACTTCACTACAGCGGTGGCATCGTGAACTGCTGCGCCGCATCATGGAGTCGCAACACTTTACGGTAAACGAATTTGAGTGGTGGCATTTCGATTATGAGGATTGGAACAAGTATCCAATTCTTAATCAGGAGTTCGGGACCTGATAGACCCCGCTTACATGGCCCGACCGGGTCCGTACAGCACCTTGCCGGCTTTCACGCCGGTATGTTTGCCGTGATCGATGACTAGCTGACCGTTCACCAGGACGTAGTCGATGCCCTCCGGATAAAGCCTCGGCTGTTCGTACGTGGCGCGGTCCTGGATGGTGTTGTAATCAAACACCACCACATCAGCCCACAAGCCTTCCTTGATGGAGCCTCGATCTTCGAGACGCAGGCGCGTGGCTGGCCATGACGTCATCTTGCGGATTGCATCTTCGAGCGTCAGCACATGCCGCTCCCGCACGTATTTCGCAATCAGCCGCGGAAAGTTGCCGTACGCGCGCGGATGCGGAAGGCCGATGGCATCGTCGCCCGCGGCCTTTGCGGATGCGCCCGAGTCGCTTCCAATACTGGTCCAAGGGAAGCGCAGAGCGGTTTCGATATCCGGCTCGCTCATCATGTGATACACCGCCGTCACGCGGCCGTGGCCCGCCGCTACCAGATCAAAGGCGGCATCCGCCGGGTCTTTGCCCATCTCCTGGGCGATCTGTGTCATGTTCTTGCCTATGTATTTCGCGTTTGCCGGATTTTCGGCGTTGGCCAGCACCACGCCATCCCAACCGCCCGCCGCCTCAATGATGTTCCACCAGCCTGGTGATCCGGTTTTGATCTCACGCTTCAAGCGCGCGCGAATTTCGGGATTCGCCAATCGTTCCTTCAAAGCCTGTTCGCCGCCTTCATGCGCCCACGAAGGAATAACCGCCTCCAATCCCGTGCCCCCCGCTGTGTAAAGATACAAATCCGCCGCGACATCCACGCCGCGCGCTCTCGCTGCTTCGATGCGCTTTCCCGATTCCTTCATCAACGTTCCCCAGCCCGGCTGATACGCGGCTTTCAAATGGAACACCTCGACGGGCAGACCGGCTTTCTCGCCGATCTCGATGGCCTCATCCACGGCTTGAACCACTTCCGCGCCTTCGCCGCGAATATGACTCGCATAGATGCCGCCATACCGCGCCGCCACTTTAGCCATCTCGATCAATTCCGGCGTCTTCGCGTAGCTTGATGGCGGATAGATCAGGGCCGTGGTTATGCCCATGGCGCCTCCTTTCATAGCCGTCTCCATAATGGTCTGCATGCGCGCCAACTCTTCCGCATTCGGCTCACGCGCCGCATACTTCAGCACCGCCACGCGCGCCTGCGTCTCGCTGAAATATGAACCGAAGTTGATGCTGATGCCTTTGGTCTCAAGTTCGTGGAAGTACGTCCCCACCGCCTCCGCCTCGACAGGCGTTCCGCCCTCTCCGGCGATGGCCGTCGTTACGCCTTCGCGCAGTTTATTCTCGGCCATGCCGTTCACGCGCAGCACCGCGCCCGACTGATCCATGGAATCGATCC
>CAXUBB010000285.1:4186-7307 GCA_964249105.1 uncultured Bryobacteraceae bacterium | reverse complement strand
TTCGGGGACGTGAGATTCACGCTGTTTCCGATTTGAGTTTGCGAGTTCCGCAGGGGACCAAGTATGGGTTATTAGGGCCGAACGGGGCGGGGAAGACCACATTTGTCAAGATGCTGCTGGCGGCAGTGCATCCGACCTCTGGAACAGCAAGGCTATTTGGCAAGAGCGCACAGGACCCGGAAGCGCGCCGGCCAGTCGGTTATTTGCCGGAAAATCATCGCTTTCCCACCTACTTTACGGGCACGGGAATGCTCGATTTCTATGCCGCGTTGTCCGGCGTATCAAAGGAGGAGCGGCAACGGCGTGTTCCTGAACTGTTGAAGCTGGTTGGATTGGAGCAGTGGGGCGATGTGCGCATCAAAAAGTATTCGAAAGGCATGTTGCAGCGGTTGGGCTTGGCACAGGCGCTGATGCACCGGCCCCGGCTATTGATACTGGATGAGCCTACCGACGGGGTCGATCCGGTAGGACGGCGTGATATTCGGGATATATTAAACGGGCTGACAGGAAGCGGCGTGACGGTCTTTATTAATTCACATCTGTTGAGTGAAGTGGAGTCGTTTTGCGAGCATGTGGCGATTCTGCACAAAGGACGGCTGGCGCTCGAAGGAAAGGTGAGCGCGTTGACGGCGGGCCGGGGCTACACAGTGGAAGCGACGCAGGTGCCGGAAGCCGCTGTGATGGAAATGAGACGTTTGGGCGCTGCGATTGTAACGACGGCCAACGGACTCAGTGTGCAGGTGGGGAGCCGCGAGGAGGCAAATCGCATTGTTGACGTGATTCGCGCGGGCGGCGGACTGATCGATAATATGAGCAATTCGGCAAGCAGCCTGGAAGACGTCTTTATTCGAACGACGAGGAGCGGGAAAGCGGCATGAACACGAAAGCTGCTGTTTTGGGCGCGCTGATTAGCGACACGTTCCAGGAGGCTCGGGCGCGTTGGTTGTTCTGGGGCTTGTTCGGGCTTTCAACCTTTCTGATTCTGCTGTTTTTGTTTGCCTTGAAAATCGATTTGGTGGAAGGCGCGGTCTCGCTGATGGGCTTCGAATCCACGGAGCGGCACATTGATATTCACCGCTTTGTGACGACTTCCTACTCCTGGGTCTCCGTATTTTTATATATCTGGGGAACGTTTCTGGCGATCTTCGCTTCCTCAGGGCTGATACCGAGCGTGCTGGAACCTGGACGGATTTCCCTGCTGCTGGCGAAGCCGGTAACCCGGCCGATGCTGTTGATGGGCCGGTACATGGGCAACGTGTTGGTGGTAGCATCCAATCACATTTACCTGATTTGCAGCATTTGGGTTGTGATCGGACTGAAGACGCATATCTGGGAGACTCGTTTTCTGTTGGCGATTGCCAGTAGTTTGTTCATCTTTGCGGTTTTGTTGTGCCTAGTCGTCCTGGTCGGCGTGATTTCAGAAAGTTCGGCGCTCTCGGTCATGGTGGCGGTGGCGTTCATGCTAATCAGCACGATTCTGGCGCAGCGGCAGATTGTAGTAAAACTGCTGAGTTCGGAGTGGTCGCGGCAGTTGTGGCAAGGTTTGTACTGGATTGTGCCGAAGGTGTACGATCTGGCTGCAGCGATGCGTCAGATCATCGTGTATGACCGGGAAGCGGATTGGCTGACTCCCGTGTGGACATCGGCGTTGTTTGGGGCCGTTGTGCTTTCAACCGCCGTTTACATTTTTCAGAAGCGGGATTTTTAGTGCGATTTTTTCTTTTCTCTGGCTGCTGGCGATCATGTTTGCCGGTTGCCTTCTATCTGTTGTGAGCTGTTCCCGGCAAGCGAGCAGCGGCGTGGTGGTAGACAAAGCTTTTCAGCCGCTGATCCGGCCCGATACAAACGTGCTAGCCGGGACCTCTATTGACAAGCTGAAGGCGGCGCCTCTGTATCAGAGGCATGAGAAGGCGCTGGATTTTCCGCTGTTTGACGCCTCGGTGCAGCGGCTCGGATTCGATCCGCGCCGGGATCTTGCGGAGTTGTTATATGCCTCGGGCGGCCAGACGGCGGCGTTGATGGCGCGAGGGCGCTTTCAGCCGAAAGAGGTAGAGGTGAAACTTCAAGCTTCGGGTCTAGAGCGCAAAGTTTACCGGAACTTCGCGATCTTCGGTGATGATCGGAACTCCGTAACGTTTCTGAAAGGCGGAGTGGCGCTGGCCGGGCCTTCACAGACGATACGGTCGGAACTCGATTTTCAGGATAGCGGCGCGGGTGAGATACCGGAAGAGTTGCAGGAGCGGCTGCGAACGCTGCCCAAAGACGACCAGATCTGGCTTGTCAGCAGAAAAGGGCTGCCGTTCGCGGACGCGCCGATGCGAACCGAGTTGCAGTCTGCGCTCTCGAATATTGTGGCGTATATCCGGGGAGGGTCGGCGGGGATCATGGCAGATCATGGACTGCACCTTCAGGCGAACTTGACCTGTATATCGGCTGAGGGTGCGACGCGGGTCCATGATGCCCTGCGCGGCGGCATTGGTTTTTTGCGCTTGTCCACAAAAGATACTGAAACCGATATGCTGAAGCTGTACGACGCTATTCAAGTGGACCAGGATGGAGATCTGGTCAGGGTGCATGCCGATCTGTCAGGGGATGTTGCCGACAAATTGCTGAATATGCTCCCGCAGGTGAAGTCCAGATCCGATCAGTTTTTGCGGAATCAGCAATGAGCGGCTATAACGTGGAGCCGCCGCCTTCGCTGATATAGTTCCGGTTCCAGGCGGGGATTTCCACTTTGACATCGCCTTCCACGACTGCCTGACAGCCTAAGCGCGAGCGCAAGGTAAGACCAGCGGCCATATCAAGGCGGTCCAGTTCGTCGTCCTCCGCTTCGGACAGGTTTTTGTCGCCTTCGACAACGATGACGTGACAAGTGGTGCAGGCGCAACTGCCGCCGCACGCATGTTCGAGATGAATATTGAAGTTAAGTGCAATATCAAGGAGGGAACCACGCTTACCGTGGTCTCTGTAGGGGAGTTTGCCGGATTCGAATTCGACTGTTTTGTCTTCCGGCAAGAACGTTACTTTCGGCACGTCCTATTGTATCGATTGACGCTATGTGTCCCGGCGTTCGGCATACTGAGAGCTAGTGTTCCAGGAAATAGAAGCAAAATTAGCGGAA
>CAXUBB010000285.1:0-4176 GCA_964249105.1 uncultured Bryobacteraceae bacterium | reverse complement strand
GGTCGAGAAAACGCTGGAGGAAAAGTTCGGGCTGAAGCTGAAAGTTTCGCTTGAGCAGCCTAAGCAGAGCTCGTTTGGCGAGCTGTCGATTCCGGTTGTGTTCCAATTAGCGCGACAGTTGCGAAAGGCTCCCCGGCAGATTGCCGAAGAACTGCTTCCAGGGCTGACGCACGTACCGGGCGTGGCCTCGGTGGAGATTGCAGGGAACGGCTATATCAATGTCCGGCTGAAACGTGGGGTGTATGGCGCGTCCCTTGTAAAGGATCGCGAGCTTCCCCAAGAACCAACGACGCCGGAGCAGAAAATAATTGTCGAGCACACGAACATCAATCCAAACAAAGCGGCACACATTGGACATTTGCGGAACGCAGTGCTGGGCGATACGTTTGCGCGGATGCTGCGAAAGCGCGGTCGCTATGTGGAGGTGCAGAACTATATTGACAATACGGGCGTGCAAGTGGCGGACGTGGTAGTCGGATTTCATTTTTTAGAGAGGAAATCCCCCAGCGAAGTGCGGGCGATGCTCGAAGACCCGCAGGTCCGTTTTGATTATTTCTGTTGGGACTTGTATGCGCGGATGTCAGCCTACTATAAAGAACACCCGGAAGCGCTAAGCTGGCGGGCTGAGACTCTGCATGCGATTGAAGGTGATACAGGCGATCTGGCGGAGTTGGGGCATATTGTGGCGGATGCCATTGTGCAGTTGCATCTGAAGACCATGTACCGGCTGGGTATCGAATACGACCTGCTGCCGCGCGAAAGCGAAATCCTCCATCTCCAATTTTGGGCGACGGCATTTGAGTTGTTGAAAGAGCGGAAGGCGATCTACTTTGAAGAAACCGGGAAGAACAAGGGTTGCTGGGTGATGCCTGCGTCGGCATTTCGCGCGGATGCAGCCGAAAAGGAGGAAGAGGAACAAGACGATAGCAAGGTGATTGTGCGGTCCAACGGCACGGTCACTTATGTCGGGAAAGATATTGCGTATCAGCTTTGGAAATTCGGGCTGCTCGGAAAAGATTTTTTTTACCGGCCCTGGTCGAGTTATCCGGACGGCCATCAAGTCTGGGTGACAACGGATCAGCCCTCGAATGGGCTATCGCCCGCTTTTGGACGCGGATCGAAAGTATTCAATGTGATCGACTCGCGGCAGTCCTATTTGCAGGACGTGGTCGTAGCTGGGTTGCGGGCGCTGAACTTCAATGAACAGGCGGACGCGTCAGTTCACTTTTCCTACGAGATGGTGGCGCTGACTCCCCGAACGTGTCTGGAGATGGGCATCACGCTCTCGGAGGAAGATAAGCGGCGGGCCTATGTGGAAGTGTCGGGACGGAAGGGCCTCGGCGTGAAGGCTGACGATTTGATCGACCAGTTAATTGCCACGGCGCTGGCGGAAGTGGACGACCGGCATCCCGAGGCAGATGCGCGGGAGCGTCGAACGGTGGCGGAGCAGATTGCCGTCGGAGCGTTGCGCTACTTCCTGCTGAAGTTCACTCGAAATTCCGTGATTGCGTTTGACTTTCAGGAAGCGTTGAGTTTTGAAGGCGAGACCGGGCCGTACGCGCAGTATGCGGCTGTCCGAGCGGAACAAATTTTACGTCAGTACGTCGAGCGCGGCGGCGTCATGCCGGATTTTGGGAGCGCACTGACCGAGGATCTGCTGGAAGAGCATCTGGAAACCGAGGCTCTTTGGCAACTGTTGTTGCTGGCATCAAAGGCTGATAACGCCGTGGAACGCGCGATTCATTCGGGAGAGCCCGCGCATGTCGCTAAATACGCGTTTCAACTGGCGCAGGAATTCAATGCTTTTTATCATGACTACCGGGTGATTGGGGAGAAGGACAGCGGGCGGCAAGCCGTTTTGCTGTGGCTGACCCGATACGTGCGGGAGCAACTCTTGGGAACGCTGCGTGTTCTGGGCATTGACCAGCCTTCTTATATGTAAATCGTCAAGTTCTACACTGAAAATAAATGCCTAGCAAGAACACGTTTGGGGCCGCGGGTAGTCTGCGCGTGAATGATCGTGAGTACCAGATTTTCCGTTTAGATGCGCTCGAAAAGCGCGGTAGCGGATTGAAGATCTCGCGGATGCCGTACTCGATCCGAGTGTTGCTCGAAAATCTGCTGCGCTTTGAGGATGACCGAACCGTGAAGGCCGGCGACATTGAGTATGTCGCCAAATGGGACATAAAAGCAGCGGCGCAGGAAATTCAGTTTCGTCCGGCGCGGACGCTCCTGCAGGATTTTACGGGTGTGCCGTGCGTGGTGGATCTCGCGGCGATGCGCGATGCCTT
This sequence comes from uncultured Bryobacteraceae bacterium, assembly GCA_964249105.1. Taxonomy (GTDB): domain Bacteria; phylum Acidobacteriota; class Terriglobia; order Bryobacterales; family Bryobacteraceae; genus Bog-105. The sequence continues at coordinate 1,885 of CAXUBB010000285.1, read as the reverse complement.
AAAACGTTTAGGCGCGAATCCGGAACTGGCTAACCCGTTAATTCCGGCTGATTTGGTGATCGATCATTCGGTGCAGGTGGATGCGTATGGGTCGCCGCAAGCGTTCGCGGAGAATGCGCTGCTCGAATTTTCGCGCAATCAGGAGCGGTATGCGTTTCTGCGCTGGGGCCAGAAGGCATTCGGCAATTTCAGAGTGGTTCCGCCGGATACCGGGATTGTTCACCAGGTAAATCTGGAGTATCTGGCGAGCGTGGTGTTCTCCGATTCCTCCAAAGGCGTGCTGCAAGCTTATCCCGACACGCTCATGGGCACCGACTCGCATACCACCATGGTGAACGGTCTGGGCGTGGTGGGATGGGGCGTGGGCGGCATTGAAGCCGAAGCCTGTATGCTGGGCCAGCCCATTTCCATGCTGCTGCCGCAGGTTGTCGGATTTAAGCTGAGCGGCAAGCTGCCGCCGGGCGCTACAGCCACTGATCTGGTGTTGACCGTGACCCAGATGCTTCGAAAGAAGGGCGTGGTGGGCAAGTTCGTCGAGTTTTACGGTCCGGGAGTGAGTGCGCTGCCCCTGGCTGACCGGGCCACGATCAGCAACATGGCCCCGGAGTATGGAGCAACAATCGGGTTCTTTCCGATTGATGTTCAAACACTGGAGTATTTACGGCTGACGAATCGCAGTCCGGAGCATGTGCAGTTAGTGGAGGCTTACGCGAAGGAGCAAGGATTGTTCCTGACTTCCGACTCGCCTGATCCGGTTTATACCGATACTCTGTCGCTCGATTTGTCAAAGGTAGGGCCTTCGCTGGCGGGTCCACGCCGGCCGCAAGACCGGATTGAACTGTCGGACGTGAAGAGCAACTTCCTCAGTTCCTTGAATGGATCACAGAAGTCGGCTGACGTGCAGGTCGATAGCCATAAAGAGACTATCGAAGATGGCGCCGTGGTGATTGCGGCTATCACGAGCTGCACCAATACCTCGAATCCATCCGTAATGGTCGGAGCCGGTCTCCTGGCCAAGAAAGCGGTTGAGAAAGGCTTAACGGCCAAACCGTGGGTGAAAACATCGTTGGCGCCAGGTTCCAAGGTCGTTCTGGATTACCTGAGCGACGCCGGCCTGATGCCCTACCTGGAGCAGTTGAATTTTCATCTGGTCGGGTATGGCTGCACGACCTGTATCGGCAATAGCGGGCCGTTGCCGGAGAATGTGGCTACCGCCGTGACTGGCGGTAAGCTGAACGTGGCGGCGGTGCTGAGCGGCAACCGAAACTTTGAAGGCCGCGTGAATCCGCTGGTGCGCTCCAATTATCTGGCTTCGCCTCCGCTGGTGGTTGCTTACGCCATTGCGGGGCGGGTTGACATTGATCTGACAAAAGAGCCGCTGGGGAAAGATCCGCAAGGCAAGAAGGTATATCTCAAGGATATCTGGCCATCGCACGAGGAAGTAGAGGCGGTGGTGAAAGCATCGGCGCGAACCGAATTTTTTGAGAAAGAGTATGCCGAGGCGTTTGTCGGAGACTCCAATTGGAAGTCATTGCAAATACCGACGGGAAATATCTACGAATGGAGCGATACATCCACTTACATTAAGCAGCCCCCCTATTTCGAGACGCTGGTTGATCCGGTCACTTTTGTGCGCGATCTAACCGGGCTTCGAGTGCTGGCGACGCTGGGCGATTCGGTGACGACGGATCATATTTCACCGGCCGGATCGATCCCGGTCGATAGTCCGGCGGGAAAGTACCTGATCAGTCTGGGAGTGAAGCCGGGCGACTTCAACAGCTACGGCGCACGGCGCGGCAATCATGAAGTAATGGTGCGCGGCACTTTTGCCAACATCCGGCTCCGGAATCAATTGGTGCTGGGAGTGGAAGGCGGTGTTACGCGG
>CAXUBB010000284.1:2483-7342 GCA_964249105.1 uncultured Bryobacteraceae bacterium | reverse complement strand
CACCTATTCCCGTGCCTGAATTTTCCCGCCGATTTTACGATTTTTTTGGACTCAAACGCAAGCTAAGCATTGACGAAGCAGATTTGCAGAAGCGCTTCTATCAGTTGAGTAAAGAGTGGCATCCGGACCGTTGGAGCCGCAAGAGCGCGGGAGAGCAGGCGCAGGCGCTGGAAGCGACATCGATCCTGAACGACGGCTACCGCACGCTGCGCGATCCGGTGAAGCGGGCGGAGTATCTTCTGACCGAAGAGGGCTTCCCGATTGGCGAGCAGCGGTCGAAAGATGTGCCTCCTGAATTGCTGGAGGAGGTCTTCGAGCTGAATATGGCCCTGGAGGAACTACGCGGCGGAGAGGAATCGGCGCGTCCGCAACTGGAAGCGGCGAAAGAAAATTTTCTGGGGATGCGCGGCGAAATTGATCGTGAGTTAATGACTCTGTTTGCGAAATATGATGCAGCGGAAAGCGAGAGCGAATCGGCCCGGCAGGCGCTGCATGAGATCCGGGGAGTGCTGAACCGCCGCCGCTACATCGAGAATCTGTTGCGGGATGTAGATAGGACATTGAATCCAGCAGCCAACGCGAAAGAATCACTGGAAGATCGTCTGTAACACCACATGGGAACGTTTCAAATCGACTTTGGCGAAAGCCGCCAATCCAAAATTGTCGGCATTGATCTGGGCACAACGAACAGCCTCGTTGCCGTGATGGAACTGACCGGGCCGCGAATCATTGAAGATGCCGAGGGGCGCAAAATTGTCCCCAGCATTGTTTCGCTTACGGACAACGGGCGGCTCCTGGCAGGCGAAGAGGCGCGGGAGCTGCTTCTGACGCATTCGGAACGGACCGTTTATTCGGTCAAGCGCCTGATGGGGCGCGGCGTGGCGGACGTGCGGGACGAGATCAAGCTGTTTCCGTTCCGGATTGCGGGCGACAGCGAATCTGTGATCAAGCTACAGCTTGGCCAACGGACTTTTACTCCGCCCGAGATCTCAGCAGCGGTATTGAAGCAATTAAAGGACAACGCCGAAGTAGCTTTGGGCGCGCCCGTGACGGAAGCCGTGATTACGGTTCCCGCCTACTTCAATGACGCGCAGCGCCAGGCAACCAAAGACGCGGGCCGACTAGCCGGCTTAGACGTGCTGCGGCTCGTCAATGAACCGACGGCGGCATCGCTGGCTTATGGCCTCGATAAGCGCAAAGAGGGCGTGATTGCGGTTTATGACTTCGGCGGCGGCACGTTTGATATTTCAATCTTGCGATTGCATGACGGCATCTTTGAAGTTCTCGCGACCAACGGCGACACGCATTTAGGCGGGGATGACATCGATAATCTTCTGCTGCGGATTGCGATTGAAGATGTGCAGTCGGAGTGGGGCGAGAACATTGCGGAAGATTCCGAAGGCTTGCAGCGATTACGGCGCGCAGTGATCAAGGCGAAGGAAGAGTTGTCCTTTGCGCCCGAAGCGCGAATTGAGCTGGGCTACAAGGACAAGCAGTATCAGCGTTCGATTGACCGCGAATTGTTCGAGCGGTTGATTGCTCCGATTGTGGAGAGAACGCTGGAGCCGTGCCGGGCCTGCTTGCAGGATGCCAAGATGACGCCCGAGCAAATTGATGAGGTAGTGATGGTGGGCGGCTCCACGCGGATTCCGCTGGTTCGCATAGCTGTCGAACGTTTATTTAAAGCCAAGCCGCATACGGAACTGAATCCTGATGAGGTGGTTGCCTTGGGCGCTGCTGTACAAGCGGGTATTCTGGCGGGCGACGTGGAAGATAAGCTGCTGCTGGATGTAACGCCGTTATCGCTCGGTATTGAGACCATGGGCGGTGTCGTTTCCAAGCTGATCCATCGCAATTCAACCATTCCGGCCAGCGCGTCGGAATCCTTTACGACGGCGGTTGACGGGCAGCGGAATGTGCTGATTCATGTTCTGCAAGGTGAACGGGAACTGGTGAAAGACTGTCGCAGTCTGGCGCGGTTTGATTTGAAAGAAATCCAGCCGATGCCGGCGGGATTGGCGCGTATCGAAGTACGATTTCTGATCGATGCCAACGGCATTCTGAATGTGACTGCCCGTGATGCCCGGACCGGCAAAGAGCAGAGCATTGAAGTGAAGCCTTCTTACGGCTTGTCCGAAGAGCAGGTGGAAGCCATGATCCGCGAGTCCTTCGACAAAGCGGAAGAAGATATGCGTGAGCGGCAAGTGCGGGAAGCGCGCGTGGAAGCCGATAACATCCTGGCCGCCACGGAAAAGGCGCGGAAAAATGCCGCTTGGGAGAGTCTCAGCGCCGGAGAGCAGAATGCGATTGAGGCCGCAATCCGCGATCTGCAAGGCGTGTACCACGGCAACGATCATCATGCGATCAACGACAAAATTGAAGCGCTCAATCGGGCCACGCAGGCATTGGCGGAGAACATGATGAACACGGCAGTTCGGGGCGCGTTAAGGGGCACGAAAGTCGAGTAGTCAGACTATTCCGACTCTGCCCTTCTAACATTTTTCGAGTACAATTCAGACAGTGCCTTTCAGGCCGACTTGCAGTTTTGGAGAAATACTCAATGAGAACTCGAAGGTGCCGCGCGACTTTGCTGGCATGTGGCTCGATCCTCTGTATAGCAGGAACATTATGGGCTCAGGATGTACCGGGGGCGAAGTCCCAAGGAGAGTCGCGGGGTGATGGTACGCACGCAAATGTCCAATCGGAGAGGGTTGGAGCGCCTGAGATTATTCCTCACATAAGAAATCAACGCGAAGGAGCAGCGCCGACCGCTGGCTCAATTGGTACGATCTTGCCAGTAATTAAGTATCACGGCGGCCCTGTCATGGGAACACCGAACGTTTATCTGATCTGGTACGGAAATTGGAGTAATACCAGCGGTAGTGATACGCCGGACGGTCAGCAGATTATTCGGGATTTCTTCTATGGCCTGAGTGGTTCGGATTATTATCTAACAAATACGACATATTATGACGGAACTGGCAATAAACCCAGCGGCAAATTCGTTGTTACGGGAGAATACACGGACAGTTACTCGCAGGGATCAACGCTTACGGATACGCAGGTGCAAACCGTTGTGACCCACGCGATCAGCAGCAAAGCTTTTCCAAACGATACGAACGGCATTTATTTCGTGCTGACTTCTTCGGATGTTTCTGAATCATCCGGCTTCTGTTCCCAATATTGCGGATGGCACACAAATGGCACAATTTCAGGATCAAACATTAAATACGCGTTTGTCGGGAACGCCAACAAGTGTCTGAATGCTTGCGCCGCGCAATCCGTGGGACCGAACGGCAACGCCGGAGTTGACGGTATGATTTCCGTTCTCGCTCACGAACTGGAAGAAACCAACACAGATCCTAACGGCAATGCCTGGTACGACAAGAAAGGCGCGGAAGACGCCGATAAATGCGCGTGGACTTTTGGATCGTATCTACCAAAGGCGTCAAGCGGCGCTTATTACAATATGACTCTCACCATCGACGCTGCGGGAAACACCCGTCCATTCCTGGTGCAGCGCGAACTCGATGCGAACAGCTTGTGCTATGTCAACTATAGGATAGGGGCTCAATAAAAATTCTCTGTTCGGTGATCTAATGTAAAGCCGTTCCGGACCTTGTTCTGGTCCGGAACGGCTTTTTTGTCAGCATCGTGAGATTCTGGATTCCGATGAAGATTATTCGTACCTATATTTTCGGTAGTTTGGTCTGTGCTGCCGTGGCAATTTGTTCTCCCACGCCCACAGTGGCGGATGCGCAAGCATTCATGGACAAAGCGGAAGCGGAACTGCTGACGTTGAGCAATGCAGGGCAGCAAGCAGGGTGGGTACAGGAAACATACATTACTCCGGATACGGAAGCTCTATCCGCAAGAGCGTTGGAACAGGCGATTGGCCGTGCGACTGAGCTTGTGGAACAGTCCAAGAAGTTTGACGCTTTGGATCTGCCGCCGGAATTGCGCCGTAAGTTCACCCTGTTGAAACTAGGGCTGCAACTGCCGGCTCCGCACGACCCAAAACTGCGCGGGGAATTAACGCGGGTTGCGACTTCTCTCAATGGCAGCTATGGAGCAGGCAAGTATTGCCCTGGCGGAAATTCTTCCCAATGCATGGGTATCGATGAGATCGACGTCAGGATGGCCCAAAGCCGCGATCCGAAGGAACTCCAGAATCTATGGGTGGGGTGGCATAAGATCGGCGCTCCCATGCGCGAGCGGTATGCGCGCTTTGTCGAACTATCGAATCAGGGCGCTAAAGAGCTTGGGTTCGCGGACACGGGCGTGATCTGGCGCGCCGGTTATGATATGGCGCCGGAACAGTTCTCGGCTGATCTTGAGCGTCTGTGGGCGCAAGTCGAGCCGTTGTACCGCGAATTGCATGCTTATGTTCGACAGCAGCTGATTGCGCGGTACGGCGCTGACGCCAAGCGCCCGGACGGGCTGATTCCCGCCGATTTGCTGGGGAACATGTGGGCGCAGGAGTGGGGCAATATCTATGATCTTGTCGCCCCCTCGTCCGCTCCGGCCACGTCTGATCTGGGGAAGATTTTGCAAGCCCGGCAGGTGGATGCCCGCGGAGTGGTGCGATACGGCGAACAATTCTTTCAATCTTTAGGATTTTCCGCGCTGCCGGAAACGTTCTGGCAACGGTCGATGCTGACGAAGCCGCGTGACCGTGATGTGATCTGCCATGCCAGCGCCTGGGATGTAAACAACGATCAGGACGTTCGCTTGAAACCGACATATATGCAAGCTGCCCCTTTTTTGCAAAATTGGTTGATCGCCGTGATAGCGGCTAAGCAATGACAGCGCTTGTGGGGAAAAGAGCATGAAAATCTTCTCACGCTAGTCTACCAACG
>CAXUBB010000284.1:0-2473 GCA_964249105.1 uncultured Bryobacteraceae bacterium | reverse complement strand
GATAACGATCAGGACGTTCGTTTGAAGTTGTGCATCCATGTCACGTCCGACGACTTTATTACCGTGCATCACGAGCTGGGGCATAATTACTATCAGCTTGCCTACCGGCAACAGCCTTTTCTGTTTCGTAACGGCGCGAACGACGGTTTTCATGAGGCTATTGGCGACGCGATTGCCTTGGCGATTACTCCTGAGTATCTGAAAAAAATAAGGTTGACGACCGAGATTCCGCCATTGAGCGCGGACATTCCCTTGCTGCTGAGAACGGCCCTGGATAAGGTGGCTTTTCTTCCCTTCGGATTACTGATCGATAAATGGCGCTGGGAAGTGTTTTCCGGCGAGGTAAAGCCGTCTGCTTATAACAGAGCGTGGTGGGTGTTGCGTGAGAAGTATCAAGGAGTCGCTCCGCCCGTAGAGCGGTCGGAGGCAGACTTTGATCCAGGAGCGAAGTATCACATTCCCGCCAACACGCCGTATGCGCGTTATTTCCTGGCCCGGATTTATCAGTTTCAGTTTTATAAAGCGATGTGTGATGCGTCGGGCTATAAGGGTCCGCTGAACAGGTGTTCGTTCTTCGAATCGAAGGAGGCGGGCGCGCGGCTGAAAGCCATGTTGGAACTTGGTCAATCAAAGCCTTGGCCGGAGGCGATGCGAATCATGACTGGGCAGGACAAAGCCAACGCTTCGGCGATGTTGGAGTACTTTCAGCCGTTGTTAGTTTGGCTAAAGGAACAGAACCGGAATGGGAAAATCGGGTGGACAGCGACGCCTGGTGCTTACTAATCGAGAATAAAGCTTGACCTAGAATGGAGCAGAGATATGTCAGGACTCACTTGGGACCACATTGAAGATATTGCGTTCAGCTTATATGAAGCTCATCCGGAGATTGATCCGACCAACATTCGCTTCACTGATCTGCATAAATGGATTACGGAGCTGCCCAACTTCCGGGACGATCCAATGGCTTCCACGGAAGGAAAACTGGAAGCCATCCAGATGGCTTGGCTGGATGAGTACCAGGACGCACAGTAGCACAGTAATAATTAGAAAACTTTGCCTCTTTACCCTATATGCGTTTTAGTAAACACTCGTGTATATGAGAACGACAGTGATTCTTGATAATGAACTATTAGATCAGGCGAAAGAGGAAACAGGCATTCAAAAGAAGACGGCATTACTGCATGCCGGTTTGAGAGCTTTAATTGCTCAAGCAGCAAGCAGACGTTTAGCCTGTTTGGGCGGCACTCAACCAGAGTTGGAATCTATTCCAAGGCGTCGCCCTAAACCAACGAAAGGACATTAAGCGATACATCCATTGGGGTCCAGCACTGAGGCAGGCTGTCATTGAAACTGGCGTGACTAGTATTGCTCATGAGCTTCGTGAGTAGAGCAACTCTAAATTAGCTGTCTGCTTCCGCTGAGAGCACGCGCGAGCTATAAAAAAGCTGGCGCAGGTATCGGTCCGTGTTGATAGTGAAGCCCTTTGAGCTAAGAAGCGGAGCGACGGATTTCTCGACTTGACGGCCCCAGAAGGCAGGCACCATCTTCCCGGCTACCTTGTACAACGCGTTAAAACTGGCTTTGTTCTGGGCCACAAGAATCACAGTGAGATGTCCGCCCGGTCTGAGTACACGGCGGAGTTCCGCTACTGTCTTTGGGACGTCCTCAGTCGGGAGGAGTTCGAACAGATAGCAGCACATGATCGCGTCAAACGATCCGGTTGCAAAGGGGAGATAGCGGACATCGGAACTTTGACAGTGCGCGCAAGCCTGAGGGAAACGTTCGCGAGCAATGGCTTGGGAGCGTTCCGCCATGTTGGGCGAGAGGTCGGTGCCGATCGTTTCACCAGCCGAATTAATTTTGATGAGCTGATGAAACATTTCTCCTGATCCCATCCCTACTTCGAGGACACGCATACCGTTCTCGATGCCCGAAGCCGCTAACGCCGCACGGTGCGCCCGTGAATGAAAAAGTTGCGATGAGATGGAATAAAGCGGGGCTACCAGGTCATAGATCCGGCGGGTCTGGCGGCAAGCGGCCTCCGCCGATTCACGAGAGGGTGTCTCCACCCGGAGGCGCTGAGCATCAGTCAGATCGAAGTTTCCGTCCACTACTAAGAGACGCAAAAAGCCGGATTTTGAGACTTTTGTTGTTAAAGACGCGGGTCGACCGGTTCGCTTTCCAAGGCCAACACTCCGAAAATGCACTCGTGTACGCGCCGAAATGGTTCGGCGCGCACGAAGCGCTCCAGCGATTCGATGCCTAGCGCGAACTCGCGCAAAGCGAGCGAACGCTTTCCTCCGAGACTGCGCTCTCGTAATCGTTCCAGATTTTCCGCTTGTGTGTATTCCGGCCCATAGATGATTCGGAGGTACTCGCGTCCGCGGCACTTAATGGCGGGTTGCATCAGGTCGCGCCTTCCGTTCTGAATGAAGTTGAGCGGTTTTACAACGATTCCTTCCCCGCCCGACCC
>CAXUBB010000283.1:0-7349 GCA_964249105.1 uncultured Bryobacteraceae bacterium | reverse complement strand
GGACAAGAGGCCCCTCAAATACCGGGTCAGGGTGAGGGCGGGCCGGTTCCGGCTGGCGATGCTCGGGCACCTATTGCCAATCCCCACTACAACATTGTGGATGCCAGAGGCAAGGCGATCGCGGCTACAACCGATACGACGAAGGGCGCACATGAAAACGCGATCCATGTTCCGGGCTTAAGCTTCCAGGCGGCTGTGCAGCCGTTCCTCGCCAAGAACTGCGAGATGTGCCATAACGCGAAGCTGAAAACAGCCGAGGTCGATTTCAGCAAGTTTAAGACGGACGCGGACGCGGAAGAAGGCACCGAGCTTTGGGAGAAAGCTGTTGAAAGATTGCGCAACGGCACCATGCCTCCGCAGGGTTTGCCCCGTCCGAAGCAGGCTGACGTCGATACCGTCATGAAATGGATGGATGCGGCGATTGTGCGGGCGGCGGACCGCGCCAAACCGGACCCTGGCCGGGTCACGGCCCACCGGCTGAACCGCGCCGAGTACAACAATACCGTTCGGGACTTGTTGGGCGTGGACATCCGGCCGGCGAATGAGTTCCCGCAGGACGACTCCGGCTACGGATTCGACAATATCGGCGACGTGTTGTCAATGTCGCCCGTCCTGATGGAACGTTATCTTGGGGCTGCGGATAAATTGGTGCGTGCCGCGTTGTACGGTCCTGAAAAGGGGAAACCGGTAGTGGTGCGGCATCAGCCTCCCTCGCCGAAATTCCCCTTGCTGGACAAAGCGATCAGCGACTACGACGTGACGGGACTGAACATGCCGAATGCCTTGCATTCGATGCACTGGTTCCCGGTCGAAGCCGATTACACGCTCCGCGTAGCTTTGGAAGGCCGACGCCCGAACGGGTCTGAACCTGTTCACATCGCCGTCTGGATGGATGGTAAGCAGGTGCAAACCTTGACGATTGACGCGCCGAGCGACGGCGGCAGCATCGACCTTTTCGGAATGCAGAGCAGTTTCAAAATGCATGTTCCGCAAGGCGAACACTGGTTGGCGGCTTCCATTCTGCGGGTCTATGAAGGTCTTCCGCCAAGCTATGGGGGGCCTCATCCGTCCACTCGCCCCGAGCCTCCGCCGCCCGATCCGAGAAAGTTGGCAAAAATTCCGCCGAATGCCACGCCGGAGCAGGCTGCCAAAGCAATCGAGGCCGCTGCCGAGAAGATCAAGAAGAACCACGTGCCCGCGAACCGTGTTTACGTGCATTACCTGGAGGTCGTGGGCCCTTACAACGAGAAACTCGGCCCTTCGATTGAAAGCCGCAAGCTGATTTTCGTATGTGGCCACCAGCACCAGCACACGGCTAATTGCCCGCGGCTGATCCTTTCCCGCTTTGCACGGCGCGCGTTCCGCCGTCCGGTGAATCCGGCGGAATTACAGCCGTATTTGGACCTGTACGCACAGGCTCGCAGGGAGGGTTCGACATTCGATGATTCGATAGGCGTCGCGCTCCAGGCGATCCTGGTCTCTCCGGATTTCCTTTTCCGGATCGAGAAACCAGCCTCGCTGCGAGCGCACGCGGGAGCCTTGCAGAACGTCTCTTACCATCCTGTGGCGCAAGCAGCCGATTCGGATATCCAGGAGGTAAGCGATTATGTACTCGCTTCACGCCTCTCCTATTTTCTGTGGTCAACAATGCCCGACGACGAGTTGATGCGGTGCGCGGACCGGCATTCGCTGCATCGGCCCGAGGTGCTGAGAGCCCAAGTACAGAGAATGCTCAAAGATCCCCGGTCTCAAGCGCTGGCTGACAACTTTGCCGGTCAATGGCTCGAACTTCGCAAGCTGGAATCCGACAATCCGGATCACGAAAAATTCCCGGAGTTTGATGAATATCTTCGGATGTCCATGCGCCAGGAGAGCGAATTGTTTTTCGAGGACATTATGCGGAATGATCGAAGCATTCTGGATTTCCTGGATTCCAAGTCCACTTTCGTCAACCAAAAGCTCGCTACTTTCTATGGCATCCCTGGCGTGGAGGGAACCGAGTTCCGTAAAGTCAGCCTGGAAGGCATGCCTCGGAGCGGAATTCTGACGCAGGCCAGCGTTTTAACAGTGTCCTCCTACGCGACTCGAACGTCTCCCGTTCTGCGCGGCAAATGGGTTCTGGAAAATATGTTGAACTCGCCGATCCCTCCCCCGCCGCCCAACGTACCCCGGCTCAATGAGGAGAGCGTCGGACTGAGCGCCTCCATCCGCATGCAGATGGAAGAACATCGCAAGAATCCGATGTGCGCGTCCTGTCACCAGAAAATGGACCCGATCGGTTTCGCCTTTGAAAACTACAATGCGATTGGCGAGTGGCGCGACAAAGACGGCAAGTGGCCGGTTGACGCTTCGGGCAAACTGCCGGACGGTCGTGCTTTCGTCGGCGCTTTGCAACTGGAACAGATTTACCGCAACCAGCCGCAGCAGTTTGCGGCGTGCGTCACAGAAAAGCTGCTGACGTATGCGTTAGGGCGTGGGCTCGAACGGTATGACCGGCCTACAGTGAAGGACATTGTCAAGAAAATTTCGGCAGATGATTACCGGTTCTCAGACCTGGTTCTGGAAATCGTGAACAGTATGCCATTCCAAATGCGGAGAGGAGATCGCACCTAGTGAACGTTCTTACCGGGAAGCACCTGAACAGAAGATCGCTGCTGAGGGGAGTAGGAGCAGCGCTGGCTTTGCCTATGCTGGACGCCATGATACCGGCAGGCGCCAGTGCCGGGACTACAAGCGCGGCCAGCGCTCCGCCTTTACGCATGGTGTTCGCGTATGTGCCGAACGGCGTCACCATCGCGGACTGGACGCCGCAGGCAGCGGGCACCGGCTTCGAATTTACGCGCATTCTGAAGCCGCTTGAACCTTTCCGCGCTCACGTAAATGTGCTGACGGGGCTGGCGCAGCGTAATGCGGAAGCCTTGGGCGACGGCGGCGGCGACCATGCACGCGCCGGAGCTTGCTTCCTGACAGGCGTGCATCCGAAGAAGACTGCGGGGGCCGATATTCATGCCGGTGTTTCCGTGGATCAGGTTGCCGCAAAGAGCATGGCGGCGCAGATGCGGCTGTCCTCTCTGGAACTTGGCTGTGAGGATTCGCGGACTGTGGGGAACTGCGATTCGGGTTATAGCTGTGCGTACACGAACAGCATCTCGTGGGCCTCGCCCACGACGCCCATGCCGCCTGAGACCAATCCGCGCCTCGCGTTCGAGCGTCTCTTCGGGACCGATGACTTTTCGGCGGACCCGGCGCTGCGGGCGAGACGCGCCCTGCTGCGCCGCAGCATTCTGGACGTTGTGCAGGAACGCACTCAGAAACTGATGAACAATCTCGGCACCGGCGACAAGCGCAAAATGGACGAGTACCTGACCGGCGTCCGGCAAGTCGAGCACCGCATTCAGATGGCGGAAAACGACAAACAGCAGTTCACGCCGACCATGGACAAGCCGGCGGGAATCCCGGAGACTTACTCCGACTACGTGAAGCTGATGTTTGATCTCCAGGTGCTTGCTTATCAGGCAGACATCACGCGGGTATCGAGCCTGCAACTCGGTCGTGAGGCGAGCGTCCGAACTTATGGAGAGATCGGCGTTCCCGACCCGCACCATCCCATCTCGCACCATCGCAATATCCCGGAGTTAATGGATAAAATCTCGAAGATCAACACGTTTCATGTGAGCCTGTTCGCTTACTTCCTGGACCGTCTGCAAAACACAAAGGACAGCGACGGCTCCCCCCTGCTGGACCACATGATGGTTGTCTACGGAAGCGCCATCTGTGACGGAAACAGCCATACCCACAAAGATCTTCCAGTGCTGCTCGCCGGCGGCGGCAATGGTCAGATCCCAGGCGGACGGCACATTCAATATGAGACGGGCACGCCGCTGACGAATCTTTATTTGTCGCTGCTTGATTGTCTCAATGTGAAGGTGGATCGCCTGGGCGATAGCACGGGGCGTTTACCCTACATTTCGGCATAATCCACGGCTCCGGTCCATGCAACGAAGAACCTTTCTCAAAACAACCGTTGCCCTGGCGACTGCGTCAAGCCTTTGGCCTCAGCCGGAATCTATGTGGGGCGGCCCGGTACTCGATACACATCTCCATCTGCGGCGCGATCCCGAGAGCTGCTTTACACATATGCAGGGCTGCGGCGTTACCAATGCCGTTCTGTTAACGCGCGATGCCGATGAAGACAAGGCGAAAGAGGAGATGGAGAAACACCCAGGGTCTTTCGTACGCTCGGTCGCAGCCGATCCGTCCCAGCCGAATGCGGAAGAAATTTTTCGAAAAGCGATTCGTGGAGGGGCCGTCAGCATTGGTGAATTAAAGTATCATCTGGCCTTGGATTCACCGGAGATGCGGCGCGTCTATGAAATCGCCGCTGAAATGCGCGTGCCTGTCATGATGCACATCCAAAACTTTCCGCACTTTGCCGGTGAACTTCCCTACAACACAGGCTATGACCATTTCGACAAAATTCTACGCGCTTATCCGAAAACGAATTTCATCGGACACGGAGATCTGTTCTGGGCCAATATCAGCGCGGACGTTCCCACGGATCGCGGCTATCCCGCTGGTCCGATAAAGCCCGGCGGACTGACTGATAAATGGCTGTCCGATTTCCCCAATCTCTATGCGGACATGTCGGCAAATTCAGGCAACAACGCCCTGTCGCGTGACCGCGATTTCTCCAAAGGCTTTGTCGTCCGCCACCAGGACAAGTTGATTTTCGGCAGCGATTGCAGTTGTATTGATGGGAAAGGGGGAGGCGTTTCGCAGAACAACAATCCTGAAGCCAGCCGGTTAGCCGGCAAATGCGTGGCGCACGCTACCCTGGAGCTTTCCAAGCAACTGGCTTCGCCCGAAGTGTTTCGTAAAATCACATGGAAAAACGGAAAGCGGCTGTTCCAGGTTCCCTCGTAGCACGTCCGCGCTTCCGGAGATATAATCTCCTCACATGCGCAGCTACGGCTTCTTATTACTCCTGATTTTATTAACGGCTGGCTCATCAGCTCGTTCAACTCCGCAAACGCAGCAGGCCAGCCCCAAACCGGCTCCGCAACTGGTCACCGCCGATTCTCCTCGCACTACACCGGGCGGCGCAAGCTTCATGGTTCCCGCAGGATGGTCCATCGCCAGCGAGGCCTCATTCGCCATCCTGCAACCGCCTGAGCCAGGAACTCATCTCGTCATTCTTGACGTGCATGCCGCAGATGCCGCAGCCGCCGTTACCGGCGCTTGGGAGTCATACCGGCCCGACATGAAGCGCCCTCTCAAAATTGCTACTCCCGTTCCTGATCGTAATGGCTGGACGGGCGGACGGCAATTTATTTACGAGACCTCGCCGAATGAGCGCGCCGTTGTCGTCGCTATCGCTTTACACTCGGGCGAAATTTGGACAGTAGCCATCCTCGACGGCACCGAGCCTACTTTCGAAAAGCGCGGCGCACAGATCAACCTCATTCTCCAGAGTCTGCACCCCAAGGCTTACCAGCGCGAGTCGTTCGCCGGACGTAAAGCGCTCCCGCTCACCCCCGAGCGCATTGCAATACTGAAAACTTTCGTTGAAACCTCCATGCAAAAGCTCGGGGTACCGGGCGCTTCCCTGGCATTGATCGATAACGGTAAGGTCGTCTACGAAGGGGGCCTCGGTGTCCGCGAACTTGGTAAGTCCACCCCCGTTGACGCCAACACCTTATTCATGGCGGCGTCCAATACCAAGGGCATGACAACACTGTTACTGGCCCGCTTGGTCGATGCCAAGAAGCTCCAATGGGACGAGCCCGTCACGCAAATCTATCCGGCTTTCAAGCTGGGCGACGCCAATACCACTCGCCAGGTCGAGGTCAAGCATTTGATTTGCGCCTGTACCGGCCTTCCCCGGCAAGATCTTGAATGGCTCTTCGAGTACCGGAACGCTACCCCGGCTTCTTCGCTCGCGCTTCTCAGCACCATGCAGCCTACCAGCCGTTTTGGCGAAGTTTTCCAATATAGCAATCTGATGGCTTCCGCCGCCGGTTACATTGGCGCGCATCTTGATAATCCGTCCCGAGAGTTAGGCGCTGCCTACGACGAAGCCATGCAGAAGCAGATCTTTTCTCCGCTAGGGATGACCTCCACCACTTTCGACATGACGCGTGCCCAGCGCGGCAACTTTGCCAGCCCGCACGGCGATGATGTCGATGGAAGACCTACCTTGGCCGGCATGGAAACTAACTACTCCGTCGTCCCTCATCGACCTGCGGGCGGCGTCTGGACCTCCGCTCATGATTTGACTCATTATGTCCAACTGGAGCTGGCGCGGGGAAAATTACCCAATGGCGAGCAGCTTGTCTCCGAAGAAAACCTGTTGATGCGACGCAAACCCCAGGTTGCGACGGGCGAAGACGAAACTTACGGAATGGGACTAATGACGAACAGCCGGTGGGGCGTGCCGATTATTCACCACGGCGGCAGCTTATTCGGTTATAAAAGCGACTGGATGATTCTTCCTGATTCCGGCATCGGGGCTGTGCTGCTCACCAACTCTGATACAGGCGGCATGCTGCTGCATCCTTTCATGCGCAGGCTGGTGGAAGTCGTTTTTGACGGCAAACCCGAAGCAGTAGGGGACGTCGATAGCGCCGTATCGACTTACCATGCCTTTCTGACCAAGGAGCGCCAGCGCTTGGTTCTGCCAGCCAGCACGGATGAAGTTTCCCAATTGGCCGCCCACTACACCAGCACCGCCCTAGGTGACCTCAAAGTCGAGCGCCAAGCCGCGAATACCGTTTTCAATTTCGGCGAATGGAAAAGCACTGTCGCTTCGCGTAAGAACGAGGACGGCACGATCTCTTTTATCACAGTTGACCCAACCCGCACAGGTTTCGAATTCGTCAAAGGGGAGCGCAATGGAAAGCGAGTGCTGATTATCCGCGACGGACAACACGAATACGTTTTCAACGAAGCAAGCTAAGAAGATCACTAGACCACGGCGCTGACAAAGTGTCGGCTTGTGCCCGGCGGTTCTTCCTGCGCCCAATCCGCGATTTTCTGAAAACCGAGGCCGCGCAGCATCGCCATTACGGCTGGTGGTTGGATCATATACTTGATCCTATTGCCAGCCACCTCTAAGCGGCTAGCCAGCGCGTCTAATGCGCCATGCGGCAGCAACGGAGGCGAGGTATGTTCGGTTGGGTAATCAAACACCACCATGCTTCCTTGGGGTAGCGCGGCAATAAAAGAAAAGCTGTCGAGCACCGCATCCACTGTGCGATAGCCGACGCCGCCAAGCCAGACAAACAGACTGGCTTTCCGCCGATCAAAATTTGATCGTTCCAATGCCGTTGCCAACGCTTCGGACGCGAACT
>CAXUBB010000282.1:846-7353 GCA_964249105.1 uncultured Bryobacteraceae bacterium | reverse complement strand
GTCGTACTTGGCGGAAGAAGTGAGTTGGTCCGCTCCTTCGCCCGACAATGTGCCTATTTGGGGATCGATATTGCGGCCATCATCCCTGGAGATAGCGTCCGGAAGACTGGCGGCCATCAGTTGCGTTCCTTTCCAGTGTTGCCCAGCATGGCGGAAGCTAAGGCCAGGGCGGTTACGCCCACAGCCGCTAAACCAGCGGAAAGCCAGCTCTTGTTTCCCTTATGAGTCGGGACTTCGGGGGCAGGCGGCAGATTGTATACTTCAGGTTTTTCGACGAGCAGAAAGAAGGCGTTTAAGCCTCCGGTTCCGGGCTGACTTTCGGCGGACTCGCCATAAAGATAGGCCTCGGTCAGGCCAGTTTCGTGCAGGTGTTCGACACGCTTTTGGGCGCGCTCTCTCAACTCATCCACATCTCCGAATTGAATAGAAGCGGTTGGACAGGCCTTGGCGCAGGCGGGCTGCATGCCGTCTTTCTGGCGGTCGTAGCAGAGAGTACATTTCCAGGCGCGGCCATCGTCGTGGTTACGGTCAATGACGCCGAAGGGACAGCCCGAAACGCAGTAGCCGCAGCCGTTGCACACATCCGGCTGCACGTAAACGGAACCGAATTCGGTTCGGATAATGGCTCCGGTCGGACAGTTTTCGAGGCAGCCGGCGCGGGCGCAATGCTTACAAACGTCCGAGGACATCAGCCAGGAAAGACCGCCTGAGTCCTGATTGCTTAAGGGAACAGGGCGCTCAATAAAGCTGACGTGCCGCCAGGTGGAAGCTCCCAGATGCATTGTGTTGTCGTAGGACATGCCGGTAAAGTGATACCCGTCGTCCGGAAGTTGGTTCCACTGTTTACAGGCGACTTCACACGCCTTGCAGCCAATGCACAGCGTGGTGTCGGTAAAAAAGCCGTTTGCCATGTTTGTCGATTTCGTCCTAAGTCTGCGGTCCTTGCTTGGAGAGCGGCGCGTGAATCATGTGCTTGCCGACCGGACGGCGCTGGGCTTGCGGCAGATCGCGCAACTCTTCATCCGGCGTGATGCCCGGCCGCTGCCAGTGGCGTTTGGTTTTATCGCGGCGGCCTGCGCGGATATTTCCGGTGATAGCCTTCGATTCCATGATGCTGCAATTGGCGTCGGCCCCGAACGCCAGCAGTTCATTAGTGGAGTCGCCGACGGTCAAGCCTCGATTACCCCAGTGATAAGGCAAGCCGATCTGATGCACCCAGCGGCGGCCCATTTTGAGCGGCTTCATGCGCTCAGTCACCAGCGCGCGCACTTCGATTTCAGCGCGGGCCGTCGAAACCGTCGCCCAGTCGCCGTTTGTAATTCCATTTTCGGCGGCGAGTTCGGGAGAAATCTCACAAAACATATGCGGCTGCAATTCGTTCAGCCACGAAAGCCAGCGCGACATAGCCCCGGAGGTGTGCTGTTCGGTTAACCGATAGGTTGTAATAACGTGCGGAAAATCCGGATCATTATAAGGGCGCGCTACTTTGTTGTCTGAGCGGAAATACTCCATGCGCACCGGATTGCACTGCTGCCTGTATAACACGTTTTCCACAGGCGATTCGAGCGGCTCATAATGAGTCGGCAACGGACCTTCCTGCAGACCCGTGGGCGCGAAGAGCCAGCCTTTGCCGTCGGGCTGTAACAGAAAGGGGTCGTCGCCCGAAATAGTATCAATGCCTTTCGAGTCTTGCGGCGCTCGATAGTCGGGACGTTTTGGTTTGATAAAGTCAGGTTCGTCATAGCCCGTCCATTTCTTCTGCGCCTCATCCCACCAGACGAGAGCCTTGCGCTCCGACCAGGGCTTACCTTCGGGATCGGCGGCGGCGCGGTTATACAAGATGTGACGATTGGCAGGCCATGCGAAGCCCCAATCGGGGCCGTAGTGATACTTATCGGTGGCTTTGCCGCGATTAGCGGCGCGATTGACGCCGCCCGCATAGATGCCGGAGTAAATCCAGCAGCCGCAGGCGGTTGAGCCGTCATCTTTCAATTCCGTGAAGCCGCCAACGGGCTTACGGTCCGCAACGGTATAGCCGTTAACTTCCGCCAGCACGGCTTCGGCGCTCGGTTCCTGCAGGGGTCCATGCGTGGGATAGTCCCAGGTCATGTCCTGGATGGGCCGGTCTTTCGGATCGCTGGAATCAGCGTATAGTTCCTTCATCCGCTTGCCCAGGTGATAAGCAAAATGGAGTTCGCTACGGGCATCGCCGGGTGGCTCGACCGCTGTGTGATGCCATTGCGCGAGGCGCTGGGTCTGCGTGAAGCTGCCGTCCTTCTCGGTATGACAAGCCGCCGGGAAAAAGAAGACTTCCGTGGCGATGTCCTCAGTTTTGACTTCCCCGCTGTCGTGTTCGGGCGAGGCCTTCCAGAACTCA
Organism: uncultured Bryobacteraceae bacterium; assembly: GCA_964249105.1. Classification (GTDB taxonomy): domain Bacteria; phylum Acidobacteriota; class Terriglobia; order Bryobacterales; family Bryobacteraceae; genus Bog-105. The sequence continues at coordinate 4,976 of CAXUBB010000282.1, read as the reverse complement.
GCGGTTTCGACAAGCATAAAATCACGCACGACGACCCACTTGGTATTGCGGAGACCTTTGCGCTGGAGACCGGCATTGGGAGATCCGACCACCGCATTTTCGCCCATGACGAAATAGCCGGTGAGGTCGCCATCGGCCATGTTGGTCACGGTGGTCATGTGCGAGTGATCGCCCGTCATGCGTGGAAGGTGATTGAAGCAGTAGCCGTTCTCGGCGGTTGCGGCATCGCCATACCAAGCTTTCAAAAGAGAGGTGATGTACTTCGGAGTTTCGGTCCACCAGCCGGCGCGAGGCGTGTAGTTTTCGATGTACTTTTCAAGCGAGGTATCATGGCCGGCTTTCGGCATCGGAATATAGCCCGGCAGCAAGTTATAAAGCGTCGGAATGTCAGTGGAGCCTTGAATGGTGGCGTGGCCGCGCAGGGCCAGGATGCCGCCGCCGGGCCTTCCGATATTGCCGAGCAAAAGCTGCAGGATGGCGGCGGCCCGGATCATCTGCGCGCCGACGGAATGGTGAGTCCAACCGACGGCGTAACAGATAGCCGTGGTGCGTTCGCGGCCCGAGTTTTTGCAGAGCGTCTCGGCGATTTTATAAAACTGCTCTTGCGGAAGGCCGCAGACTTCCTGCACCATTTCCGGCGTATATCGTTTGAAGTGGCGCTTCAGAACTTGAAAGACGCACATCGGGTCTTGAAGCGTGGGATCACGGCGCTCTGATTTTGCCTGGCTCTGTTGGAAATTGGCGGCGCGTTCGGCATGCGATTCCGGCACGCGCTGGCCCTCCTGCATTTGGCTGTCTCCATCGAACTCATAACTCCAGGTAGAGGTCTCGTACTGAGCCTGATCCTCCTTCCAACCGCTAAAAAGGCCGTTCAGATCTTCCGTGTCTTTATAGTCTTTCGACACAATCTCAGCCGCGTTGGTATAGGCAACAACGTAATCCTTGAAATAGCGCTCGTTCTCGATGACGTAGGAGATGAGGCCGCCCAGAAAGGCGATGTCGCTACCAGCGCGGATGGGAGCATGTATGTTTGCAACCGCGCTGGTGCGGGTGAAACGCGGATCAACGTGAATGATCGTGGCTCCGCGCTCCTTGGCCTGCATCACCCAGCGGAAACCGACCGGGTGCGCCTCCGCCATGTTGGAGCCTTCAATCAGGATGCAATCCGCGTTCGCCAGATCCTGTAACGCGGTGGTTGCGCCGCCTCTTCCAAACGAGGCCCCCAGACCGGGGACCGTGGAAGAGTGTCAAATACGGGCCTGATTTTCGATTTGCAGTACGCCGAGCGAACACCATAACTTTTTGAGTAAATAGTTTTCTTCGTTGTCGAGGGTTGCGCCGCCCAGATGCGCCATGCTCAAAGTGCGGTTGACATACTCGCCCTTTTCATTTTTTGTTTCCCAGTTTTCGTCGCGGGCCTTCTTAATGCGCTGCGCGATCATTTCCATGGCCTGATCGAGCGGGATCACTTCCCACTCCGTGCCGTAAGGCTTGCGATAAAGGACCTGTTGAATGCGATGTTGACCGGTGACGAGTTGGAAAGTGGCGGAGCCTTTCGGACACAGGCAGCCTTCAGAGATGGGAGAGTCCGGGTCGCCTTCTATATCAACAATACGCTCGTTTTTCACATAGATCAATTGGCCGCAACCGACGGCGCAATAGGGGCAAACGGATTTCACAACTCGGTCCACGTCACGAATGCGCGAGTGCAGGGCACGGGCGCGCTGGGAGACGGAGGTTTCACCGGCGGCGTGCAAATCGCCTTTCTTGACTTGTTTGAACACGGGCCAGTCGGTTATCTTCGGCAAACGATTCATATGCGAGTTCCTTTTCCATGGTGGCCCAATGGAACCACCTATGCCTATGAGTACTTTTAGCATGCATAAGTTGAGTGAACACGCGCATCACATATTGAGTAAAGCCAAGTTGCTTATGAATCGATGGGGAATTGCCATAGCGGGAGTGCTACTGCAGATTGCTTTGGGAGCTGTGTATGCCTGGAGCGTATTTCGAGTTCCATTATCGAAACAGTTCGGGTGGACGATTTCGCAGGTTAGCTTAACGTTTACCATTGCCATTTTCGTTCTGGGCTTCGCGGCGTTCTTTGCGGGACTTTGGCAAAACCGGGTAGGTCCGCGCGTCGTCGCGATCACGGGCGGCGCTCTTTATGGGTTAGGGGTCATACTGGCGAGTTTCGCAGGCCATAGTCTAGCCGGATTGTATTTGACTTATGGCGTCATTGGCGGCATTGGCCTGGGATTCGGCTATATCGTGCCGGTGGCGGTGCTGGTGAAATGGTTTCCCGACCGGCGCGGACTAATTACCGGTATCGCGGTGGGCGGATTCGGCGCGGGCGCTTTAGTGACAGCTCCGGTGGCCACCCGGCTGATTGCGAGCGTGGGAGTTCTGCCGACGTTTCTATATCTGGGCATCGCGTATCTGATTGTTACGGTGATCTGCGGGTTTTTTATGCAGAATCCTCCCCCAGGCTGGAAGCCTGCGGGTTGGAACCCGAGCGCCACGCAAACAGCCCAGCGATCCGCGAGAGATTACAGCTTTGGAGATGCCGTTCGAAGCTGGCAATGGTGGGTGCTTTGGGGATTGCTGTTTTTGAACACGTCCGCCGGCATTTCGGTGATATCGCAGGAAGCGCCGATGTTCCAGGATCTGGCAAAGGTGAGCGCGATCACGGCTGCCGGGATGGTGGGTGCAGTTTCCTTCGGCAATGCGCTGGGACGCGTGTTCTGGGCTTGGTTGTCCGATATCGTGAGCCGCCGCATGACATTCGTCATTATGTATCTGCTGCAAGTGGCCTTGTTCTGGATTTTGCCAAGCTTGCACATAACGGCAGCCGTCACGTTGATTTCCTTTTTAATTCTGATGTGCTACGGAGGGGGATTCGGAACAATGCCCGCGTTTACGGCGGATTACTTCGGAGCGAAGAACGTTGGTCCGATCTATGGGTTGATGCTGACGGCCTGGAGTTTTGCCAGCGTGTTCGGGCCGGTGCTGATCGCTCGGATGCGGCAATCCACCGGGTTGTACAGCGGCGCACTGCATATTATTGCGGTAGTCCTGTTACTGTCGGTGGTTTTGCCGCTGATTGTGCGACCGCCTCGGGCAACGATGGTAACAGGCGAACCAGTCGGATCGGCCGTGCGGTGATGCTTCGATACATCTACCAATTAACTCGCTTCAACTGCGGAACATAATCAAAGTGCTTATCTCTGCTCAACAATGGTAAGGCGTGCTGTCGTGTTAAAGCCGCAATCCAAAGATCGTTGGGCGGAATGGGACGGCCAGTACGCCTGAGTTTGTCACGAATCTCCGCATATTGGACGGTTGTTTCTTCATCCACTATCAGCACACGACAGTTAAGGATTGACCGGGCGAGCCAATTTTCGTATTGCACTCGATTGTGGGATTGCTTTATACCGTAACGGTACTCGCCTAAAACAATGACTGGCACAGCAATCACAGTGGCCGAACGAAGGATTGGCTTTAATTTTGGATCGCCGTCTGCCAAAGCTGAGAATCCGTTGGTATCTAGGGTCACTTCCAATCCTCGGGATCAATTTGTCGGAATTCCTGTTCAATAATCTTATTGATCCTAAGTGTTTCCTTATGCAAATGGCGCAACTGGCCGAAGCTTTTCATCCAGGGCTTATCTTGGCTTCTGTGAGCGCGCAGCTTATCACTCAAAGCTTCCGAAATTAACAGACGCAAGGAAATGCCCTGTTCGGCGGCGGCCGACTTTGCTTAGCGGAATAGCGCATCCGGAATATCCACCGTTGTTTTCATTCACTGGATTCTCCCATATTTATGGGTTGTTAAATTTTCTCCTTGACTATCTACAATCATGCGCTTTATTGTAGATAGTCAGGGGGAACTATTTTGGGCAAACCGACGGATCTGGTGCAGGGCACGCTGGACCTGCTGATTTTGAAAACGATTTTTCTGGAGCCGATGAATGGATGGGCGATTGCGAAGAGGATTGCTCAGGTGTCGCGGGATGTTCTGCAAGTGCAGCAAGGCTCGCTTTATCCGGCTTTGCACCGTTTGGAACACCAAGGTTGGATTCGGGCGGAATGGAAAGAATCTGAAAATAATCGTCGCGCCAAGTACTATTC
>CAXUBB010000282.1:0-836 GCA_964249105.1 uncultured Bryobacteraceae bacterium | reverse complement strand
CGGCGGCGGGGCGGAAACAGTTAAAGGCTGAACTGGCCCAGTGGCGGCGGCTTTCGGGCGCAATTGGCTTGGTGATCGAGGCGATGTAGGAGGTTGAATCTTGATGCGCTGGCTTTCGAGAGTCCGTTCTTTTCTGCATTCCGTTTTGCGGCGTCGGCAAATGGAAGCTGATCTTTCTGATGAGTTCCGGTACCACATGGAGCAGGAGATTGAGAATAATCTCCGGGCCGGCATGTCGCCTGAAGAAGCGAGGCATGCCGCGCAACGGCTGACGGGTCCGGTTTCGCTTTATCAGGAAGAGTGCCGGGATGCTCGGGGCGTCGGAGTCGTAGATACGTTCGCGCGCGATGTACGCTATGCGCTGCGGACGTTTCGCCGGACACCGCTTTTTACGGCGGTGGCAATTTTGACTTTGGCTCTTGGAATTGGCGCAAATACCACCGTCTTCACATTTATTGAGAACGTGCTGCTGCGGTCGCTGCCGGTTCGTGATCCCCAACAACTCTTATTTTTGAACTGGGGCGACTCAGTTAATATGTCGTTCCCCAATTACCGCGACTTCCGGGACCGCAATGCGGTGTTTTCGGATTTAATCGCGTACCGCTTCAACCCTGTCAATCTCAGCATTCAAGCGCGGGAGAACTTTCGATTTTGGGGTTATGAAGCGACAGGCAACTATTTTCAAGCGCTTGGAGTAAAGCCTTGGTTGGGCCGGTTCTTCGGGCCGGAAGTGGATGATCAGCCGGGCGCTCATCCCGTAGTGGTCTTGAGCTACCGATACTGGCAATCGCACTTTGCGGCAGATCCGAAGGTAATTGGCAGGCAAGTCAAAATCA
>CAXUBB010000281.1:5083-7357 GCA_964249105.1 uncultured Bryobacteraceae bacterium | reverse complement strand
GGCCACTGGTGAGCGGTTCCCACTCATTTCCACCGGTGCGGCTACGATATACCCGCAGTTTTCCTTCAGGCGGGTAATGCTCCGAATCGCTTTTGATCGGGACGACATAGACTGTGTCGGGCTCGTGCGCGTGAACGTCGATTGGGAATCCGAAATCGCTAGGCAGGTTTCCGCTGACCTCGTGCCAGGACTCGCCGGCATCGTCGCTGCGCATCACGTCCCAGTGCTTCTGCATAAACAAGACAACCGGACGCGCCTTGTGCATCGCGATACGGTGAACGCAGTGGCCGACTTCGGCATTCGGGTTGGGGATGCTGCCGGATTTCAGTCCACGGTTGATCAGCTTCCAAGACTCGCCGCCATCGTCGGTGCGGAATGCGCCCGCCGCTGAGATAGCGATGAACATTCGTTGCGGATTGTTGGGGTCCAGCACAATGGTGTGAAGGCACATCCCTCCAGCGCCGGGCTGCCAGGCAGAACCGGTGCCGTGTTCGCGGAGCCCTGGAAACTCCTGCCAAGCCTGGCCGCCATCGGTTGAGCGGAACAGAGCGGCATCTTCCACTCCCGCATAGACCGTATCGGGATCGGTGAGCGATGGTTCCAGGTGCCAGACACGCTTGAACTCCCAGGGATGCGGCGTGCCGTCGTACCATTGGTGAGTACCGGGAACGCCAGCGTAGGAGAATTTATTGTTCATCGGCTGCCAGGTTTTGCCGCCGTCATCCGAACGCTGAATCAGTTGACCGAACCAGCTAGTGGATTGGGAAGCATACAGCCGATTGGGATCAGCGGGTGAGCCTTTCAGATGATAAATTTCCCAGCCTCCGAAGTGATGACCGGTGATGTCCCACCGATCACGCTTTCCGTCCGCTTCCAGAACGAAAGCGCCTTTGCGCGTGCCGACTAATAAGCGTACCTTGCTCATTCTTTGCTCCTCCTGTGTTGAGTTTTCATGCTGGTTTTACGGTTCGCGTTCTTTTGCCAAACCTGGGTATTAATCGATGGAGTTGACCGGATTTGTCCGACAGATGAAGATGCCTATTGTACATCCAAGTGAGTTCCTCTACACTGCCTTGTCAGGGTGAATCTATTTGGGCCGTAGTTCGCTCAGTTTTCCGAGTTGATCGTCATGCGGAGATGGGGCAGACTGAATTGCTTTGGCTAGAGATGCGCAATCCGAGATCAAACTAATCCGAGCGGAGTGCGGTCGCCGGATCTACGCGGGTAGCACGGAGAGCGGGAACGCAACAAGCAAGCAATCCCACGAAAGCCAAGAGCGCGACAACAACAGACAGTGTGATCGGGTCGGACGCGTTGATACCGGAGATCTCTGACTTTAACAGCTTGAGCAACACGAAGGCAATGAAAAAGCCGCAACAGATACCGATCAAAATGAATTGCATGGCAGACTTTAAAACCCAATTGCGAATATCCACGCGAGTTCCACCGAGCGCCATGCGAATTCCGATCTCGCGCACCTGTTGAGAAACGGTGTACGAAACCACGCTATACACGCCGACGCTGACCAGCAGCAGACCAATCAGGGCGAAGACCGAGAACATCTCCAGTCCAAAACGCGGTTGAGCAAGCTCGTACTTGTTGATTGCCTCCTCCATCGTGTTTGTATCTTGCGGCAGCAGATTGCGATCTATCGCCAGCACGGTACCCTCGAGCGCTTTGGTCAAGGTTGCCGGATTGCTCGCCGTCCGGATGAACACGATGTAAAAGCGATAAGAAGAGAGAGTAAGGGGTGAATACGTTTGGGGCACTACAGTCTCTCGAAGGCCGTGGTTCTTGATATCGGACACGACGCCCACAATTTCGAATGTCGGGTCCTGGATCGGCTCGGGCGCCCGTTCCAGGCCCAGAAGTGTGATTCGGCTGCCGATCGGATCTTCTCCGGGAAAGCAGGTTCCGGCCAGCTTCTGGTTGACGACGGCAACCTTCCGTTTACCAGCGCTATCGGCAGCAGTGAGAAGCCGGCCTCGCAGAACACGCATACCAATGGTTGGAAAGAACTGCGGATCGCAAAATGCCATTTGTCCTTTCAAAGTTTGGATCTGTGTTTTGCCGGGGAGTTCAAAGTCCGTACTGATCCCCGTCAGAGGGAGGAAAGTCGACCGCTACGGTGGCGTTCAGAACACCGGGGATCGCCCGCAGTCGAGTGGCTAATTCCTCGCCGAAGCGCGCCTGCTTTTCTGCGGTTTTGTAGTTGTTGCCACTTAGCTCAATTCCCGTCGTGACCATTCTTTCGGATTGAAAGCCGAGATCGGC
>CAXUBB010000281.1:4518-5073 GCA_964249105.1 uncultured Bryobacteraceae bacterium | reverse complement strand
CGGCCGCATGAGAAAGAAACTTCACATCATCAGACCCGCCGCGGTGAGGAGAATCAGCGAAAGCGCGACCTCAGCGATGATAAGCAGATTTCGTAAGCGCCCGCGGCGGAAACCGCTGTTGCCGCGACCTCCCGCTTTCAACGGTTCGCTCAAATTGGAAGCGAATACTCCAACGGCCGGCGCCAGGCCGAACAGTGTTGCGGTGAACGCTGCCAGCATGCCCGCAGCGAACAACACGCGCCCGTTGCGGCTGATTTGTGCCTCATTGGGAAACGTATTCACGGGCAATATCGCGAGCAACAAATGCAATTCTGCCCAGGCAAGAAAAGCACCGAGCGCCGCGCCGGCGAGGGCCAGTAACATGCTCTCGGTGAGCAGAAGCCGTACGATCTGCCATTTGCCGGCACCCAGGCTGCTGCGTACGGCGAGTTCCTTCTCGCGTGCGGTTGCTTTGGCTAACAGCAGATTCGCGACATTGGCGCAGGCGATCAGGAGAAGCAACCCAACGGCTCCGAGCAGCAGATACAAAGTTCGCTGAAACCGGCCGACAATCCT
>CAXUBB010000281.1:379-4508 GCA_964249105.1 uncultured Bryobacteraceae bacterium | reverse complement strand
CGGTTAATGAGGTGACACGCACGGTGAATCGTTTTGGGTAACTCTTGGGGTAAGCCTTCGCGAGCCGGCGCACAACCAACTCCACATCGGGTCGAGCGGATTTCAAAGTGAATTCCGGCTTAAGATGCCCAATAAAAAACCAGGGTGCAGAACTATCTGTTTCGGCTTGATGAACATCTTGCGGCTGCCAGATATCGGCTCCGAACCAGATGAATCGGGGCGGCATGATTCCTACTAACGTCGTGGGTTTGTCATTGAATGTGAACGTTTTTCCCAACAAGTCGCGGCTGCCGGAGAACTTTGCCTGCCACATCTTGTAACTCATGACGAAGACCGGCGGCGCGCCCGGCTTTGCGTCTGCCGGCAGGAGAAAGCGTCCCATAGAGGGACTTACACCTAAAACCGGAAAGGTATTTCCGCTCACGAGTATGCTTTGGAGAGATTCGGGGGTCGAACCATGTAGCCAGAGCACTCGATCCGAACGCAACGCCATGATGTCGCGAAAGATATGACTATTGTTCTGCAGTTCGGTGAACTCAGGCTGAGAGAAAGAGTTGCGTCCGTACGGCTCATTCGAGGTGGAATCGTGAACTTGGATCCTAGACAGCCGATTGCCATCCGCGTAAGGCCAGGGCTCCAGCAGCACGTTGTCAATGACGCTGAACATGGCAGTTGTGGACCCGATGCCGAGGGCAAGGGCCAACAAGGCCAACAAGAGCGAGGCCCGATCCTTGCGAAGCGTGCGAAAGGAAAAACGAAGGTCGCGCAGCAGCCAATCCATGTGTTCTCGGCCCCTATCAGAGCGATGCTATTAATTCTGTTCAACATATTCTACGCCATAAACGGCATTGCGCCGATCCTTTCCGCTGTTGGGGCCATTTGAAAGGGAACTCAGGGAGCTTGCATTCGCCGCACCAAGAAATCACATTCCGATTTTTTCGCCAGGAGGTATGGAAACTCTGGATCGCATCAGTCCGTTAGCCAAATATTTTGTGGTCCGGCAAACGATTCGTTCGCTCTGAGTGGTTGAGGGCCGGTTATGGTGCGAGTTGACGGCTACTCAGAAACAATCCGCAGACTGGATAGATCCGCCCTTATCGCCGCGTCATTTAGATGTTCACCGAGCGATCTGAAAACCAGCGGGACGGGATGGCGACAAATCGTCCAAGTGGATTCCATTTGCTCTGTCGTTGGCCGGCAAAGCGAATCTATGCAAACTTAGGTCCGTTCAACTGTGGTTAGACCATGTCAGGAGCAACTCAGAACGCTTTCTCAGTGGATTATCCGCGAGTAGTTGCTTTCCGTGTTTCGGCAGCGGACGATTCCGTGGGATCCGTGTAGCGAACTTAGAGCCCGGTTTTGGATGGAGTGCCAACGGAAACTGTATGGGAAGCGCTCGTCAGCTGGTTCATGCGCGTGATTTGTTTTGAGAGAAACTCCATGTCGCTGAACGGATTGCCTCCCGTCTGCGCCCAATATACGCGGCCAAGTTTGTCGATCAGGATGGTCGAATGCAGTTCCATGTTCTCAAAATCGTCGTAGGAATGAAATCGATGCGCGTTCGCAAACTTATTGTCTGAGAGAAGACGAATGGGCAGGTCGCCCATGCTTTTCAGCCCAGCAGCGTTTTTCTCGGGAGATGCACTGCTGACGGCGAGCAACACGGTGTTAGAAAGTTCCCAATCCATCTTCTTCGCTGCCATTTTGTGCAGTTGCTCCATGCAATGGGCGCATTCCGTACCGAGATAGAAGACCAGGATCACATTCTTTCCACGATAATCGGGGAGACTTACGCGCTTGCCTGCGGAATCCGTTGCATCTAAAATCGGGGCGGGGTATGGGTCCCAGCGGTTTGGTCCGTATTTTTCAAGTGACGTCCGCACGTAATTTCGCTGCGGAGCCGGCGAGGAGTCGTGCGGCGTGGCAGTGATGCCAGTTGCCTTCGCGCGTTCCAATATCGGAAGATTCGGATCGGCATCTGCCGTGACGAACAGTAGCCGCGCCATCGCGTCTCGAGCCTTCGCCGTATCGCCGATGGCAGCATACGAGCGAACTAGGCCCGACAACGCAAAAAGATCATTTTTTGTCAGCACCAGCGCTTTTTGAAACGATTGCGCCGCCAGCGTGGGGCTTTTCAACTTGAGATATTCTTCACCAAGCGAGTTGTACAGAACTTCCGGGTAGAACGGCGGATCAGCATACAAACGTTGAAAATCGTATTCCATCTGCGCGGATTGCGCCATCCATCCCAAACCCGCCAGGCTATCCCCCTTCAGTAGCGCCAAACGCCCCTTTAATTCCATTGCTTCGATTGGGTAGTACTGATTTGCGAAATTCTCTTTATCTTTCTCAAGATCACCCTTTAGCGCTTGGTGATCGGTCACGGCCTTTGTGGCTTTGACAAGATCGCCTTTTGCCAAGTAGGCGCGTGACTCGAAATACGCGCGATTCACCTTGTCCAGAAGTATGTCGCGCCAAGGAATGTTGTCGGGCTTCAACAAATCGTCATATCGCTCCGACTTCAGCAGGGCACGAGAAAGCGACTGGATACCATACGAAAAATAGCTGAACGGCTTCTCGTTGTTCAACTTAGGGTCCAACGGCGCGTCGATCAATTGCTGCGCGCCGAAAATCGCCGAGTTAAACATCCCCAGCTGTTCCTGAATATAGGAAAGATAGTTGCGGTTGTGCCCGTAGTTCCAGTTGTTGAACGGGAACGTCAGAGTGTCGATCATGTACTGTTTTTCCGTGCGAGTCGCGGAATCCATGGAAATCGCGGCCTCGTTCCACATCCCGACAATGCTGTAGATATGGCCAGGCATGTGCAGCGCGTGGCCAATGCCGGGCACGATTTCGCCATATCGCTTGGCGCTGACGAGCGCTTGTTCCGGCTCATGATAATCCCAGTTGTGAATGCGATAGTGATGGGCGCCGGGGTGGTCCGGCTGCTTACTAAGAATTTCGCGGATAATCAACTCGGTGCCATAGCGGTCATCGCCCATCTTGTCGAGCGCCAGTAAAGCTTTGGCCTCACTATCGTCGGGGTCCTTGACGCAAAGGGTTTCCAGAAATTTAGCGGCGCGATGCTGAGTTTGCTCGTTCGTTTCCGGTTTATCGGAAGTGCGCAATGGATCAGGAAGCAGCTGTGCGGCGAGGTAGTCGATATAGAGCTTTTCACGGTCGCTTACCTGGTTTCTGCGCTTCACGGCTTCGCGGATCATGTCTTTGCCCCGGTCGCCATTGATGGCACGGGCAAGTCCCCAATAAGCCATGGCGTTCTCCGGCTCCAACTTAAGGCACCAGCGAAACGATCGTTCGGCTTCATAAAAATCAAACGAATGGAGCAGAGCATTGCCTTGATCAAACCATTGCTGGATTTCCGGATTCTTTGTGGTGATGGGGAAATGCGCTTCACCGATGCCCTGCATCTTCCAAGGCTTTTCACGCGGTCCGCTATCGAAGGCATCTCCCATGTGAGAATGCCCGAGACGCGTTAAGTCGGCGACGGTTGACGGAGTGGTATCGGCGGCACCGAGCAGCAACGCCGACGACAGGATCGCGAGGATAAAGCGTGAAAACATGTGGGTGACCTTTCTAAGGTTTAGAGTAATCCAGGGCTGTTTAGCACGCGAGTTGCGATTAGGAACCTCATCAATGGTTGCCTGTATACGAGCCTTCCCTTATGCTTAGCAGGATTTCAACAACCCAAACCGCACTTGGTTTCCACATTCGCCTCTCGGGACCGGCAGTGTTGAGTTGCGAACGATTACTTCCTACTAATTGCTAGGCCGCATAGGCTTCTGCACAGATGAGAGTCAAAGGGACATAATCCGTTTAGTCATAGATGTCGGGACCACACGCGGCAGCCTGAACCGGTATGAGGGAAGATTTGCTTCCTGGGATGGAGTGCTTCGCCCTGACCCTTCCGAATACGGCCATACAGTCCGGAGCCTTTGGAAGGAACCGGCATCCTGCAGTCTAAACTCCTTGCTACAGGGCAGTGAGTTGTAAGCAATATAGAAACAGGAGGTGGAACAGAAAGCTCTAAGTTCAGGCTGGCCCAGGCTCCACAAAACACGCTTAATGAACGGGCATGCAAGTGGATTGTTTCAAAACAATGAAAACACGG
>CAXUBB010000281.1:0-369 GCA_964249105.1 uncultured Bryobacteraceae bacterium | reverse complement strand
TATTTTGATTTCGGGATTTGCCCGTACAACTGGGCTTCATAGAGCGCTTCATCGTAGAAGACATCCATGGTTAAAACGTCAATCAGAGCTTCCAAGCCTACTTTGTCGTCATGATCTTTCCAACGGTCAATCTTAACGTGAAAGTAACGATAGTCGCGCCAATAGAACCGCCACCAATCAAAAAAGTCAAGTAGATGGAATGAGATGTCTTCTTCGTTCAGATGAAAAGTAAATTCGTACCAAACTCGGTCTCCTTTCAGGTTGAGGCGCATGGTAACCGGACAACTTCGGCGGCCTTCCATGATTTGCGGCACAACACGGAAGGCCGTGCCGAACAAAGGCACCGAGTCAGGCACGTCGTAGCCGACC
>CAXUBB010000280.1:0-7382 GCA_964249105.1 uncultured Bryobacteraceae bacterium | reverse complement strand
ATGGAACAGACTATTCGCAAACCAGCGCACAATCCCTTCTAGGTAGCCTCGCCACAGGTATGAATCTAAGCAGTACTGGCAACAGCTTTATAATTTTGTCAACCATCACTTACGTTAATCAGACAGACTGTCAAGCGGCATACCCTTCATCCGGCAGTCCCAGTTGCGCTAACACGGGCAATTACGTCTTTATGAAGCAAGTCAAGATTGGGAACAACACCTTAGGCATTAGCGGTGCTTCACCTTATAGCAGCGTTTTCGGTACTCCTGCCTCGAATATCCAGGACTCTTCAGGCGGCATCACCCCCCAGAACTATATGCAAAATTCCAGCGCTCTCGCTGGAAACTTTCAAACAACTACCGGTATTACCTTAACTTCTGGTCAGGTTTCCTACATAGCGGAAATGTTTGCCACACCCCTCCAGCCCATATTCTGGAGTCAATTTAGCAATCCCGTTGTTAGCGCGCGCACATACTTTTAAGCAAACCATTTATTGAGAGATTCGGAGCACCTGCGACGCAATCTGCTGAAATGCAGAAGAAAGCTGGGAAGCCGTAGGAGCTTTAACATATTGCCCGACTGGACGAGTTGCATCATAATTTGGCGCTGATTTATCGTTAGCTACATCTCTCATAAAATTGTCGTCAATATATTGACCAAGGCCAATAGTGTAGATGATTGGCTTGTAAGTGTTGTCGGCTCTGATTTGCTTTACCTGCTCGAAAGCGGCATTCATGGAAGCATTGACAACTCCTTGCGCCGTATCGGGCCGAATCTTTGTTGCATATGGGCCGGAAGAAAACAAGCCATATGCCGGCGATGTAAGCGAACGATATCCGGTATTAGTTAAATTGCCGAACACGTCCTGGTCAGGAACAGTTTGAATGTCGTTTCTCACGTTGCAGGACGCGCCGGAACACCAGTAAAGGCCGTGCGAGTTTGAGTATCCGACAGAAAACGATTGATTACTGGAGCTGGAAAAATTACAACCGGGCGAATTGCTGCTACTGATAGGATACGGAAGCAAACCCCAAGGACTTCCCCACGGGTACTGAGTGTCAGATGGCAGCGTCTGATCAATAGGCGATCCGCAATTAGTACAAACCGAAGGAAGAGGGGGAGCAGGTAAAATCCCAAGCGTGGATGCCGTGCTATCCGGATTTTCATCTAATGCCACCAATACGCCCCTCATGGGAGTAGGTCCCGTCGTGCATGTACTAGCGAGTGAAGACCCGTAGGTAAAGGGATCAGCAACAGCGTTCCGAGTGTCTGCGTCTTTTGCCAGAAAATCTGCGGTAATCGCATCCGGCTTGCCATCCGAAAAGAACACGATCACGTTTAAAGCTCCTGGCTGATGAATATCGTTAGCAATTTCGTAATAGGCCAGATTCAACGCCGAAACGGTGTTGGTGTATCCAACGCACTGAATTTTGCTGATTAATTGAGACATGCCGTTGACACCGTAAACCGATCTCGTCTTAAAGTCTGTTCCGGGTTTGAAATCTAAGTTTGCCGTTGTCTGAAAAGTAATCAGACCCAGGTCATCCTGTGACGGCGCGAACATGTTTACAAAGTTCTGTGCTGACGCTTTCATCGCGTTACAAGAAGCGTTGTTATCGTAAAGGCTGAGTGAGGCAGATCTGTCAAGCACTATTATAATGTTGATATTTTTTCGCGATACCTGAGCGTTTGCAGTCAGGGTAGTGCTGTTGAAACCGATCAGACGCAGGAAGTAGAGAGGCACGTTCACTGTTGAACTCACCGATATGGTCCATAGCCCGCTCACCGGGTCCGGAACGTCGGAGGAGCTTCCAGGCGCAAATTGCGACACGCTAGTACCCATACTCCCAGGCTGAAAGTTTGCGTTAAAGTAGGTCCTGGCCGTCGCAGCTGCAGCGGTTTTTGCCGTGGTGGTGTCACTTCCAATGCTCAACGACCTGCCTGCCGCATATGCTGCCGCATCAACTGAGGAAGACAGGCGCGCTTTCTCCCACATCACAATTGAACCATCAATCGCCAACCCCACTATTGGAATAATCACCAAGATGATCAGAAACATGAAAAGGACCATCGTTGCGCCTTTTTCTTCTAGTTTCCGGTTGCCCCGTATCAGTTTCGTCATCTAGTCAAACCTCCTTAATTAGTGACTGTTCCCATTTCCGTCTCTCAAGGGAAAGAAGTTGTTCGTCACATAATTTGCGAACTTCCATCTAAGATCTGTACGTTCAACGGTCTACAGGCAATGCCCGTGGCCGGAACCACCCTATGAAAGCTTTAACGATCGTCCCTGGCCAGGCCAATACCGCCGCCGTTCACGACGTGGCGGAACCTTCCGCCCGGGAGGGCAGCATTTTAGCTAATGCTCTCGAATTAGGTCTTTGCGGAACAGATTTCGAACTCATCTCGGCGGAGTACGGCTGGGCTCCGCCCGGCAGCGATCACCTGGTCATCGGTCATGAATCGCTGGGAGTTGTGGAAGAGGCTCCGGAAGGCAGCGGCTTCGCTAAGGGCGATTTGATTGTAGGCATTGTGCGCCATCCCGATCCCGTCCCTTGCATTGCCTGCGGCGCGGGACAGCCCGATATGTGCCGCAACAACAAATACACGGAACGCGGCATCAAGGAGATCAATGGTTTTGCTTCGGAGCGCTGGCGAACCGATCCTGACTTTGCGGTTCGTCTGGACGGTACTTTGCGTGATGTCGGCGTTTTGACGGAGCCGACCAGCGTGGTAGCGAAAGCTTGGGACCATATCACCCGCATTGGCGAACGCGCAATCTGGAAACCGCGCACCGCTCTCGTCACGGGCGCTGGACCGATTGGCCTTTTGGCTGCCCTGTTAGGCGTTCAGCGCGGCCTGGAAGTACACGTACTCGACCGCGTCAAGGATGGCCCGAAACCCAAGCTCGTGGAGGATCTCGGCGCGAAATATCATACCGGCCCGGTCAAGAATATCGGTCTCTGCCCGGATGTCATTATCGAGTGTACCGGCGTTGCTTCCGTGATCGTGGAAACCATTGAGCAGCTTGGTAATGATGGTATTCTTTGTCTTGCCGGCGTTTCCTCGCACGGCCAGAACGTCAACCTCGATATCGGCCGCATTAACCGCACCATGGTTCTCGAGAACAGCGTTATTTTCGGCAGCGTGAACGCCAGCCGTCACCACTGGCAGGCTGCCGAGGAAGCGCTTCGGAAAGCCGCCCGTAGTTGGTTGTCCCGTCTGATCACCCGCAAGGAAACCTTAAACAACTGGCAAAGCGCTCTTCAGCGCCACGATAACGACATTAAAGTTGTTTTGCAGTTCGGCAAAATTTAGCTCCGCGTACCCGCGCTCTTTCCATGGCACAACTCATTGAAGACTATGCTTTGATCGGCAATAATGCCACCGCTGCACTGGTGGGCCGTAATGGTTCCATTGACTGGCTGGGATTTCCCCGCTTCGATTCCCAGGCCTGCTTTGCCGCGCTGCTCGGATCAGCCGAAAATGGACGCTGGGTAATCGGCCCGAAACACGAGCGTTTATCCGTCAAGCGCCGTTATCTGCCCGGCACGCTGGTTCTCGAAACCGAGTTCACCACCAGCGACGGCGTGGTGACTGTTACCGATTGCATGGACCGGCGGGGTCAGCATCAAGATGTAATCCGGATCGTGCGCGGCGTGCGCGGCCAAGTCTCCATGGTGATGGATCTGGTGATTCGCTATGAATACGGCACGGTCGTCCCCTGGGTGAATCGCAACGCGGCGGGACAGTGGCAGGCGATTGCCGGGCCGGACCGCATGGTGCTGACCACGCCCATTGAGATGCACGGCGAGGACATGCGCACGCGGGCCGAGTTCCAGGTTTGCGAAGGCGAGGAAGTTCCTTTTGTTCTGACCTGGTCATACTCTTATGAGAATCTGCCGCCGCCGCTCGATGCCGCCGCCACGCTCAAGAATGTGACCCAGGCCTGGGAGAAATGGTCCAGCAAACACACGCCCGAAGGGCCGTATTGCGAGATCGTTCTTCGCTCGCTGATTACCTTGAAGGCTTTAACGCATCACCGCACGGGCGGTATCGTCGCGGCGGCTACCACTTCCCTGCCGGAAAGCATCGGCGGCGTGCGCAACTGGGATTACCGCTTCTGCTGGCTTCGTGACTCCACTTTTACGCTGCTGGCTCTCATGGACACCGGCTTCATGGATGAAGCGAAAGCATGGCGCGACTGGCTGATCCGCGCCGTGGCGGGAAGTCCGGACCAGATGCAGATTATGTACGGGATTGCGGGCGAGCGCCGCTTGACGGAGTTTGAGCTGCCGGACCTGCCCGGCTACGAAGGCTCCAGCCCGGTCCGCATCGGCAACGCCGCCTCCGAACAGTTGCAGCTTGATGTTTACGGCGAAGTGCTGGACGCCTTTTACCAGGCGCGCTGTCATGGCATGGAAAAGCTCGAAGCCGCCTGGAACCTGCAGCGCGCCCTGGTGTCGCACCTGGAAAAAATCTGGTTCAAACCGGATGACGGCATCTGGGAAATTCGCGGCCCCCGGCGGCATTTTGTTCATTCAAAGGTCATGGCCTGGGTGTGCGTGGATCGCGCCGTTCGCACGATTCAGGAGTTCGGAGAGGAAGGTCCATTGGAGCGATGGATACGGCTTCGCACGGATATTCATCAGGAAATCTGCCGTTTTGGATTCAGCCAGGACGTGAACTCTTTTGTCCAGTACTACGGCAGCAAGGAACTGGATGCCAGCCTTCTTCTGCTTCCGCTCGTGGGCTTTTTGCCGCCGGAAGATCCGCGTATTCGCGGCACGATTGAGGCCATCGAAAAACACTTGATGCAAGACGGCTTTGTCGCCCGTTACAACACTCACAGTTCGGTTGACGGTTTGCCCGGCGATGAGGGCGCTTTCCTGGCTTGCAGTTTCTGGCTGGTGGACAACTATGTCCTGCAAGGCCGCACCGACGATGCTCGCGCCTTGTTTGAGCGTCTTATCGCGCTATGCAATGATGTCGGCCTGCTCTCGGAAGAGTACGATCCCAAGGAGCGCCGACAGCTCGGTAATTTTCCGCAGGCCTTTTCTCACCTTGCGCTTGTGATTAGCGCCTATAATCTGATCGATCATGGCGAAAAGAAGCCGGTTCAGCGCCGGAGCTATCGTTCGCGCAAAGCGGCTCCGCCGCACTCAACGACATCACGATAGACGCGTAATGTGCGCCAGATGATGCCCGCAATGCCACGCATAAAGTCCTAGCGTCCAATCCAGTCGGATCTCTCCCCACTCGGGGTGCTGAAGTGTTCGAGCAAACGCATTATCATCGAGTGTTCGCAGCAGCGCCGTCCAGCGCTGGTGCAGCCCTTCCAGGATTAGCAGCGATGGGCCGACTGGTCCCGTCTTTGCGTCTGGCAATTCCGCCCACTTTGCCTCTTCATACGGCTTGATGGTGGGCGTGTTTTCCGTTAAAGCGAGCCGGAATCGGATGTAGCTGTTCAGATGGCTGTCGGGAAGATGATGGACGACCTGCCGCACGGTCCAACCGCCTGGCCGGTATGGGGTATCAAGCTGCGTGTTCGTCAGATCCGAGACCGCTTGCTTCAGTTTGTCCGGCAGCGCCTCAATTGTGTTGATCCATTCGGCCCGCTGCTCGGGCGAAATCTTTTCAGGCGGCTGATATCTGCCGATGGGATAGCGTAAACTTTCGTCTGTGCTCATTCAGTAAAGTGTACCCACTGCGTCTGTTACATCTTGTAAGTGTTGATCTAGATGCTCTTTTAAACATAAATAAAAATAGTAATGCTGGTGCTACTGCCGGCGCTGTCCGCTTTATGGATACATGCTGGCCCGCGTGGCACAAGCGTTTCGGCTTTTGGCTTCGACGTAGTAAACGTGTATCCGCACGACCACTCCGCGTTCACGCAAGGATTGGAGTTTCGAGGCGGCTTTCTTTATGAAGGCACAGGTCTCAACGGACGGTCAACGCTGCGGAAAGTCGATCTCAAAACAGGACGTATTCTGGAACAAACGGAGTTGCCGCGTCAGTTTTTTGGTGAGGGCATTACCGTGCTGAATGGGCGCATAACCCAACTCACGTGGCAGTCTCACATCGGGTACGTTTATGACCAGAAGACATTCCACTTGTTGAAAAACTTCTCCTATCTGGGAGAAGGATGGGGGCTTGCCAACGACGGCCAGGTCATTTACATGAGCGATGGAACGCCGGAAATCCGCTGCTTGGAGCCTGGAACTCTGAGCGAGATTCGGCGGTTCACGGTTCATGAGGGCAGTAACAGGGTTGAGGCCCTGAATGAGTTGGAATGGGTTCGCGGTGAGTTGTTTGCGAACGTCTGGCAAACGGACCGCATCGTCCGGATCTCACCCAAAGATGGACGGGTTTTGGGCTGGATTGATTTGTCCGGCTTGCTGCCCACGGAAGATCGGGAGGGCGCCGATGTGCTGAATGGAATCGCGTATGACTCCATGGGCGACCGACTGTTTGTAACGGGCAAACTCTGGCCCAAGCTGTTCGAGATCCGGTTGCGCCCACGGTCCTAGGTTGATGCTACTATCGCGGTAAGGGAGCAGCCCATGAGTGCCGTCCTAACTGAGCCGATCTATCACACTGAGTTAATTGATGGCCATGAGATTCAGAAACCATTACCGAAGAACTTGCACGCATTCGCTGAGTCGTATCTGATTGGCTTTTTTCATCAAATCTTGCCGAAAAAATATCGGGTGATGTCCGAACTAAATGTGCTTTGCGACCCGGATCGACTGGTTCCGGATACCACTGTAGCGTTTCGAAACGCCCGTTATCAAAATGGTGATTTAGCTGATCCAGCCGTTCTTTGCGTCGAAATTCTTTCGCCTGGCAAAACTGTGGGAGATCTGTTCGATAAAGCCGATCGTATTCTTAAAGCGGGTACGCCTTTGTGCTGGATTATTTGGCCGGAGCGCCGGAAAGCATGGATGTATTCGCTGAAAGATTTGAGCGAAGCAACGGAGATCCTCAGCGTGGTTTTAGATGAGTCCAACCGAGTTGACGTTTCTGTTTCCGAGATGTGGCGAGAGCTTGAATAAAGTTCGCATCCATCAGCAAAATTTCTGAATTATTTTTGCTACGAACCGGAAAAACGCCTTTCTCATCTGTTTTATAGTTACCTAGCATGCGAGACAGCAGGCCACAAGAAGGTGATCCCCAACCCCAAGTGCAACTCCCCAAACACTTTCTTGTGGCTCTTGCTGATGCGGTCATGATTTTTTCCCAATTGCGTGCTGACAAGGCTCCTCTGAAGTTGAGTTGACGCGATGGAGGAGGCAGATTTTCTCTCATTGCCTTCCGCCACTTGGGAGACCAAGTATTTGGAAGATGTCAAGGTCCGCCGTTTAGTTCTTGAATGGTATGACCG
>CAXUBB010000279.1:0-7394 GCA_964249105.1 uncultured Bryobacteraceae bacterium | reverse complement strand
GCCTGGTTGTGTACGGATCTCGCTCCCCAGCCCGCTCACGATGGTGAGTTGGTTCGGGCGGCGCCGGAAAGGGGAGGTCACCTTGCAGGAAGTACGCAAGAGGCGCGGCGTCGAAACCCAGCGGCAATGGAGCCAACCCGCCATGGCCCGCACCACGCCGTGTTTGCGCGCGCTGTTTTCTGTGGTGACCCGGCTGGCGGATCGGCTTGTCCGCCGGGGTCGCTTCCCGTTGTCACAGGATGCTGGGTACCGCCCAGCGCGGCCTCCGTTGGCCGAGGCGCTCGCGGCGGTCCGCCAGCAGTACTGGACACATGCAGGTTTTCACATCTCTTATCGTAAAGAGCAGGTGGGAAAACGACCCCGCGCCTTGCGGGAGAGCCTTGTCTATGCACTCTGCCGTGCGGCCTGCTGGCCAAAGTCGAGCTGAGTCGGTGCCCCGGATCAAACTCATAGGCGGGCTTTCGTCGCGCCCATAAGGGCTACAATCTCGGACCGCTGTGCCTTGGGACAGCATACAGGAAGCAGCCCTTTTTCGTGTGCCGTTGTGTCGCACTCGCAACATGAGAACTCGTAGAAAATGTGGGGTTCCCGGTAAGATGACTTTCGACCGGCAGTCTGTCCTGTTCAGCGAGTTTGGCAATCCCACTTCCGCCTCGCTTCATGCAGCCAAGGCTAGGCGATGGAGCGTTTGAGACTTGGAACCCACAAGGATTCCCAATTGCGAACAGATTCTGCGAATGAATCCCAAATGTGGACAAAATTAGTGCGAACCAACTAACGGCTGGTTACGTCTCTCGTTCCATGTATTCTTTGCTGCAGGACTTGCGGTATGCTTTCCGGAACGTACGAAAAGACCGTGGATTCTTTGCCACCGCGGTTCTGGCGTTGGCGTTGGGCATTGGTTCTGTGACTGCCATCTTCAGCGTGATCCAAAACGTCTTGCTCGATCCGTTTCCGTATCGTGGCGGTAAACGTTTGGTCTGGGTGGCGGTTCAAGATTCCAGTCACCCCGATCCAAACAGCGGCCGCACGGCTTACCTGCAGCCTGAGTTCCTGGCTTACCAGCAACGGAATCATGTATTGGAGGACAGTATCGGAATTGTACCCGACCGTGTCATGATGACGGATCCCTCGGGCCGCCTGGAATCGTTCATTCGGGCCCGGCTGACCAGTAACGCATTCGAGTTCTGTGGCATGGCTCCGCTGCTCGGCCGGTACACGACGCAGGCAGATGCAAAGGTTGGTGCGCCGCCGGTGTTCGTGCTCAGCTACAAACTGTGGCAGAGCCGTTTTGCTGGTGACCGGTCGATTCTGGGCAAGAGTTACGTTTTGAACGGCACGCCGACAACGCTGGTCGGCATCATGCCGAAGCGCTTCACGCTGTGGGGTGCAGACCTTTGGATGCCCTTTTCAGCCAATCCTGCCGAGACGGACGCGAATTCTGATTTCGTTCTTTTGATGGGACGGTTGCGCGTGGGGGTCAGTGCAAAAGCTGCTGTTTCCGATCTGGTGGCTATTGCCCGCGATCAGGCCAAGCTGTATCCCAATCTTTATCCGAAACAGTACAACTTGAAACTCTTGTTTGTCGGCGAGGGTGTGGTGGGACGCTTTCGGGAGACGCTCTATCTTCTGCTGGGCGCAGTGGGGTTGTTACTTTTAATTGCTTGTGCGAACGTGGCGAATCTGCTGTTAGCACGCGCAACGGCTCGCGAGAAAGAGTTCGCCGTGCGCAGCGCACTAGGTGCCAGCCAATGGCGTGTCATTCGGCAATTGCTGGTAGAGAGCACCGTGCTGGCATGGTGTGGGGCGACCCTCGGTTGTGGCTTGGCCGCGCTCGGAATCAAGGTGCTGATGGTGGCGCTACCGGAACATACTTTTCCGGATGAAGCGAGCATTCAATTAAACTTTCCGGTCTTGGCGGGAACCGTCGCGCTTGCCCTGTTGACGCCCCTCCTTTTCGGTTTGGCGCCTGCCTTGGCCTCGTTCTCGCGCGATATGGCAGAGCCGCTGAAAGCAGGTGGACGCGGGAACAGCGGCTTTCGGCGAGGGCGATTGCGTCATACGCTCGTGGTGATTGAAGTGGCGCTCTCGCTGTTTCTGTTGAGTGGAGCAGGGCTTCTCATGCGGAGCTTTGTAAGTCAGAAGGGCGCTGATCTGGGATTTCGCACGGATCACTTGGTGACCACGCAGGTAAACCTGGGTAAGAAGTACAACACGCCGGAACTGCAGTATCGTTTCGCTCATAACTTAGTGGACAAGCTACGCAGCTCTCCTGGTGTGCTTTCGGCATCGACCGCGGTTGATTTTCCTCCCTTCGGCGGTATTCAGACCAACTTCGAGGCCGCGGAGGCCGATCATACGCGAAAGGGGCGCGGCGAGGTGGGACTGGTTGATCCCGCCTACTTCCAAACCGTCGGAAGCCGGCTACTGGCAGGGCGGATGATTACGGACGCTGATTTGCAAGGGAAGCGCAGGGTGGCGTTGGTGAATCAGACATTTGTAACGAAGCTGCTGGGTGACAGAAATCCGCTGGGGAAGCGGATACGGATTGACGCCTACGAGCAAGCTCCTATGCCGATGAAGGATCCCTGGTTTGAGGTGATCGGCATTACATCAGATTTACGGAATCACGGCATTGACCAGCCGGTTGAGCCAGAGGCGTACACGGCAATGACCACGTCGGGGTACGGCGGATTTGTCGTGTACGTGAAGACCGCCGGCCATCCTGCGGCGATGAAGAAGACTCTGGAGAGCGCCGTTCTCTCGCTTGATAAGAATGTGATTCCGGATGGAACCGATACATTAGCAGCGCAACTGGAGCAGTTTGCCTTCTCGAAGCCGCGCTTTGGCCTAGAGCTATTCTCCGTTTTTGCCCTGATTGGTTTTACTCTGGTTTGTGTGGGCGTGTATAGCGTGGTCTCTTATACGGTTTCTCAGCAGCAAAAGGAGATTGGCATACGAATGGCGCTCGGAGCGAGTGCAGGGAACGTCCGCTGGCTGGTGATTCAATCCGGTATGCGCTACATCTTGTTGGGGATTGCCATTGGCGTGGCAATTTCATTTGGACTATTGCGAGTGATGAGAAATCAGGTTTCGGGCATCACCACGTATGATCCGATTACGCTGGCAGCGGTGATCGTGATCCTTGCACTGGCAGGATGCGCCGCGTGCTACATTCCTTCGCGGCGGGCAACGCGTGTGGATCCGCTGATTTCGTTGCGATATGAGTGAGGCGGTGGAGAGCGGGAGCAGCGAAAGGCGCCGCGAACAAAGGCATTTCGTCAAAAGAGAGGTGGGCTCATTGCTCCTGTCGCCCTTTCGTTTATGGGCGAATCGTTCCAACCGCTCTACGGTGCAAAGCGCCCCTCGACTATTATTCAGCTTCCGACCAGATGATCCGGAGCCCGCCGCAAACCACGCAACAAAGATTGGTCAGAGAGCTGGTTCAGCAGCCGAAACTCATTCGATCTGCCGAAAAAGATACATGGCTTCGATCCACTTAGTCTAGAGAAACGTCCAGATTATCATTCCCTTCCTTGACCTGACTGGGCTCATCGCCCATCGTCGAACACCTCGAACAACTCGTCATGTGATTTCTGAGTCGCTCCTGTACGACGGGCCATGCAGACATTGAGTGAAGCGAGGCCGCTTCGCAGGGGATCATTCGTTTCTTTCTCCGGATCAACATCTGGACACACCAAGCATCAGGCGGCCGCTACCTGATGCGCCACTGAGATGGCGTGTCTTAGCCGGTCCCAGCTCGTGTCAGCTTCGACCGTGCAGTCGGCCCCGAGCAGGAAGGGACTCGGTGCTTGCTGGATAACGGTTCGAATCTCCTTTTCTACCTGTTCGGGCGCACCGGCGGCAATCACTCCATGGCGATCCAAGCCGCCCATAAACGGACGCTGGAAAAGTTTTGTAATTTCCTGGGCGGATATGCGGTGATCGGACAGCTTCACATTACAGTTGACGACGTGGCCCGGATATTCCGTATAAGCAGCATAGCTCGCATACGGGGCTACGTAGTCGCAAACGTGCAAGATATTGAACGGGCAGGCTGTCGCGATTTCTTTCATCGCGACCAGATCAAAGGGTTTGACATAGTTCCGGAAAATGGCAGGGTCATGGAATCGCTTGGCTTCGCCGCCCTGAGTGGAGGCATAAAACCCGTCCACGCCTTCTTTGATACAGGCACGCACGAACAGCAGTTGACTTTCGGTGAGAATCTCCAACCCCTTTTTCACCGCCTCCGGATTTTCTTCGAGGTGCCGGATCAGCACGGGCGCAGTTGCACAATGGCCGGCGCACATGAACGGGGAATACAGCGTCATCAAAATAAGCGTATTCTTTTTTTCGGCTTTGACCAGTTCCCGAACGGTCTGGAGGAGCGGTTCGTAGAAGTCGAGCTTGGCGAGCGGGAGCTTTGACCAGTCGCTTGGCCTTTGCAAGAACGCTTGGCGCGAGTAGGTTTGCTCAAACTGAACCTTGAGAAAATCCATGTCGGTGTAGTGAAAGTATTCTAAATGCCGACGGGTTGCCGCCGAGCCAGCTTGGTAGCCGTTCCCGAAGTGGAGAAAAAAGGCGGCAGGCGTGTAAGCCGGAATGTTCTCGCCCGCCAGCCAGCGGAGCATGCGTTCTCGTTTATTAATTGAGGCGGCCGTAGCCGCCCAGGAGCGGTTCAGGGCCGCCGCTGCGGAGAGTCTCAGGAAGGTGCGGCGCTTCATCTCTGTAGCATACAAACCGGAAGGCCAAGAGGGTTGGAAATGTGTCCGTTCCGCTAGGCCGTGCTTCCCTGGGCGGCGAAAGCTTGGGAACTGTTCGCACGCGTGCATTGCTTGACCATTGGGAATCCGAGGAGCACCGGCGGACATGGGTTGAGAGCACAATGATCCGGACTGACCCGACCGAACAGAAATAATCACTGTCAACGTATGTAGAGAGGGTAACTACCGGTTGGTCGACTACACTCCCACGCCAGGGAAAATACGTTGGCGTTGTGTTGCTGGTGAGAAAGGCGGTGGCACCTCAGAGGAAAATGACATCCGGACACGAGCGGGCAGCCACTCTAGCGTGAGTGCTGTTTACCGTGAGCCTTCGGCAAGGAGGATACTGTTGGCGAATGCTAGGCAGCAGTTGGCATTCGCATCACGCGGGTCAAGGCACTTCGTCTTGTCGTTTCTCGGCCTCCGCCCGCCAGCCAATCGGCCAAGCGTTCCAGATTGATGGCGGGCCGCTGTGGCCCAGTGCTGTAGCCGCGTCTTTGCCAGTCCTAGATAGCGGGCTTTTCGCAAACCAAAGGCGCGCACTCCTTGCGAGATGGTGCCCTCCACGCCCGCTCTCCACCGGTACTGCTGTTGGAACTCTTTGGTTTTCTCGTGCTGCCGGGCTTGCTGTAGAACCTCGTAGAGTTTCTGCGGCTTCAGGGTCAGTGTCCTTCGCTGATTCTTAGCTTTCGTGCACTGGGATAGGCTGGGGCATCGACTGCCATCCGCCTTCGCAAAGGCGATTGTGATCAGCGGGTTTCCGCGCCTGCCGACAAAGCCCTTCCAGCTCGAACTCGTTTGGCCCGCCGGACAAGTGACCTGCTGGCGATCCCAATCCACGAGGAAGTGCGAGATGTCGAAGCCGTTGCCCTGCTCGTGCTGCCAGCGTCCGTTGCCCTGGACCGGTCCGATCAACTCAATGCCATACTCCTGTCGGCTCTCCACCAACTGGCTGGCTTCGATATAGCCCGCATCCACCAGATGCTGGTTCGGCAGCAGTTCCACTTTTGCTAATCCCTGGTGAATGTGCGGCAAGGCATCGTTGTCGTTCTGGATGGCCTCGGTCGTCTGCACCTGCGTGATGAGGTTAGGCCGATCCGGCTCACAGGTTTCGGTCAGATGCACTTTGTAGCCCGTCCACGTAGTGCTTCGTTTGTGGGCGTAACGAGCTTCGGTGTCATAGGACGAGCTGATGCGCAGCCCAGAAGGCGGAACATTGTCTTTCGCGCGCCAGCGCAGACCTGCCGCCGTCGGCAGAAAGCTGTGAACCCAGACTCGGCGGAGCGTTTCGACGGCCGGCAAGGCTTTTATCCACGTCGGCGCTTCGCTGGACCAAAGCGCCGCCAGCAGCGCCTCGCCATCGCGGCCCACTTGTTCGGCCAGCGCCTGCCGTTGTTTTTCTCCCGAGGGCAGATCATAATCTTCCGCCCGCTTGCCATATCGGTCTACCCATTCGGCCGGGATGTGAGACCGGACCCAATCGGGTGCAGCCGTCGCCAACACATTGAGCGCTGCCCGCAGCGTCTCGATCACACGCTCCAGACGGTTCAGATCGCGGATGGCAGCAACAACGTGCGTTGAGTCAGTACGCTGTCGTCCGCGGGTTTTGACCCATTGGCGTTCTTCGAAGAGGGATAGAATGCGGTCGAACAGGCGATGCTCCGCCCCCTCGGCTAACAGGCGGGCGCGAAACTCGCACAGGACCGAGTAGTCAAAACCGGCATCGTCCAATGCCAGACACAACAGGTATTTCCAGTCGATGCGGCTCCGCACCGCTTCGGCGGCGGCTCGGTCGGAGAGCCCTTCCAAAAACTGTAGAACCGTGACCAGTGCCAAGCGAAAAGGAGCCTCGGCCGGTTGGCCCTGCGAGGGAAATAAGTCGGCAAAGTCTTGATCCCGGAAAATGGTTCCCAGCTCATCGGCCAGGCGGAGGCACAAGGTGCCTTTCGGGAAGGAGGCACGGGCGACCCGACGCGTTTGCTCGGGAACCGAATATGAGGAGGGCGGAGGAAGCGACATCCGAACATCTTATCCAGCTCTCCATTCGCCAACAGTATCGGGCGTGCATGACGTGGGGTAGTGTTTCCTGTTAGCTTCGGCTCAGGGCAAGGAGGCCCACCTCATGAGTCAAGACCTGACGAGCCTGCCGGAAGATTTGGAGCAACTGCAGCAACGGTTAACGGAGTTTCGGAGCACGCATCGCGTGCGCTCGCGCTTGCCGGAGCCGTTCTGGGCCGCTGCCACGGAAGCGGCAAAAAGTTACGGCGTCCATCGGACGGCGCGGGTCCTGCACTTGGATTACGTGGGCCTGAAACAGCGCGTTGTGAACCAGAAGCGGCCAAAGGCCCAACGCAAGCCCGCCTCACAGACCTTCGTGGAACTGGTCGGGCCGGTGACGGGCTCTCCAGCGCTTTTGGTGGACCGACGGAAGTGGGTCAGCACCCTGCGCTGATCAGTCCACATCTTTACATGTGTGATTGCCTTATCATCGGTTTCGGCATTGTTACCCCCTTTCGTTTCTCTGCTGATCAACGTCAACAACAAAATTCGGGCGCATTGACTCACTGTTTTTGCTGCCCCTAGAGGGTCGTTGCCTCACCTGAAATGCTACCCGTCAGGAGAACGGGTAGC
>CAXUBB010000278.1:5959-7400 GCA_964249105.1 uncultured Bryobacteraceae bacterium | reverse complement strand
CCGGGCGTCGCCAGAACTTCACGCGCAAAACTCTGGTAGCTGTTGAAATGGCCCTGGCCTTGGTGCTTCTCATCTCGGCCACCCTGCTGATCCGCACCTTCGCCAGTCTCAGTTCGGTTGAATCCGGCCTCGACTCTCATCACGTCCTGACGATGTTGACGTCCCTCGCCGGCGAGCGTTATCAAACGACAGAGGCCATGACGCGCCTCACGCGCCAAGCCCTTGGGAACATCGAATCGATTGCCGGAGTGGAGAGCGCTTCCACTTCTCTCGTAATTCCCGCCACAAGCAGCGTCGGGCAGCTTTCCTTTGATATTCCCGGCAAAGCCGTTCCTACCGGCCAGGAGCATCACGGATCTGGACAATGGCGCACCGTTTCACCTCACTTCTTCCGAGTGTTCCGTATCCCCCTGGTGCGCGGCCGCCTTTTCACGGAACATGACGACATGGAAAGCGCCCCCGTGGTCATCGTCAGTGCCGCCTTTGCCAGGAAGTACTTCGGGAATGAAAATCCCCTCGGCCAGACGCTGGACATTGGGAAAGGGAGCGGCCCTGTCTACGCCGATTACGCGCCGCGCGAGATCGTCGGCGTGGTGGGTGATGTCGCTGAGACCGGACTGGTGGGCGGAGTAGTTCCCATCATGTACGTTCCGCACGCCCAACAACCGCAGGGCATCACCAAAATCGTTAATAGTTCCGTCCCACTGGCCTGGGAAGTGCGGTCCAGCCTGGACGAAAAGTCGCTTACCGTTGCCGTCGCGAAAGCCATTCATACAGTGGACGGCCGGTTGCCTGTGGGGCAGGTACGTCCCATGGACAAGATTCTTGCTGACAGCATCTCGCGGCAGAACTTCAATATGCGGCTGCTTTCCATCTTCGCCGCCTCGGCTCTCCTGCTGGCCGCCATTGGGATCTACGGCGTCATGTCCTACTCGGTCCAGCAGCAAACCCAGGAAATCGGAGTTCGCATGGCCCTCGGAGCAGGGAAAGCCGCCGTGCTCTGGATGATCCTGCGCCAGGGTCTGACACCGGCTCTCCTCGGCGTGGCCGCCGGTTTGGCCGGAGCCTTCGGTTTGACAAGACTGATGAAGAGCCTGCTGTATGGAGTGAAGCCGGATGATCCCCTCAGCTTCTTCGGCGTCGCCGCCCTCTTATTACTGGTCGCCGTCCTGGCGGTTCTCCTTCCCGCCCGTCGCGCCCTGTCCATCGACCCGGTGACGGCCCTCCGCAGCGAATAGTTGGTCGACCCATGCGTTTCCGTGCTGCATTGGCTCGTCACTCAAAAGTTCTTGTCCTGGCCGCTGTTTTGCTATCTTCGATGTCGGGCCAAGACTCTCCAGCAGAATCGGCTCTCGCGCCTTCGACAGAGATCAAGAGCTTATTAGAGAAACAGGTTGGAGACCAGCACTTGGTCGGTATCGCCGCCATCGTGTTTAGGTCG
>CAXUBB010000278.1:0-5859 GCA_964249105.1 uncultured Bryobacteraceae bacterium | reverse complement strand
GAAACAGGTTGGAGACCAGCACTTGGTCGGTATCGCCGCCATCGTGTTTAGGTCGCACAACATTGTCGGCATCGCGGCAGCAGGCTTAAGGCATCGAGGAGAGAGCGCACCACTCGAATCAACGGACCTGTTTCATCTCGGCTCGAATACCAAGGCCATCACGGCAACAATGATTGCGCGGCTCGTCGAAGCTGGCAAATTGTCGTGGACGACAACCGCGCTGGAAACCTTCCCCGAGTTGAGTAAAACAATGCATCCCGCCTTTCGGCACATCACGATGGAACAGTTGCTTTCCCACCACGCGGGCATTCCGCCGTTTGACACGGTCACAGTCACATTGCTGAAGAATACGTGGCCGAAGCCGTGGCCTAAACTAAGCGGCAGTGCGATGGAACAGCGCTCCCGGTTCGCTGCATTGGTGCTCAAGCACGCGCCAACGATTACACCGGGGACCAAAGGACTCTATTCGAATGCCGGTTTCGCGATCGCCGCCGCTATAGCGGAACGGAGGACCGGATCGAGTTGGGAGGATTTAGTCACTTCGCAAGTGTTAGAACCTCTCGGGATGCGCGCCATTTTTGGATTTCCGCTGTCGGCAGGCAGAAACCAGCCTTGGGGTCACTTCGAGACTGATAAAGGCTTCATAGCGTTACCGGGCGGCGTCGCACAGGACCCGCCCTATATGCAGCCAGCAGGTGGTATGGCGATGGCGCTGGGCGACTATGTCAGATTCCTCCAGATGAATTTGAAAGGGCTCCGAGGCGAAAACAGCGCATTTCTTTCTGCCAAGACGATCCAGCGGCTGCATACTTCGACCACCCACGACCAATACGCGTTGGGTTGGGGAACAAGCCAAATAGACGGCGTGCCGGAGAGCACTCACGCCGGCAGTGACGGAAGTTTTTACGCCCTTGTGGCTCTGCAGCCGAGCCGCGATATGGGCGTTGCGGTGGTGCTCAATTCAAGCGGCGAGCGGAGTTCTGAAGCAGCCGACGCATTGTTGAACGCCTTGCTGAAGAAATATGCGGCGGCACCGCAATAGGAGGAAGGAACTCTGTGACAAAATATGCTGAAACGAACTCGACGCGGAGAGCCAAGCAAGCGCTCCGCGTGTTGCTTGTGCTCCTATCGGAGCAGACGCCCCGCTCCGTTCTCCATCAAAGCTGAGCAGAAAACCGCCCTTGTTCTCGATCATGGGCAATCATGTGCTCAATCCGCTACACGTAGCGGTGGCCTACTCACAACACTCTCCGGAGCGCTTTCGAAACTCTTCGCCGAATCCCTTTAACAATCCGCTCGCCTAACATCCCAAACGGCTGATCGGTGGTTAGATAGGTCCAAGTCGCGCCACGCTCAAATTTTGCTTCATCCTGAAATTGGATCTGCCCATCCCGGATCTCGGCAGTCGAAAACGCTTCGGCAACTTCTTCCTCCAGATAGCAATACCAATCCGTATACATCTGCCGCACCCGCACGAGGAATTCATAAAGCGGATCACGCCCGCCCCAGGAAACCCAATGAATGCCGGATTTCAACTCCGATACATTCGCCAGGTAGTCCGCCCAGAGATCATCAAGGAGCGCCAGAACCAGACGGCGGCCCGCTATCTCGATGGAATCTTTATCGACGGCCTGCGCGAACTTCTGGTACACCTCTTCCGGCAGCAGCGAAGCGACGCTCCACGCCGGCGATAACAGAACCTCGCGGCGCAGATCATACACTTCACGGCGATGATGCTCCGTAACGGATTCGTACTTCCAGAGCAACTCCCGAATCTCCAGATTTTGGCTTTCCGCCGTACGCTGCACGCTGTCAATGTCCGGATTCTGCGTAATACCGAATCGAAGCAGCAGGTCGTCTTCACGGCTCAAAAAGAAACGGGATGAACCCGGATCGCCTTGCCGACCCGCCCGGCCCCGCAACTGATTATCAATGCGTCGCGCCTCATGACGCGTCGTGCCAAGCACATACAACCCGCCCAATTCCGTGACTTTCTGCCTGTCTTTGGGAGGATTACCGCCCAGCAAAATATCCGTCCCCCGCCCCGCCATATTGGTCGAAACCGTCACTGCCCCGAGCGCGCCCGCCTGGGCGACAATTTCCGCTTCCGCCTCATCGTTCCGCGCATTCAGGACAGCGTGCGGCACTCCTGCGATCCGCAGGCGGCGGCTCAACCGCTCTGAGTCCTCCACATTGGCGGTTCCCACCAAAATAGGGCGGCCTGTCTCATGCACACTGCGGATCTCCACGACGAGTGCTCGATCTCGCGCTTCTTTGTCGGCATAAATAATGTCGGGAAGATCCTGGCGAATCAAGGGACGGTTAGTCGGAATGGCATCCACTCGAAGCTTGTATACCTTCCAGAACTCATCAGCCTGCGTAGCGGCGGTGCCCGTCATCCCGCAGATTCGCTCGTACAAACTCACAAGGTTTTGCACTGTGATTGAACCCAGAATGCGCCCTTGTGTTCTCGCCGCGACATCTTCTTTCGCTTCGAGCGCTAATTGCAGTCCCGCCGGCCAGCGGCGGTTTTGGGCGATGCGCCCCTTGAACTCGTCCACTAATTCCACCGCGCCGTTTTTGACGACATAATCCACATCGCGCCGTAACAGAACATGAGCATGTAGCGCATCCTGCACCGCCGTTAAAACACGAAGATTTTCTTCATCAAACAAACTTCCGCAACCAAGCTCCCGCTCTACGCGGCGGATGCCGGCATCGGTCAACCGCGCATTTCGGGCAAACTCATCGGGAACATAATCGGCATGAAAACGTAAATGCCGGATGACGACATCGGCCCGGCACGCCAGCGCCGGATCTTCCGAAATTCCTCCCGCAATCACCAGCGGAATGCGCGCCTCGTCGATCAGAATGGAATCCGCCTCGTCGATTACGGCGAAGGCAAACGGACGTTGCACGATTTCTTCCGCGTTCCGAGCGAGACCATCCCGGAGAAAATCAAAGCCCACCTCATTGGCCGTGGCATAAGTAATGTCGCTACGGTAAGCGGCGCGGCGTCCCCTGGTCGTCATGTTCTGCGAAAGATGAGCCGCCGACAAGCCGAACCACTCATAGATCCCGCTCATCCATTCGGCATCTCGGCGGGCCAGGTAATCGTTAGCGGTCAGCACATGCACGCCTCTGCCCCGAAGGGCATACCAGACCACCGCCGGAACCGCCGCCAGCGTCTTGCCCTCGCCGGTCTGCATCTCGGCGATATGCCCGCGCTGCAACGCGAACGCGCCCAATATTTGCACGTCAAACATCCGCAAGCCGAGTACTCGCTCCGCAATCACCGCCGTCAGCGCGAACACTTCGACCACATCCGGCTGACCGCCCAAATCTCTCGCAGCGGCCTTGAGCTGCTCATTCGTCAGTGCGGACAAACTCTCGCGTCGGCGCGTAACCTCCGACACTTCCGCTTCAAATTGACTGTCAGAACGGCCAAAAATACGCATGACCCTTGCTAAAGACACGAGTCCTCTCCGCCGCACAGACAAAAAATTGCTTACGAAACCCACTCTCCCCGGCGCATCAACGATTCGGCGCTTCCATCCGCCGTGATCCCGTCCACGTCCATCTCGCCCGAACCTATCATCCAGTCCACATGAATCAAGCTGCTGTTCGCGCCCCTGGCCGTCAGCGCCGTCTGATCCAGGCTGTCTCCATCACGAAGGCACGTGCTGTAAGCCTGCCCGAGCGCGATGTGACTCGCCGCGTTCTCGTCAAATAGCGTATTCCAGAACAAGAGCCCGCTGGCGGCAATCGGAGAAGAGTGCGGCACCAGCGCTACTTCCCCTAATCGCCGCGCCCCTTCGTCCGAGCTAATCATGCTTTGAATCGTGGATTCGCCTTTCGTCGCCGAAACTTCGGTAATGCGCCCGCCCTCGAAGCGTACCCGGATATTCTCGATCAGCGTGCCTTGATACGAAAGCGGCTTGCTGCTGACCACTGTGCCCTCCACTCGATCCTTGTGCGGCGTCGTGAACACTTCCTCCGTCGGCATATTCGGCTGGCACTCAATGCCGTTTTTAGCCTTTGCGCCCCCACCCAGCCAGAGATGGTCGTCCGCCAAACCAACCCGCAAATCGGTTCCCGGTCCGCGAAAGTGCAGCGCCGCGTAACGCTTCGTATTGAGATACTGAACCCGCCGCTCCAAATTCTCCGCATGAGTCTTCCATGCCGCGACCGGGTCCGGCGTATCGATCCGTATCGATGCAAAGATCGCATCCCAAAGCCGCTGGACAGCTATTTCCTCTCGCTCGTTCGGAAAAACCAGACGCGCCCAGGCGGGCGTCGCGCACGGAACAATGGTCCAGTTGATGTCATGTCGCGTAATCAGTTCCATGGCAGGCTTGCTCACTTTGGAAAGAGCCAGATTTGCCCGCGCTACTTTGCTTGGATCCTCCTTTGCCAGCAGCGCCGGATTCCCGCCCGTAATCGCCAACCTTGCCGCGCCGCTACGGTACGCTGACGCTACGCCATTAGCAAGCCACTCCGCAGCCCGATCAAAACTCTCATCCGGCGCGTAGCGAAAACGCATCAGCGTCGCTTCTTCGTCGGTGAACAGAGTCGTGACTAGCAAAGCGCCCGCTTGATAGGCATGCTCCGTAATGCGTCGCGCCAGCGGCAGCGCCTCCAGCGGAGAAGTCACCACCAACTCCTGCCCTTTTACCGACCCAAGCCCCACCCGTACCGCGACTTCAGCCAATCGGTCCAGCTTGGCGTCATGATCCCGGCCCATTTCCGGCGTTGAAGCGCTGCTCTGCGCCCCCTTTCCGCCTACTTTGCGTTCGTCCAACACTTTTGTATCCGCCACTCTTTTATTGTCCCAGGAGCAACTCTTTCAGCGGACAGGGAGGTCTCAATGTTAGCCTGAACACGTGCGTAAGCTGCCCCTTTTTCTGTTTGCTGCTGTTATAACAGGAGCGTCAACAGCCGCTGCCCAGTCCACCGCCGGACAGCACTCATCCTCACGATCCACTACAGCCAAGCCCGCTCCGAAACCGGCGGCTCCGGCGGCCTCCACCACGCCAACACCTATGACGGATGAAGAAAAAACGATCTATGCCCTCGGGCTTTCCATTTATCAGTCGCTTACTCCTTTTGGCTTGTCTCCAACCGAGCTGGCCATGGTCAAACAGGCTATGACCGATGCCGCCGCAGGCAAACCTGCCGTTGATCTCAAGACGTGGGGACCCAATATTCAGGCGCTGGCGCAGACCCGCGCTGTTCGCATAGCCGCACAACAGAAAGCCGCCTCCCAGACTTATCTCGATAAGGCAGCCGCCGAACCAGGTGCGGTCAAAACTCCATCGGGCCTAATTTATCGTGAGTTACGTCCCGGCACCGGCGCTTCACCCAAGCCGACCGACACGGTAAAAGTGAATTACCGCGGCACGCTTGTGAATGGAACAGAGTTCGACAGCTCTTATAGCCGCCATGAACCCGCTCAATTTCCATTGAACGGAGTCGTCCCTTGTTGGACCGAAGGTTTGCAATTGATGAAAGTCGGCGGCAAAGGCACGCTGGTCTGCCCGTCTGCTTTGGCCTACGGAGATCAGGGACGTCCCGGCATCCCAGGCGGAGCGGCACTGATTTTCGAGATCGAACTGCTCGATATCGTCGGCGCTGCCCAATAAGCCGTTTCATTTCCCTAACTGCTTTTCAAAGAACTTGGCCATGATCTCATTGGCTTCCTTTGTTTCCGGCAAGTGCGGATCATTCCAGAAGGCATGAGGCAAGGCTTCAAACACCACCAATTGCGTATCAACGCCCGCCCGCAAAAAAGCACGGTGCAGAATTGTTGTGCCGCTCAGCAGCAGATCACGAGTGCTGGTGATAAATAGAGTGGGCGGA
>CAXUBB010000277.1:7129-7405 GCA_964249105.1 uncultured Bryobacteraceae bacterium | reverse complement strand
TCGCGCAAAGCAATAGCAACATCTTCATCAACTGAGCTGGAGTGCGTCTTTTTCTCCTGCACGCCGAATTCAGGCAGCAGATCGAGAATGACGCCTGGTTTCACTTCCAATTCCCGCGCCAGCTCATTAATTCTAATTTTCTTCATAGAAGAGACTGCTATAAAACTCCCTCGAACGCCATTATCTTTTGACAAATTATGCCGATTATTCGATACTATCAGATTCTTCGGCTTCCGAAGAGGTATCCGAGCTCACCATATCGCGTAATGTTGATGG
>CAXUBB010000277.1:0-7119 GCA_964249105.1 uncultured Bryobacteraceae bacterium | reverse complement strand
CCCTCCACGCGACCCAGGTCAATCACTTCATAATCCTCGGTCTCGTCGGTGGCAGCCGGCTCATGCCGGGCTAGGTCATGTTCAAGAACACCTGTCTGAACGTTCTCGAAAGCGTCACCTAAATTATTCGATTCTCCAGCGTCCCCCGAAGTTGCATCCACAGTGGATTCAATACTTTCTGCGTCAACAGGCGCTTGGTCGTCCGCATTCCCGGCCAGTTCTTCCTCACTCTGCCCTTCGTCGTACTGGCCGTAATACGAAACCACTGCGGATTGAATGATGCTGACCACGTTTTCATCAATGCCGGGAATCGATTGAAATTCCTCCGGAGTCATCGCGCCCAGCCGCTCCACAGTGCCGATATTCGCCGCAATCAGTTTTTCAATGACGTCCTCTTCCAGGCCATGGTCCAACAGCACGGAAACCGGAGCGCCGGATATAACCAGATCCGCCATGCGGGATTCCATCTCGCGCCGCTTTTCTTCTTCGCTCTTGATGTCGATCTTCCAGCCCATCAGTTTCGCCGCCAACCTGACGTTCTGGCCGCGCTTGCCGATGGCCAGCGAAAGCTGAGCATCCTCCACCACCACTTCCATGTGCTTATCGGCGGGATCGAGAATGGTGACGCGGGAAATTTTGGCCGGACTCAGGGCCTTGACCACATACTGCGACGGGTCTTCCGAATATTCGATGATGTCAATTTTTTCGCCGCGCAATTCACGAATAATAGACTGCACGCGCATGCCCTTCATGCCGACGCAAGCGCCGACGCTGTCCACATCGCGGTCGCGGCTGAACACGGCAATTTTCGTGCGTTCGCCCGCCTCGCGCGCGCAGGCTTTAATAGATACCGTGTTGTCGTAGATTTCCGGCACTTCCTGCTCAAACAGGCGTATCACCAGGTCCGGGGCGGCGCGGGAAACAATCACTCCTGAACTCTTGCCGCTTCGCTCCACGCCCTTAATGACACAACGCACGCGATCTCCCACGCTGAAACTTTCGACGCGGGACTGCTCTTTCTTAGGAAGGCGCGCTTCCGTTTTACCCATGTCCACGATATAGTCTTGCCCTTCGGCGCGCTTGATCGTGCAGTTGACCAGCTCGCCATAACGGCCTTGAAACTCGGAAAAAACGCTGTCACGCTCGGCTTCCCGAACCTTCTGCAGGATGACCTGCTTGGCGGTTTGGGCGGAAATGCGGCCCAGGGACTCGGTCGGCTTCGGCTCCCGGATTTCCGTGCCTACTTCCGCTTTCCCGTTGATCCTTTTAGCTGCCGACAGGCTGATCTGCTTATACGGATCGTCCACCGTATCCACAACCTGCTTCACGCTGTAAATCTGAATGTTGCCCGTGCTCTCGTCCAGATCGGCGATCAAATCCTCCGGCCCGCGATACTGTTTGCGGGCGGCGGCCAGCATGGCGTCCTTCACCGCATCCACAACAATCTGCGGATCAATGCCCTTTTCCTTGCTTAATATCTCAATGGACTGATAAATAGAAGCCACGTGAAAACCTCTTGCAAATTCAATTCAAAATATTGCGTGAAAATGGGAAACTACAGCTCAAACTTCAGCTTCGCCTTTTGCAGTTGCTCCAGCGCAACTTCCCGCACCTCGCCCGCGCGAAGCGCAATTTGAAGCTTGTTGCCGCCGACGTTGAGCAGCTTGCCTTCCATATGCTTGCTGCCCTCAACGGCCTCCCGGAAAGTCAATGATATTTTTTGCCCCACCACACGCTCAAAGTCTCGTTGGCTGGACAACTTGCGCTCCAACCCTAGGGAGCTGACCTCCAGGGTGTAGCTGTCTTCCGGCATAACATCCTGCTCGTCGAGCAATTGACTTATCCTCTGCGAAACAGCTTCGCAATCGCCGTGCGTCACTCCGCCCGGTTTATCAATGTAAACGCGCAGGAGCCGCGATTTGCCAGCGCCACGAACCTGGATCTCCACGATCTCGATATCCGTGCTTCTAGCTGCGTATTCGCCTATTTCGTTGAGCTTTCCGAGAAGCTCCTTGTTTTCCAATGTCGGCATTTCCGCTTAAGCGCAATAAAAAAGTGGGCTTTCGCCCACTTTTCATTCCAACGCAACACTTCTATTAAACCACTAAACGCAGGGATGGCGCAAATGGCTGGAATCTTGGTGATTGGTCAGTTTGAAGTTTGTTCGATTCGACCGAATCAGGCGAAATTTAGGATATGGTGGCTATAGTTTACGCCGTGCGAGCTTTAGAGGCTCCTGTGGAATAATGGCCAAACTACCTTTACGGGTACAGCTGATAATTACGGGCGGGTTGGTTTGAGCTAACATCACTTGAATTTTAGGTAACACCATGATCAGTGTTTCTGCGTAGTCACTCATCTTTGTACTGCCCGAAGTCAGCATAATCACCTGAAGTGAAGAATTATGTAGTGCAGCCAATTCATTAGGCCGCTTCCGAATCATTTTGTCCTTTGTGATGACAACAAGGCGCTCTTGCCCCGCATACTCCAGCCATTCTTCATCGCGAGCCGTCGGAGAGAATACCGCATCATGAGCAATAGCCGCATGTCCAGCAAGTCGAACTCTTTCAACCAGAACTTTCCCGCCGATGGAGCGATCAACGAAGAATCGCAGAGCTTAGGCCACCTGTTCACATCGGACCGCCTGCTGAATGGCGGTCGCGCTAATCCCATAATCACTGGCTAACTCTTCAATCGACTCGCCAGCTACAAAGCGATCTGCAATCACTTCGGTAGGAATTCCGGTGTTTGCGAGCACGGGACGACCAAACGAGATCAAAGGACTTATTTCTACAGGACGCTCATCGACGTATATGCCCCTTGCCACAAACGGGAATAGCTTAATAGGATTACCTGTTCTGTCGTACTCCACCCGTTGCAGGTGAGAATGCAACAGTTCCCGTACTGCTTGCTGACCCTCTCGGGACACGTTATACAGCTTGCCATATTTTTCTACAAAAAGATCAAGACCGTCTGTCTCGAAATTGTGGCTGGCCAAAGGATGATCCGCAGGAAAGTGTCTTGCTAAGAAATCGAGCGCGGACCGGACTTTATCCAAACGTACATTATGAGTTCGCCTGATAGCAGCCAAGACATGAACCTCTACCAAGTTGATGAAAGACAGATAACCAAGAACAGGGTCAGCAATCGCAATTAGGGGTTTGAAGGACTTGGATTTTGTGACAGTAGAATAGGTCCTGCTGCTTACCCAGGAGCGCAACGTGGCTGTTGGCAACTTTAAGTAATGGGCAGCAGTAGCGACGCTATAAGCAGGAAAATTGCCCCTGCCCCGCACATCTGCCAGCCTTTGTTGCTCCCTGAACATCTATTTACTACTTTCTCAGCGCCTTATCCAGCATTAGAACAGGCAAAATACAAAGACCTATCACAATTATGCAGCAAGTAACCAGGTAAAACCGCAAAAGACAAACTTGAACCACCTAAGAAACCGGTAGTTGAAACAACGCATATTAGTTACGACGTTGCCGTCTTAAACGCCTGCCCTACATGCAAAACGGCGGAAAGCGCCCGGCTGTAGTTCATGCGCATGGGGCCCAGAACAGCCACATGTGCTTCTAGTCCATTGGGCAGGTCCAGCCGGATGCCGATCAGGGACAACTCGCCCATGCTCGGGTGAACATCGGACAATCCCACTTGAACCGACAACTCCCCTTCACGCTGCTCCAGAAAGCGTTCCAATAATTGCAGAACACGCTTTTTCTCTTCGAGCGCCCGAAACAACTCGCGCATCCGCTCCCTTGTTAAGTGCAGGTCCAGGCCAATTAAATTTACCGCGCCGTCGAAATGCACCTCCGGCGCTAAACCCAGATCCAGCAAGCCCTTGGAGTGAAACAGGCTGACCCGCCTCAGAATCGCGTCATAGGCGGCGCTTTCGAGTTCGAGCCGTCGCTTCAATTCACGATGGATGCTCGGCAAAACCCAGCCGCTGAAATTATAGTTGATGTAATTCTTGATGGAATTCAACTCATCCTGAAGGATGTGATCGTCAATCGTGATCACCTTATTCCGAACCATCCGGTCACGAGTAATCACGACCATTAACACACGGCGATCCGGCAACGCTAATAACTCCACCTGATCCAACGTTTGATTTTCCGTCGGGATTGCCGCCGCGATTCCAAAGTTCCTGGTGATTTCTGTTAGCAGCTTCGACGAACGCTCGATTCGTCCTTCCACGGTGCCTTCGCGCTGAATTTCTCCCTGCAAACGATCCAGCTCCGCCTTGACAATCCGGTTGCCAAGCAGCGTTTTAACATAGCTCTGATAAGCGCGCTCTGTGGGCACGCGGCCTGCGGAAGTGTGCGGCTGAAACAAGTACCCTTCGTCCAGCAGGTCAGCCATCATGTTCCGAATCGAAGCCGCGCTCATCGGGTACTTGCGGGCAATGACGCGAGATGCGACGGGCTCGCCCGTTTCAATATAGTTCTGAACCAGCGCATGCAGAACTTGAAAATGACGCGGTGTCAGTGTTCCGAAATGATTCATCTATCACCAGTCAAACGAAGGCAAGCCTTGCGAAACAGCGCAAGAAACTGCAAATACCCCTGATCAATTATAAAGTGACGCTGGTGACGGGGCTATCTCACTTATGCCTAAACTTGAGGGAACTGGTACTACTCCTGAGACTGAATAGGCGTCATATTTACAGCCTCCGCGCCGCGCCATAAGCGTTCTAAGTCGTAGTATTTACGAGCGTTTTCTGAAAAGATATGGACCAGGAAGTCGCTGTAATCCATTAAAATCCAATCCGCCTGATCATATCCTTCGATACTGACGGGTCGTTCGCCGGTTTCTTTCAACTGTTTCTCGATTTCATCGCAAACAGCATGCCCTTGCCGGGGATTCGCCACCGAACAAATCACAAAATAGTCAGTAAAGGACGTGATCTGGCGCAGGTCAAGAACGCGGATGTCAACCGCCTTTTTCGATTCTGCAGCCTCAACAGCAACACGCCAATTCGGAAGTGTTCCGAGCGCGTCCGCAGGTTGCCGCTGGATAGAACTGGATGATGTGGGGCTCGTCTAAACTGTCTCCTGTGCCTAGCGTACTACACTAACAATAGATGCGTAAATGTCTGACCCGGTGGGCAGGCACTTTGCTATTTCTCTGGGCAGGTACTTGGGGTTTCACCGCCCTGCATCTTTGTGCAACTGATCTGTCCGTAGTTTCCTACAGCGCTCTAGCCCACGCTCGATTGGAGCGCGCCCAAGGAGAACTGGACCGGGTTAAACAGTTAATCGACCAAGGCACTCTGCCGAATTCCCGGCTGGCGCAAGCGCAAGCGCAAGTCGACGATATCCAGGACGAAGTAACGCTTGCCGAAACGCTGTACAGTTCCACGCCGATTGCGGATTTTACAGCGGCGCAGGCCGACCAAATGCTCGGAGCGGCCCAGCGGCGGGTTGACCGGGAAGCCGCGACCGTGGAGGATCGCCACAAGCTTCTGGACAGCGGCATCATGGCCCATTCGGAGTTTGATGCATTAACAGATGAACTGGAAGCGCGAAAGCGGGTTCTATCACTGGCTCAAAACCGGATTAAGCTCCTAGCGGACTTGAAGCAGATGGCTGAAACCGAAAAGCAGTTGGAACACGCCGGGCAGGCGAGCGGCAGCCTGAAAGACGCCATGATCCGCTATGACGGAAACGGTTTGTTTAACGCAACCGACTTAACCACCATCTCTTCACAATTTGAGAAGCGCTTTGGCCGGGCTTTGCCGGTGAGCGCGCTGGGTCAAACGCTTCTGCATCAAGCCATGGGCCTCGACCATCGCAACCGCGTGGATGTGGCCCTGAATCCGGAAGCGCCGGAAGGAATCTGGCTGCGGCAACTGCTCGAAAAGCTCCATATTCCGTATCTGGCTTTTCGCACCGCTGTTGCCGGTGCGGCCACCGCGCCGCATATTCACATCGGTACGGGCAGTTCCAGGCTGAAACTGGCCTCCCGCTAACGCTACCATTGCAGAAATGCCATCCCAAGCCGAG
Source organism: uncultured Bryobacteraceae bacterium (assembly GCA_964249105.1). GTDB lineage: Bacteria > Acidobacteriota > Terriglobia > Bryobacterales > Bryobacteraceae > Bog-105. The sequence goes on along the minus strand of CAXUBB010000277.1, from coordinate 1,114 downwards.
CAAGTGCTGATTTCCGCTGAGCGGATTCAGACGAGAGTGCGCGAATTAGCGGAACAAATTGACGCCGATTACCCCGAAGGCCCGCTTTATCTGGTTTCCATCCTGAAAGGCGCATTCATCTTTGTAGCTGATCTGGCGCGCGCCTTGAAAAAACATTCCGTGCGCATTGAGTTCATGGCCATTTCCAGTTACGGCAATCAGAAAAGCACGTCCGGCCAGGTCAAAGTAACCCGCGACCTCGATGTCAACATAGAAGGCCAGAACATTTTAATTGTGGAAGACATTATCGACAGCGGAGTCACTCTCAGCTACTTGACCAGACTCTTGCAGCAGCGCCGGCCGAAGTCGCTCGAAATTGCCACGCTGCTTGATAAACCGGAACGGAGGATCCAACCTGTCCATGTCAGGTACATCGGATTTCAAATACCCGACGAGTTCGTGGTGGGCTATGGTCTGGATTATGCGGAAGATTACCGCAACCTGAGCGACATCCGCGTATTAACGGCTCCCTGACAGTTGTTTTCGTTCCACCCATCGTTTTCTCGCCAGCGCCGTCCCAAACAGGAGCGCTACCGTCGCGACTAACAGCGTAGTCTGAGTCAAAGCAGGCAACTGCGGGTCCGCGTCATGGCTCAGCAGATCGCCTGTAATGCAACAAAGGACATGCACGCAGAACACTTCCAGAGAAGCCTGCCCGAGCAACGCAAGCGGCGCAAAGATTTTGAGACGCGCGATACGGGAGCCGAAACGCACCAGCACGATGGTGATGGCGGCGAAGTTGATGACGCGGGCCGCTCCTAAATGCCACTTGTCAATAAGCCAGCCAAGCAGGTTGGGGTCCATCCAGTGATCGACCGGGTTGTAGCGCAGAATCAGGAAAACGGCTGCTATTCCTATGCTCAGTTTCAGAAGCCAAGGCGGCAGGTGTATCTCATTTGCCTGCGAGAACCGTTCCGCCGGTTCAACCAGACTTTCAGCATAGATTGTTCCCATAGCTAAACCCACGATCCAGAGCAACTGCCATCCATACAGATCAAAGGCTCCAATCGAGTTTTCGGGGACAGAAAGGCCAAAGAGATTTATATTTTTGTATAGAAAGGCCCGCAGCCCGAAC
>CAXUBB010000276.1:0-7431 GCA_964249105.1 uncultured Bryobacteraceae bacterium | reverse complement strand
AGGGCATCATCAGCTTGCTGGAGCGCGCCAAGTCCAGCGTGCGGGCGCGAATCTCGGGCGCGAAAAATTCGGCGTTCAATTCGATATTACGGAACCCGGCGGCGCGCGCCATGGGAATTACTTCACCGAGCACGTCTCCAAGCGGTTTGCGCCGCCGGGCGGCGTACTGCTGGAAGATGTAAGCTTCCATGGCTAAACGTGATGGCGGCTTGCCTGCGGCGCGAAAGGTGGCCGCGATGCCCGTAAGGAGAACTTGCCGCCGGTTCATATGAAAAAAGCTTACTAAAAGTGAGATATGCTCGGCAGAGGTGGAAAACACAGATGCCGCATGGAGCTATTTCCGATGATCAGGCCCGGGACTATCAGGACCAGGGCTATATTCTCGCCAAGGGATTTTTCGACAAAGACGAGATTCAACTGCTGCAACGCGCCGCGAAGGAAGACCGGGCGCTAGATCAGCATTCGTTCAGCCGCGGCGATGGAGAGGGCGGGGCCGTTCGGCTTTCGCTGTGGAATCATCCGGGAGATACGATCTATGGGATGTTCGCGCGCTGCGAGTCGGTGGTGAACTCGGCGGAGAAACTGCTGGATGATGAGGTTTATCACTATCACTCGAAGATGATCATGAAGGACGCCAAGGTGGGCGGGGCTTGGGCGTGGCACCAGGATTACGGCTATTGGTACCAGAACGGCGTGCTGTTTCCCGATTTAACAAGCGCTTATATTGCGGTTGATCCGTCCACGAAAGAGAACGGCTGCATGCAGGTAATTCCGTATTCGCAAAAGCTGGGCCGCATTGAGCATGTGCTCACGGGCGATCAGGCGGGGGCGGATCTGGATCGCGTGAATGAGGTGCTGAAACGCTTGCCGCTGGTATATGTGGAGATGGAGCCGGGAGACACGCTGTTTTTCCATGCGAACATGCTGCACCGTTCGGACCAGAATAAATCCGATAACCCGCGCTGGTCCATGATCTGCTGCTACAACGCGAAACAGAACGACCCCTATAAAGAAGCGCATCACCCACGCTATACGCCGCTGCATAAGGTGCCGGATTCCGCCATCAAGGAAGCGGGCCAAAAGAGATTTTCAAGCGAAGATGAATCGGCTTGGATGCGAACCGAAAACGACCAAAGCGCGGTCAGTTTAGCCGGAAAGAGTTAAGGCGGTTGTCTTACTTGGTTTCGGTAATGCGAGCGTTTTTTAACGCGGCGGCGACTTCAGTGACTCGGCGTCCCTGATAGCGCGCTACTGCTAAATCGAGTTCCGTAGGCGGCGTATTGTCCTGGCCGGAAACGGAGGAAGCGCCGTAGGGCGTTCCGGCTTGAAACATGGCCGGATCGGCATAGCCGAGCGGAACAAGAATGAGGCCGAGATGGCACATGGGATTGTAGAGTGAAATCAATGTGCTTTCATTGCCGCCATGTTTGGTGGAAGTGGAGCAGAAAGCGCTGCCCGCCTTGCCGTTCAGCTTGCCTTGAAACCAGAGACCGCCCAGGGAGTCGATATACGCTTTCAACTCCGCGCTGGAGTTTCCGAAGCGCGTCGGCGTGCCGAAGATGATCCCGTCGGCCCACTCCGCATCCGCTTCGTTCGGAATGCCGTATTCCTTCGTCATGCGCTCGCTGTTTTCCCGCCAGCCGGGAGCTTTGGACATGATCTCCGAAGGCACAATATCGGCGGCTCTCCGTAGTTTGACTTCCGCTCCGGCGGCGCGCGCGCCTTCGGCGACGGCTAAAGCTAACTTTTCCGTTGTGCCGTTTCGGGAATAGAACGGAATTAAAATGTTTGCATTTGACATGGTTAGGTCCCCTTACAGATCAATAGATGACATGTCAAGTATTTGGTTGCAAATAGCGGTCAGTATTTTTTCTCGCGTACGCGGTCAAGAATTTTTATTAGAGCTTTTACTTCAGCCAGCCTCAAGTGAGCGAACGGTTCTTCTCCTGCTGACTGCATTTCCTCATCCATTTCAGCCAGAAGCTGGAGACCAGCATCAGTAATCCAACATAGAACTTGCCGCCGGTCTTGCGGACAGCGCTCGCGCCGCACCAGTTTCTTGGCTTCCAATTTGTCCAGCAGGCGGGTAATGGCGGGAGTTTGCTCAATCATGCGGGAAGCTACTTCCAGAGTTGCCATGCCTGTGTTGCCCGCGCCCCGAAGGATGCGCAAAACGTTGTACTGTTCCGGGCTTAAATGATAAGGCTCAATTGCTTTGGCGAGACGCCGCCGCACCAGGTCTGTTGTCTTCAGTAAAGCCAGCCCCGCTTCTTGTTGGATCGAACGGAAAGGCTTGGTTTGTTTGATCTCTTTCCGAAGCTTCATCGTTCATTACTGTACACTTCCGAATTCGTAGTGAAGCGCAAAACGACCGATCTGAATCAGCGGTTTTTCAGCAGGCGGATAGATATGAAAGGACTCGATGCGGCCTGTCCGGTTCGTCCGTGTTGCTTCGGCAGTGCCAAGAGGCTTTCCGGTTTCCGCCTCGTAGAATTTCACTGTCAGGGAGTCCTCATTATGACGCCAGCCAAATACGTATTTGCCGGGTTTCAGAGACAAATCACCGATTTCGATGGGCACTTGCGTGAGAAAGAAATGCGAGTATTTGCCTTCCGCCGAGTAGCCGGCGGTAATCAGAACCACTCCCGCCACGTATTGGCCTTTGCCGTTGGTGATGGCGGAAGCGGTTCGGAATTCGGTTTCGATGCGCTCTTTTTCAACAGCGGCACGCAGGGGGATAATTTCGCGTAGTTCGTTTTCGGTAGCTGCTCTCCAGGAAAAAGCGAGGAGGAAAAGGAGAGCGGTTGTACTGCGAATCATAGAAGTCAATTCAAGTGAACAATGCCGCGCTGGAGAGCGGTGGTTGCGGCTTGCGTGCGGTCGCTGACGCCAAGTTTGCTGAGAAGGCTATTGATATGAGTTTTGACGGTTGCTTCCGAAATGAACAGGTCGCGTCCGATCTCTTTGTTGCTTTTGCCTGACACAATGAGTTTTAAGACTGCCAGTTCGCGCGCTGTCAGATCGGGCCCGCCGAGACGGTCGGCTAAGCGCTGGGCAACGGTTGCCGGAATTCGGGAACGTCCGACGTGGACCGTTCGGATGGCATCCATCAAATCGTCGCCGGACATGTCTTTCAGGAGATAGCCGCGAGCGCCCGCTTGCAGAGCGCGGTAGATGTCTTCATCGCCGTCATAGGTAGTCAGGACAATAATTCTGGCAAGGGGAAAATTGCGGCGGATCTCGGTAATGGCTTCGACGCCGGTCATGTTAGGCAGGCGGAGGTCCATGATCGTGACATCGGGCTGATGCTGCCGGAAAAGTTCGACAGCCCGTTTGCCGTCACAAGCCTCGCCCACCACCTGCATGTCCTCCACGGTTTTAATAAGAGCCACCAGTCCTTGACGAACTACGTGATGATCTTCCACCACGAGAATGCGTATGGGATTTTTCACTTGGCAGATACCTCTATACAGACTTTTGTGCCTTTGCCGATCTCGCTGTTCACGATGAGTTCCGCGTGAATCTGCTGCGCGCGCTCACGCATCCCTTTAAGTCCGAAATGGCCGTTGGGACCGGACCCATCGGCTCCGCCATTGAATCCGCAACCGTCGTCACCCACAGTGACCCGGAGCTTTTTTGTGTCGAAGGCAAGATCGATAGTAATATGTTTCGCGCCGGAGTGGCGGACAGCGTTCGTGACCGCTTCCTGTGCGATACGGAAGAGTTCGTTTTCCACATTCGCCGCCAAGGGCCGGTATGCGCCGTGTACTTGAAGCTCCACGACGGCGGAGGATGAGGCGGCTGTTTGTTTGGCGGCGTTTGACAGGCGAGTGGCAAAGTCCTGGTGCTCGGGCGCTTGAGACCGCAGTTCCCAAATGGATTTCCGGGCTTCGGATAAACTTTGGCGCACTTGGGCGCGGGCTTGATCCAGGTGCTCCCTGGCAGCTCCAACAGAGGAGTTCAGCAAGCGCGAGACGATCTCTAACTGAACAGAAACCCCTACGAAGCCTTGCGCGAGCGTGTCGTGAATTTCCCGCGCTATGCGGTTGCGTTCTCCGAGGACCGCGTTGAATTGAGCCTGCACTTGTTTCACTCTCCAGTAATACACGGCATAAATGAGAAGAGCGGCGGCAGCAAGCAGGGTAAGAGTGAACCACCAGCTCTGGTAATAGCGAGGACGGACATCCAGATTGAAAGATGCTCCCTGTTGGTTCCAGAGTCCGTCGTTGTTGCCGGCGAGGACGCGGAAACGGTAATGGCCGGGAGGAATGTTGGTGTAATAAGCGGTTCTGCGGGCGCCGGCGTTGATCCAACCACGGTCGAATCCTTCGAGCTTATAACGGAATTGCATTTTCTGGGGCGCAATAAAGCTGAGACCGGCGTATTCAAATGATATTCGGGAGTGGCCGGGCGCGACTTCGGTCAGTTGCGCAGGGTTGAAAGCGGCATCATCAATATAAACAGTTTCGAGCGCAACAGGAGGAGGAAGTTGATTGAGTCTGCTGCGTCCGGGTCTTAGGACGGCGACTCCTTTTGCAGTAGAAAACCATAGCGCCCCACTATGGTCTTTCCAAATGGAAGGGTGGCCTCCGCCTATGCACTCGCTCACTTGCAGGCCGTCACTCGTGCCGTAAGGAACAATCGTAATCTTATTTGTTGAGCGCTGATTGAGATCGCTCTTTCTGACCCGGAATATGCCCTTCTTCGCGGCAAGCCAGAAGTTGTCGTAGGCATCTTCATTGACTCCATAGATGGTCTCCGGCATTCCGAGCTGTGGCGCAAAGGTAGTAAACGATTCGTCGCGCAAACGGTCCAAGCCGCCTCCTTGTGTTCCAATCCAGAGCGTCCCTTCGCTGTCCATGTAAAGATCCGTGATGATACTGCTGGAGAGCCCGTCTTTCGTGGTGTAGTTGGTGAAAGTTCCGTTGCCGAAATGTGAAAGTCCGTGGAGCGTGCCGATCCAGAGATCGTTCTTGCGACCAGAGATAATAGCGCCAATCAAGTCACTGCCTAATCCGTTGGCTTGCGTGTAGGTGATGATGTGGCTGTTGTTGATATGAGATAAACCGCGCCGCGTGCCGATCCATAGAGAGCCGTCGGTATCGGCATGGACCGAACGAATAAAGTCTTCCGCCAAGCCATCGGCGGATGTCATCAGCGAGAGCGTTCCGTTACGGAGAATGTTCAGTCCGTCCGGCGTGCCGATCAGAAGAGCGCCCGCGGCGTCTTCAGCAAGCGAGAGAACAATGTTGCTGGCGAGACCATTAGCGGTGGTAAGGGTTGAAAACTGCTGGTCTTTGAACTGCCTTAAGCCGCCGCCGTTAGTTCCAATCCAAATGGTCCCGTTGCGGGTTTGCAAAACGCAACGGATTTGATTCTCAAGCGCTCCTTCTTTGCTGGTGTAGGTAGTGAAACTTTGATTGCGAAGGAGGGTCAATCCGCTAGAGTCGGCACCAAACCACATGCTGCCTTCTCGATCCTCATAGATGGATAGAACAGCGTCATGCGAGAGGGGATCGTCTCCAGGGAATCGTTCGACGGCGTTATTAACAATGCGAGCCGCGCCGGCATCGGTGCCGACCCACAGGCTGCCTTCCCGGTCAGGGTAGAGGGCCGTAATTCGATTGGATGGGAGGCCGTTTTGAGTTGTATACGTTTGCACAGTTCCGCTCCCCGAAACTATTAAGCCGTGTTCAGAACCTGTCCAGACACGGCCCGATTTGTCCTGAACTGCTTGCGCCTGGCCCGGTGCCGTACCCCGAACGAAATAGTTGCGGTTAAAACGGGCTGCTCCCTCCGGCGTGGTTGCCCACATGACGCCAGCGCGGTCGAGGCTGAGAGACCAGATGTGATTAGCGGGAAGGCCGTCTTCGGTGGTGTAGGTTTGAAAGCCGGCATTGCGCAGGCTGGTAACACCTTCGGTAGTTCCAATCCAGAGCGTGCCTGTTTGGTCTTCCAGCAGACTGGTAATGCTGTTGCTTTTGAGAGCATGCGTATTTTCCCCATCGAACACAACGAACTTTACGCCATCAAAGCGGACCAAGCCGCCTTCGGTGCCGAACCAGATATAGCCCTCATGGTTCTGGAGAATGGCGCGTACGGTGTTCTGCGGAAGGCCGTTTTCGGTTTGCCAGGTTTGGCGGCCATACTGGGTGAGCTTGCCTTGCGGCGCAAGGGCGAGCGCGGGAAGCGCAAATAAGAACACGAGGGCTCTAGGCTGAAAGCAAGACCGCATGAAAAGAGCTTTTCAGCTTTTTATAGCAGACGGCGCGTTTCTCCAACTTTCGGTGGAGAAAGAAGCCCATCCTGCGTTTGAGGACAAAGGGCTTGTACCTTGTTACTATCGCTTGAATTCTCTCCATGAGCTTGCGATTTTTTGGTTTGCTGTCGTTGGCGGCGCTTTGTGGTTCGACCCTTGCCCAAGATCCTACTGGAACGCTTGAAGGATTTATTACGGACCCCTCTGCCGCCCGGGTGCCCGGCGCGGAAGTAACCGTTGTTAATTCACAGACCGGGTTATCCGCCCGGCTGTTTTCCAGTAACGAAGGATCGTTTCACTTTTCGTATTTGCCGGTCGGCCAATACCATCTCGCTGTGCGCGCCAAGGGCTTTGCCGGTTATGAAGCGAATGAGATTCGTATTGATGTGAACCGGGTTGTTGACGTGCCCGTAAACCTCGTGATCGCGGCTTCCGGCGAGCAGGTTTTTGTCAAAGCGGATTCTGAAGTTGTTGACCATAGCTCGACGCTCGGCAGTGTTGTGTCTTCCCAACAAGCAACAGACTTGCCGTTGAACGGGCGTAACTTTACGCAGCTTGGTTTGTTGCAACCCGGAGTGGCTCCGATGACTGCCGGATTGAACCAGGCGGGAGGTATTCTGCGCAGCGGTCAAGCTTATGCGGTGAATGGACAACGCCCCGAATCGAACAACTATTTACTGGACGGCGTGAGCAATACAGACAGCGTGAACGGCGGTTTTGCTTTACGTACTCCCGTGGATGCAGTCGGTGAGTTTCGGATTCTTACCTCCAATGCAACAGCCGAATATGGACAGACGAGCGGCGCAACGACAACGGTCATCACAAAATCAGGCACGAATGCGTTTCACGGTGATCTGTATGAATTTTTGCGCAATAGCAAGTTTGATGCCCGGAACTTTTTCGCCGCTACAACAGAGCCGCTTCATCAGAGCCAGTTCGGCGTTACCCTGGGAGGGCCGGTTCGCCGGAATCGTGATTTCTTCTTTGCCTTTTATGAGGGTCAGCGCAACCGGCAAGGCAAGACGCAAGCTGCCATTGTCCCCACGGCGGCGCAACGGGCGGGCGATTTCTCCGGTTTGATTGACCCGGCAACAGGCCAACCGAAACCCTTGATTAACGAGTTTACCGGCCAGCCTTTTCCGGGGAACCGGATTCCGGCGCAGTTTCTGAAT
>CAXUBB010000275.1:261-7440 GCA_964249105.1 uncultured Bryobacteraceae bacterium | reverse complement strand
TACCGGTAGGAAGTGCCTGGATTCGCTGCGCCTGGAAACGCTTTTGGCGCGGACCAGTCACTGGGAACACCGCTACCAACAGTGTTGCGACTTAATCTCCCCAATTGAATGGGATCTGCCACTGTCAACGCTGTCACGCCACTGTCGTAAATGACAGCGCCAAAGGAAATTGCCGATGTCACAAGAGCAATTGAAAAGGCTTTTAATGTTTTGCCGAAAAAAGGTTTATAGTTCATTGAGAATCCCGAAATAGGAATCGTTTGCTTAGTCTATCTATTTTGGAGCAAGGGGGTCAAACAACTACTTTTGTTGAAACCGCAGGATTACGCTTCCCAAATGTATCTCATCCGCTGTTTTCAGCAGAAATCCGCGTGTGCTCCGATGGACTGGTTGGCTTAGCCCGTCGCGGACAATCCAGATGCCGCATTGCGCTTGATCTTTATACCAACGGTCGTTGAACAGCCGGTATTCACCCGTTTTGGGAGAGTACAAAATATGGGCATGTTCACGGGAAACGGTGCGGTTGGCTTCGTTTTCTCCGGTGAACGCCAGGTCATTGCGCCGGGAAGGACCGGCGGAGCGAAAAACCTCGGTTGTTCTTCCGATATTGGTTCGCGCTTTCTCAAGCGTGAACTCCTCTTGATTGGCAACGCCGATTAATATAATCAACTTGGCTGGTTTGCGCGTACGCAGGGGCGACGCACGCTTCTCAGCGGGCCGGGACTCAGTCTCAACCGTGATCCAGCTTTCCGCCGCTGAGGGCAACTCCGGCGTGGTGTGTATTTGGACTTGCAAATCTTCCGGGAAACGATGATTGGAACGCTTCAGAGACTCGCGCGCCTCTCCTGCCAGATAAGTCGCCAGGAAATCGGTTTGTAGCGTGGCGGCTTGCGCTTCCGGAATGCCGCGCAGGTTGATGCGAATCAGGTTAAAGGGAAAAACGCTTTTGCCGCCCGCCCGGTGAGCTTTTGCTTTGATTTCGTCCAGCATGGCAATGCGGATCTCGGCCAGCTCCGGCGCGTCTTTCGATAATCGGCCTGCTCCAAACGGAGCTTCAAAAATAGCTTTGCCCAGCTTTTCGATTACATTTGGCACAATCGCTGTTATCTCCCGCCCGAAGAATGATTCATAATAACGCCAAGCTGTTGGGCGGCTTCCACCAGTTCGCGCGCAATTGGCGCCGCTACTTGCGCTCCATAGCCGCCGTGCTCCACTAATACAGCAAAAGCGATTTGACCTTGGGGCGGCTCCCCTGGCGTTATTTCATACGGCGCAAATCCCGCAAACCAGGAGTGCGGCTCGCCGGCGTCTAACTGGGCCGTTCCGGTCTTGCCCGCCATGCTGATTCCTAAACCGTTCATCGCGGTTCTGGCCGTTCCGTTAGTGACGACCGCGCGCATTGCTTTCGCCAGGAAGGACGCGGCATCGGGGGAAACCACGCGCCTGCCCTGTGCCGTGCGCAAATTGCTTCCGTCGGAAACCCAATGCCCCTCAGTCATGAGGCCGCCAGCCGCCACCGTCGCGGCAATCCGCGCCATTTTGAACGGAGTTGTCAGGACTGGTCCTTGCCCATAGGCCGCAAAGGGAAGCATCTGTTTCAGATCTTTTAAGTCTCCGGTTTGCACTTCGAGCAGTTCGGCTGTATCTTTCAGGTTCTTCGATCCCACGTCATTCACGCCTAGCTGCGCGAAGTAAGCGTTGCAGGATACCGCAATGGCGCGAGCTAAATCCAGAGTTCCATGCGGATGATCTCCAATGTCGTCGCGGATGGGGCGACGCCATCCCTTGATGATTGTGCCGGCCCGGCCGTCTTCCAGCCTTCGGCAACTGTAGGTTCTGGAGATTACGTCTGGATTCAGGCGCAGCGCCGCCATCGCGGTGACCAGCTTAAAGGTTGATCCGGGCGGGTACTGCCCATAGCGGGCCCGATCCAGCAGTTCGTCAGGGGTGCTGCTGCTGAGATCCGCCGGCACCGGCCAGGATGCGATCGCCAGAAGATCGCCGTTGCTCGGATCCATAACAACGATGGCTCCCTTTTTATGGGTGCGCTCCAGTCGGTTTCTGAGTATCTCGGTGGCTTTCCATTGCAGCTTGATATCCACGGTTGTGTGTACATCGCGATCACGGCTAAGGAGAGATTGTAAGGCCGGGTTCTCCGGTTGGTGCCGATACTTGACGACCGGCGCGAGTTCCCCATAGCTGTTGTACCCTTGCAGCTTTGTATTGGAATCATGCTCAATCAAAGAGGCATTCGAAGCGTGGAAGTTTTCTCCTGTGCGCCAATCACCTAGCAAATGTAGCGTTGCTGGGCCAAACGGGTAGCAGCGCGTGCTGGAAGGCAAGCAACTGCTATCGAGAGAAGGATTTATTTTGCTTAATTGATCCCGCTGTTTTTCGAGCAGGTCCCGATGACTCGTCGCCAGCACAATTCCATTGCGGTCAAATATGCTGCCGCGGGGAATGGTTGCCGCGAGCAGATTCAAACGCGGGTTGCGCAAGGGTCGCTTAACGCCGTCCTGAGTGAAGACAAGCGTTGTTTGCGCAATCAGTTCCGGCCCGCGAACAAGCTGGAGGTAACTGGCGCGCCCTAATAATGTAAGGGCGCAAAGTCCTAAAAGCCAGGCGACGGTGCGAAGAGGCAGTTGGAACACGGCACCAACCGGCATCGCTTCGTCACCGGAATCAGTTGCCGCATGGATCTTTGCAGACTGTTGTGAAATGCTCAACAACACGGCGCAAATCGCAAAATTGGCGAGCATGGCAGTATTGCCTAAGCTCAGAAAAGGCGACACGACTCCCGACAACGGAATAGCCCCTAGCGCGCCGCCAGAGATCAACAACATTTCCAGCGCAAGCAGCGCTCCCAGGCCCAAGGCGAGAAAAAGTCCGTATTCATCAGGCGCTTGCGAGGAGATGCGCAAAGCTTTGTGCACCAGCAATGTGAATAGGACTGCAATCGCCAGAACGCCGCCGATGCCCCATTCCTCGGCGACAGACGCGAGAATCAAGTCGGTATGTCCGGCCGGGATGACACTTGGATCTCCATAACCGGGGCCTGATCCCCAGGAACCGCCGGTCGCAAAAGCCCAAAGAGATTGCGCTAACTGATCACCGCCCCGTACGTTGTTATCCCAAGGCGAAAGCCACATGGAGACCCGGTCGACCACGGTATGCGGAATTCCGATGTGACACCCGACCGTGACTCCGGCAATCAGCAGCGCTAACCCTGTCAGAGCCAGGCCCGTTTTCCCCCGAGCGACCGCGAAGACGAGCAGAAACAAAACGCCAACCACGAGCGCCGGCCCCATGTCTTTCAGCAGAAAAAAGAACAGCAAGGCGCACGTAACAGCGCTCATGACCGGCAGTGCATGGCGCACGCGCGGCAATTCGAGGAAATGTAGAAAGCGCGGCACCAGCGTGCGCTGGCGCAAGTCACGAAGCTTCTCCCACTCACGGGCGAAGTAGCCGGCCATAAAGAAGACAAGCAGGAGCTTGATTAACTCAACAGGCTGAAAAGGACCCAAATTCACTTTGGCGTCGCTGCCGACAGGTCCGGAGCCAAAACGCCAGACCGCGACGAAAAGCGCCAGCGCTCCGAAAAGCGGAGTATAGATCAAACGTGAAAAGCGGCGGTAATTAAAAGGCTTCAACAAAGGCAGGAGAAGGATGACGCAACCAAGCAGAACGCCGAGAACAAACTTCTTAAATTCCAGAATGTCGCGCAATGGGTCGCGCAGGCTGAACATGGCAATCAACCCGATGGCGGTCAACAGGTGGATGACGGGTAGCAATGCCTGGTCGCATTGCAAGCCACGCCGGCGATACAGAAAATGAACGGCCCAGAATGCAAGCAGGTACAAGCTGCACCATTTGATAGCTTCCCGCCGAAATTCCTGCGGCGTCCGGACTACCATCAATGGTTTTGTTCGCGCGAGCGAAATTAACGAGCGTTTCCCCTCCGCGGCGCGCAGACGGGAGAGCGCTCCAATGTTTGGCAGCGGCTTGTGAAGCTGGATGAATGCGAACAACTGTTCGGCGATTTCGGCCTGTTTATCGGCAGCCATGCTGTTCAAAGCCGGCAGCAACTCGCCGGGCTGGTGCGCGGCATTGATGTTGACGATTTCTCCGTGCTGTAACTGCTGTTCCTCTTGCTGAAAGTTCTGGGTTTTAGCCAGGTAGACCAGCAGCAATCCACAAAGCGCAAGCAGAGATGCGCCGCAAAGAAGAACGAACTCTTTTCGCCGTCCGCTTCCTTTCGTTTCTTCCTGGAGAAGCAGTTCCAGCGTTTCGCGATTTTCCCAAGTCTTCGTTATTGCCATCGACGCGAGAAGTAGTAGTGATTGACCAAGCGTGGCCGTGAACCTGCCGAACGAATTGGTTGAAGACGCAGCCTTGCGCCTTCGGCGCGATCCTGCTGCAATTTCCGGAGTCTTGCATCAACCTCCGAAAATCCGGCGATTGGCTCATACAGTTTGACGGCGCGCTCGAAGTCATCACCAGCCAGTTGCAACCATCGCTGGCGCTCCGCAGGCGTTGACAAGGGAGTAAGCCGGGCTCGGGAAAGCGCCCATTCCGCCCGGAACAGGTAACCGTCGGCCTGTTGTTCGGCTTCTCGCGGACCAATCCTATAGCCGAGCCGTTCCGCCTGGTGCAACTCGGCAACCGCCTGCCCCACATTGTGAAAAGCGTAGATATAAACACGCGCCAGAGCTAAATGCGAATCGGGCGAGCGTGGGGTGTAGGATTCGGCCTGCTTGAAGTGGTCAATGCTTAATGCTGCTCGGGGAAGCTTCGGATTCTGCTGATAGACGAGATAGCCGGTACAAAGCGCGAGCTCGCTTTTCGCCTTTATATCGGAGGGGTCCAGCTCTAAAGCATGCTGTAAACATAAGCGCGCCTTGGGCCAATCGAAATCACTCAATTGCACATCGGAACTGTTACGGAAGCCGTCCAGAATGCTGTCGGCCCCTGCGATCAGATTTTGGCGCAGCGGCGCGGCGAGGGACCGGACGGGTGAAAACTGACCCAGGATGCGGTTTCTGCTTTGCAATTCTTGATACAAAGCCCAATCATTCTTGATTGTTTGTAAGTCCTCGTGCGCATAGTCCCGATTTGTTTTCAAGTGCTGGGTGAGACGGGAAAACCGATAAGAGTAGCTAATGGGAATCAGGAGCAGAATTCCGGCCAGCATGCCTGCCAACAGCGCAATGGCAACGTTTGTAAGCTCATCCCAAGCCTTCTTACGGCGGATCTTGACCTTCGGAACAAGGACGGGCTTGCCGTTATTTGCCGAGAGCGGCTTTGCGGAAAGTACCGCTTGCGGTCTCTCGGAAGTTACGCTCGCCGCGCTCTTTGCTTCCGCTTCCGCTGTGGTGACGCGACCGTCGAGAAAATATTGCAGGTCGCTTTCGAATTCTCCCGCTGATTGATAACGCCGCTTTTGGTCCGCAGACAGCGCTTTCGCGACGATGTGTTGCAAAACAACGGGGCAACTCTCCGGCAGAGCGCGGGGTGGTTGCCGTGATTGAATCAGGGCTTCCAGCTTGCGGGTTTCCGGCGCTTGATAAGGCGGAGTTCCCGCCAGCATTTCGTATAAGCTGACTCCGACCGCCCACAAATCCGCATGTGGATCTACTTGCGAACTGCTGATTCTCTCCGGTGAGCAGTAGCTTGGGCTGCCTAGATTATGGTGCGTCAGGTGGTGAGTGGAAGTGATGACCTTCGCTATGCCGAAATCGAGCAATCGTAGGACTTCATCGGCATTTAACTGAACGTTTGAAGGTTTGATGTCTCCATGCACTACCGCCGTTGGATGGCCATTGAGGTGAGAGGTAAACGTGTGAAGCGTTCGGAGCTGATTACAGATTTCGGCGACAAAGCGCGCCGCACGGCGCGGGTCCATCCGGCCTTCCGCCTTGAGGATTTCCGCCAGCGTCCGCCCTTCGAAATACTCCATGACAACGAAAAAACAGCCGCCTGCCTCGCCCCACTCATAAACCTCTAGAATCCTGGGATCTAAGGCGTGGAGTTGCTTTTGCAGTTGTGCGCCGCGGGCTTCCGCTTCGATGATGAGCTGCGTAAAATCATCCCGAGAGTGCTCAATCAGCTTTAATACGACCGTCCGGTTGAGTTCGCTATCCAGGGCCAGATAAACGTCCGTCATGCTCCGGCTGAGTTTCCGGATGACCCTGTATTTGCCGAAGTTTTCAAGAGGACCCATGCTAAACGCTTCCCTGGAGATTATCTGCGGCCCACGCCTCGCTCAACAAAATTATTTTCCTGAAATTGTATTCTCCCATTTTGCGGGAGAGCGCTCAGATCATCGAGACCGTTGTTCACGAACAGGTTGTTTTCTGCTTCCAAGTGAACCGTGGGCGCAATTTCGAGGCCCGCTCTGAGCGTTCCAGGCACTTTGCCGTTGTTCCTGACCCAATTGCCGTTAAGCCGCACCAGGCTACTGTCCTTTGCCGCTACACCCGCGCCGGAGTTCCCGGAAAGGACATTCGCCAGCAGCGCCGCGTTTGATTTTCCTTCAATGCGAATCCCCGCTTCTATGGCTCCCGATATCTTGCTGTTTACGATTTCAATACCCGAATCAGCCACCGCGATGCCGATCCGTAAGGGGTGCGTTCCGTCGCTCAAAACTTCTAAGTTTTCAATACGCGCCTCTTCGATTCCTGACGCGGTCAACGCCACGCCTGGGTCGGTGGCGGAAGCTGGATCACTACGGACAACAGGGCGCTGAGGCAGGGAACCCACAAGGCTGACGCGATCTTTTAATGCGATTGGACCAAGATAGTTGCCGGAGGGAACATCGATGATATCTCCGGGTAATGCGCTGGCGAGCGCATTCGTGATGCCATGAGCATCGGCGGGATTGACACGAATATGCGCGGGCGACCGGGACGTCGCGGAGCTGCGTGCGGGGGGTGGGACGCGAGGCACTAATCGTTCCGAGACTGCCCAGATCAGAATGCCTCCCAACATCCCCGTCAATAACCACGAGACTCTCCCCAGTATGGGGGTCCATCTGCTCCCGGTGACTCTCATGCGCGTGATGGCGTGGCGGTCGGAAATAGACGGAGAGTCCGGCGTCTGTCGGCTTGGGCTGAACTCCGGGGCAGCCACGAAAATAACGCTGACGTTATCTTTTCCGCCCGACTCATTCGCCGCGCTGAC
>CAXUBB010000275.1:0-250 GCA_964249105.1 uncultured Bryobacteraceae bacterium | reverse complement strand
GATGATCTGATTGATCCCGGCTGTGGTGAGCGCATCCGTCAACCCATCGGTGCAAAACAGCAGGGCGGCATCGGAAGACAAGGTGATCTGCTCGGTTTGGATAAAGTCCGGGTCGTCGTGCTTTCTGCGCGCTGAACCGACATCACGAAACACCTCATGCCGCCGGGGGTGCCGCATTGCTTCTTCTTCGGTAATCCTGCCGCTTTCTTCCAATTCGCCAACCGGTGAATGATCGGAAGTCACTTTTTGC
>CAXUBB010000274.1:0-7484 GCA_964249105.1 uncultured Bryobacteraceae bacterium | reverse complement strand
TTTCGGGCAGGATGTGACCGGTAAGATTGCCGGAGTGATTACTGATCCGAGCGGTGCAGCGGTAGCCAATGCTGCCGTGACGGTCACGGATGTCGGCAGAAAAGCCAGTAGAACCGCAACGACGGACACAAACGGCTTTTATCAGGTTTCGCAGCTTCCGCCTGGTAATTACCAGGTTTCCGCCGAAGCGCCCGGTTTCAGCAAAATCGTTTCAAACAGCCAGAATTCCCTCGAAATCAACCAGACGCTTCGCATTGACCTCAAGCTACAGGTCGGCGCGGTCAGCAGCACGGTTGAAGTGAGCGCGGAGAGCAGCATTGTCGAAACCCAGAACTCTACGATTGGCGGAACGGTGACGGGGCAAGCCGTTTATGAATTGCCGCTGAACGGACGCAATGTTCTCGATCTGATGGCGACGCAGACCGGCGTGACGCCTTCCAATCCCGATAACACGGGCGCTGGAGGCGGTTACAGTATCGCTGGAGGCCGGACCGATTCCGTTACTTTTTTGCTGGATGGCGGCAATAACAATAGTCTGCTCAATAATTCTTTTGTAGCGAATCCCAACCCGGACGCCGTGCAGGAGTTTCGCGTTCTGGAGAGCAACTACAGCGCCGAGTATGGCCGCAATGGAGGCGGCGTGGTCAGTGTTGTCACGAAGAGCGGCACGAACTCGCTCCACGGCACGCTTTACGACTATCTGCGCAACGAGGATCTGAACGCCAACGATTTCTTCAGCAATGAGCAAGGGCTGCCGAAAAACGTCCTAAAAAGAAACCAGTTCGGGGGAACCGTGGGCGGCCCCATCATGATTCCTAAAGTACTGGACGGCAGGAACAAGCTGTTTTTCTTTTTCTCCTACCAGGGACAGCGCCAAAATTCGATCGCGCAAACAAGCAGCACTCCGGTCTATACGCCGCTCGAAGCGCAGGGCAACTTTTCGCAGGCCGTCAACGGCGGACCGGACCCGAAGGTGGCAAAATTCTTGAGCAGCCATCCTTATTACCAGCCGGACCCGGCGCTCGCCGCGCAAGCGATTATCGCGCCCAACCGCATCGATCCCGTCGCTTTGAACTATCTGAAGAACGGTCTGGTTCCGATCTCGCCGGCCGGCATCATATTTCCACAAGGCGCCGCGAAAGACAATTATGATGAGTACCTGGGGCGATTTGATTACAACATCACCAGCCGCGATACTCTCAACGGCACGTTTACGGCGCATAGCGAGACTCAGCTCAATCCTTTTTCCCCCCTCGTCGGAGGGCCGAATGTTCCCGGCTATTCCAATACGAACGGCAACACCAGCTACTTCGCCACTGTCACCTACAATCATACGTTCACTCCGGCGCTCCTGAATGAATTCAGGGCCACGGCGCAGCGCTTGAACACTCTTTCAGCGCAACCGGCCTCGACTCTGCCTAGCCCCAATGCGCTGGGGATCGGAAACACGCCGGACGTTTCTACTGGGCCTACCATGATTGGCTTGTCCGGTAGCGGCACCACCTTCGGATTTGACCCGCAAGGTCCCACCAACCTCATCAACAACACTTACGCAATTTACGATAATTTGTCCTGGACCCGCTCCAATCACGATTTCAAAGCCGGGTTTTATTTTTCGCCTTATCAGAACAACACGGTGTACGACTACTACATCAACGGCGAGTTCTTTTTTTATGGGCCGACTACATCGGTCGGTTCCGGCACGGATTTAGCTGATTTTTTGCTAGGCTTGCCGGATGAGTACCTGCAATTTCCCAAGGCGCCTTCCAACATCCGGTCTAAGCAGTACGCCGGTTACGTGCAGGACCAATGGCACTTGAGCAAACGCTTCACCTTGAACCTAGGCGTCCGCTACGAGTACGCGCAGCCGAAATTCGATACGCAAGGCCGCAGCTTCTCCTTTATTCCAGGCTTGCAGTCCACCCGGTTTCCCGGCGCTCCGACGGGTGAAGTGTTTCCGGGCGATGCTGGAGCGCCCAAAGGCTCAAACTTCCCTGACAAAAATGATTTTGCGCCCCGCTTCGGTTTTGCCTGGGACGTGTTCGGCAACGGCAAAACCAGCGTACGCGGCGGCTTTGGAATGTTCTATGACATCTTGAAAGCGGAAGATAATCTTCAATTCAACGGGCAAGCGCCTTTCTTTGGATTCTCGGATCTGTTCTATAACAGCCCGGACCCGGCAGCTACCAGTTCGCCCGGTTACCTCCAGCAGCCTTTTACCAGCATTGGCGCGGTCAATCCTTTTCCTTCCAAACCCCCTCCGAGTAATCTCAATTTCGCGGCTGCTGGAGATTTGCCGGTCGGCGGCGGCGGTGTGTTCTTCGTCGATCCGCACCTGCGGACGCCCTATGTTTACCAATACAACCTTTCACTGCAGCAGCAGCTTGCCAACGGCTTGGTGCTCGACCTCGGTTATCTCGGCTCGGATTCTCACAAACTGACGGGCTTAGTGGATGTCAACCCGTTTGTTCCGGGAACGACGAATCGTATTTATAATCCGGGCGATCCCGCCAATGGAACGTTCAGCTATCTGGATGAGTTTCAAAATATAGGAAAGTCAAGCTACAATGCTTTCCAGACAAGCCTGACGAAGCGCATGACGAACAGCCGCTATGTCGGCAATACCTTCTTCACTCTTGCCTACACCTGGTCGCATGAGATCGACAATGGCTCCGGTTTCCGGCAAAGAAGCAGCCAGACCCCTTACTTTAACCACGAGCAGTTCCGCGCTTCGGGAGATTTCGACCTTCGCAACTCGCTGACCTTTTCCGGCGGCTGGGACCTGCCGTTCGATCAGCTTTGGGAGCGCGGGCCGAAGCTGCTGACAAAAGGCTGGAGTCTTTACCCGCTCGTGACTTGGCGCACCGGGTTCCCGTTGGATGTCCTGGCGGGGCTATCCACCAGCCGAAATGATCCTGGACCTTCCGGTGCCGGCGATGCCGGGATTGTTCGCGCTGATTACAACGGCAATACAGTAACCACGTTCGATCCCCGCAATACGCAAACCCTGGCCGGACAGACGGGAAACTATTACTTCAGTCCCTCGAACTTTTCTAATGACAGAGCGAATGCTCTGGACAAAGCAGCCAAGGCTGATCCCGCTTCCATCATCGGCCAAGCTACGTACGGCTCTTTTCCCCGCAACGCCCTGCGGGGACCGGGCTATGTGAACGCGGATCTCTCGCTGGCGAAACACCTGTACTTTGGAGAAGGAAAACTGGACGTGGAACTTCGGGGCGATGCCTTCAATGTGTTCAATCACACCAATTTCGGAACCCCGAACACGAACATCAATTCATCCACATTCGGCACCGTGTCATATGTTGTCGGCGCAACATCCGCCACCAACCCGACTGGTCCGCGTATCATTCAGGTCGCGCTTCACCTGCGCTTCTAAACGGATCGGTCCGGGCGGACATCAAACGATTCCGCCTGGAGTGCGGTCCAATGAATGTACGCAATAACATGAATAAACCCGTTCTTACCCTATGGCTGTTCGCGATGGGCACGACGCTGCTTGCGGCTGATCAACCATGGATCACCCGCAGCAACCAGTTCGCCCAAATGCTGGTGGACATCAGCAACCGGCACTCGCCGGAAAGCGCATCGTCCCAGGGCTTAAAGGAGTACGACGAAAAAATCGGACAACCCACCAAAGCCGATTCGGACCAGGCCATCGCGGAAACCCGGTCTGTTCTTACGAAACTTCAGGCTCAACTGCCGAATGAAAAAGACAAAAATGTGGCGGAAGATCTGGACATCATGATTCATAGCGTTGAGTTGCAGCTTCGCGAGCGCGACTTTTCGCAGAGTCACGAAGTTCCTTTCATTAATGCCAACAGTTATATTTTTTTCGGTATCCGTTCCTTGCTCGACGACCAGGTAGCGGCCGACCGCCGTCCGGCAGCCGTCGTTCGGCTGCGGAAATACGCCGGATTGGAACCCGGCTATCAACCCCTGGCAAATCTGCTGCGCCAACGCGTCGAAGAACAAATGGCCAAGCCGAACATGATCTATCCCGCCAGGCTCGAAATCGAAACCGAACTCGCGCGCGGCGGGAATTACATTGACGGCATGGCGGCGCTCTTCAAGCAGTACAAGCTCACCGGTTGGGAAGAAGCTCATGCCAAGCTCAAAACGCAATTAACGGATTACAACACTTGGGTGCGTTCCACGATTCTGCCGAAAGCGCGCACAGATTTTCGCTTGCCTCCCGAAGAATATGCGCTGGCTTTTGAGGGCTACGGCATCGACATTCCGCCCGCGCAGATCGCGGCCATGGCGCATCAGGCGTTTACCGAAATTCAAGCGCAAATGGAAAAGATCAGCGCCCAGGTAGCGGCTGAGCGCCATCTGCCTTCTTCGGATTACCGGGACGTGATCCGCGAGTTAAAGAAGCAGCAGATTACAGGCGATGCGATTCTGCCGTTTTACCAAAACCGCCTGCACGAGATTGAAGGCATCATTAAAGCTCACGAACTGGTCACGCTTCCGAGCCGCCCGGCGCGCATTCGTATCGCCACGCCTGCTGAAACTGCTCAGCAGCCCGCGCCGCACATGGTTCCGCCGCCCTTTCTGCACAATACCGGCGAGCAGGGCGTTTTCGTGCTGCCTCTCAATATGCCCGCCGGTTCCGGCTCAAATCAAAACGAGAAGGTGGACGATTACACCTTCGATGCCGCCGCCTGGACGCTGACGGCGCACGAAGCGCGCCCCGGCCATGAGCTGCAATTCGATTCCATGGTGGAGCACGGCGTCTCGCTTGCTCGCGCGCGCTACGCTTTCAACTCAACCAACGCGGAAGGCTGGGGTCTTTATGCCGAATACATTACGCTGCCCTATATGCCGCTGGACGGTCAACTCATCTCGTTGCAGTTCCGTTTATTGCGCGCCGCCCGCGCCTTCCTCGACCCCGAACTGCAAGCGGGAAAGATCCAGCCTGCCGACGCGATGCGCGTGCTGACGCAAGATGTGGTGCTCTCGATCCCCTTCGCCAATCAGGAAGTAGAGCGCTATACCTATCGCATGCCGGGCCAAGCCAACAGTTACTTCTACGGCTATACAAAATTGCTGCAACTCCGCAAAGACACGGAAGCGGCGCTCGGCGGTAAATTCGATGCCCTCCAATTCCACGACTTTTTGTTAGCCCAAGGACTTCTCCCGCCGAACCTGATGCGGAAAGCCGTAATGGAAGACTTCATTCCATCGCAAAAGTAGCTACTCCTCCCGGAGCGTACGAGCAGGATCAATGTGGATGGCTCGCGCCGCAGGCTGCCAGCAGGCAAGAAGAGCAACGCCGCTCATCAGCGCAACAGCCGTGATGTAAGTGATGGGATCACGCGGACTCACGCCATAGAGAACAGCGGATAACAGGTGACCCGCTCCAAACGTCAGCGCGCTTCCCGTGGCCACGCCGACGGCGCAGAGCAGGAGAGTCCGTCCCAGAACCGCAGAAAGCACTTGACTCTGCCGCGCTCCCAGGGCCCTGCGAATCCCGATTTCACGCTTGCGCCGCGAGACCGAGTAAGCCACCAAAGCAAACAGACCGGTAGCGGCCAGAGTCATGGCGAACAAGCCGAAGATGCTCAGCACAATAGCAGTAATGCGGGCAGGGAAGAGCGGGAAGGCCAGTTGATCCTTTAAGCTGCCTACGTTGAAAAGTGTCGCTTCAGGATTGAGATCCAGCACGGTTTTCCGCAGAAGTCTTATCGCTTGTTCTGTCGGTAAGGAGGTGCGCGCCACCAGCGTCGTCCACCGTGTTCCTGTTTGGGCGATGGGCCGGAAAACAGCCGCATGCGGGTCTTCGCCAAGCGATTCGTATTTTCCCGTCTCTACAACACCGACAATCTCGACTTCTTAGTTCGTACCCATGCGCATATGCTTGCCAAGCGGATTTTCACTTCCAAATAGCACCCGCGCACAAGCCTCATTTACAACTGCAACCGGCTGCGAGCCTGCACGGTCATAGCTATCAATGTCGCGGCCCGCCAGCAGTTTCGTTCCTGCTGCTCGAAAGTAACCAGTAGAGATGTTGTAAACAACCGCTTCTTTTCTCTCGGGAGGCGGAGGAAGCGGCTGATCCGCGCGTGAGAGCTGGTCATCATCTTCGCCGATTCGTAAAGGCAAGTTACTGATAATGCCAACCGAATCAAGGCCAGGTAGCGTCGCGGCCTTTGTCAGCAAATCCGCGTCAAAGCGGCGGCTGCGTTCCTCGTTGTATCCTTGCAGGCTCAAGTCGAAAGAAACGGAAACCGCGCGGTCGGGATTAAATCCGAGCCTGACGCTTAAAGTATTCTGCAAACTCCGCGCCACCAGCACGGAGCAGATGACCAGCACCACGGAAAGCGCAATCTGACCAGCCACCAGAAGATCACGGAAACTCCAGCGGCGCAGACGGCGCGACTCCGGCTCGTTCTTCAGGCTGGGAATCAAATCAATTCGCAAGGATTGTAAGGCAGGAATTAAACCAAATAGCAAAGTCGTACAAAAAACTGCAGCTATCGTAAACGCCAAAACCATGCTGTTCAGTTGCAGAACAGTATTGGCCGGAAAATCAAAATCAGGACGCCATGAACTAAACAGGCGGCACGCCCCAAATGCCACGCCAAACCCTGTCACTCCACCGCTCATTGCCAAAAGCAGGCTCTCAGTCATCAGTTGGCGCAGCAACTGCCATCGGCTGGCCCCTACAGCCAGACGGATGCCAATCTCCCGGCGACGGTCAGAGGCGCGGGCCAGCAGCATGCTGGCGAGATTGATGCAGGCAAGTAGAAGACCCAATGTCGCAATGCTCATCAGCACAACGCCAACGCTTGTCACCGGTTGACGCATTGCCTGACCCACCAAGCCCGGCTGAGATAAATGGAACTTTGCTTGAGCGTGAATGTCGTTCGGGTAAATGCGGGCAAGCTGCTGCGCCACAGCATCTAAGTTCGCCTCTCCTTGAGCGCGGGATATGCCAGCCTTAAGCCGTCCCATGGTCCATACTGCGTGGTTACCGCGTGAGCGAAGCCAACTCTCAGTGCCCGGCTCAATTTGAGCTTCCATGCTCATCGGAACCCAGTAATCACCGCTCATGATCAGCTCCGTTCCACCAAAGCCAGGACGAGTAACAGCAGTAACGGTAAACGGATTGCCATTGATTTTGACTTGCCTGCCAATTACCTTCGGATCTGCCGCAAAGTGCGATTGCCAATACCGATAGCTGAGGACCACCACAGAATGAGCGCCTGGTTTGTCATCCACTTCCGGCCCGAAAAACCGGCCTAATAGCGGATTCACGCCGAGCGTTTGAAAGTAGTTGCCGGTCGCCTCATATCCCCAAACCCGAAAGTTCTCCCGCGCTCGAATACCGAGATTGGCAGGGTTAAATCGATAAGCAATTAAATCCGAGAACACCGCATTGCGATCCCGGAAATCGAGGTAATTGGGAAACGACATATTGACGGTATTGCCCCAATTGAGAACCGCAAGCTGTTGGGGAT
>CAXUBB010000273.1:0-7534 GCA_964249105.1 uncultured Bryobacteraceae bacterium | reverse complement strand
GGCAAACCTCCAGACGCCTTTGGATTGCGTGATCACATTAGTAACGGAGGACCGCAAAGCGGCTGATCGAATAACCAAGGGCAGCACCGACGAACACGTCCCAAGCAAAGTGCGCCGATAAGGTAAGTCTAGAGAAGCCCACCAAACTGGCCGCCCCATAAGGGCATAAGGATACCCAACGATGAGATCTGTACCGGTGTGCGATCACCGTCGCGATCGAGAAGGCAGCGATGGTGTAGCCGGAAGGAAAGCTCCCATTGCCTCGCAAGAGAGAACTCTTGTTGTCAGACCAGGAATCCCAGTAGTTGCCGTGAGGCGGGAACGTGACAGGGCGCGCGCGTTTGGTGATATCCTTCAAAAACCGTGGTCAAGATCTCGGCATCCGCTACCGCTTCTCCGGCGAGCAACGCCGTATGCTGCATACGGGGGTTCCTCCCCACAAGCCCGATCGCGTAGAGGGACACGGGAGCGATCACGGTTCCCCAGCCCGTGGCATTGCCGGTGAAAACGTGATTCAATCCCTGAAAACTCGACGTATTGTGAAAGTACCTGCCCTCCGACGAGTCCAGAAGGACAAGTCCGGCGGTCGCGCTGACCACGGACAGCGTGGGAATCCAGTTGTGGTTCTCCCCGATCTTTGCGGGGAAGAGCCAAATGGCTTTTTGATCATTGAGAATGTTCGGAACAACCAGCTTCCAGGAAACAGGCCGGTCTTCATCCTGAGTTGAGGATTGATTCGCAGGGGCAGACGGATCGGGTTTTGAACTTTGAGCGCTGAGGGGAAAGGAGGAAAAAACGGCAAGAAGAATAGTTGTGCCGATCAGCTTAATGCTCACGAATGCTCCTGAGAATGAAATGCACACTGGCCATAGAACAATGGTGAAATCGAATGGGCTTGGGCGTGAAACCCTCAGGATAAGCCGTGATGGATAACAGCAGAACTCGGGTGTCTACCGGGGAACAATCGGGAAAGCTGGTAAGCCATTCGCTTGTTCAACAGTGACGCTTCCTGGGATCAGGAGTCCACCCCTGCTCTTGCTTGTATTTTATGCGTATTTTCAGCGCAGCGGCTATCACAACAATCAGGGCCGCCTCGTCACGCCGCGTTTTCTGATGCGCTCGTTTCTCAGCGCGTACGAGTTTGCCAGAACGATGCTACGTCGACTACTGTCCATTTTTGCCCCAAAATACTGTCAAGAGGGGATTGGCAAGTTGCCTGTCCGAAGATACGCTAATGTCAACCAGCGTACGGGACCGCTGCGGGGTAGCTCCCAAGCTGTATTTCGCAAGGTGAGCGAACGGGGTGTTTTCAGTGATTTGCCAAGAGGGGATCGAGTCCTCTCACGACCGCCGAATCAGATCTCCGGAATGTGGCCTCTGCCACAGAAGCGCCCTATGGCTGCCCCTGTACCATCCGGAGACTCGTGCATAACACACAATGGCAAGATCACTCTTCCAACGAAAAGATAGCAGTCAATTCAGTCTTTCATTTTGTTCAGAAAGCTGGCCTTTTCAAACTCGCGCGCCGCTTTCGACGGGACCGCAGTTTGCTCGTCATTCTCTGCTATCACGGAATCAGCAAGTCCGACGAGCACCTCTGGTGCCCAAGCCTTTATCTTTCACAAGACGTCTTCCGCCGCCGCTTAGAAAAACTCCATCAACTCGGCTTTTCCGTGCTTCCGCTCTCCCAAGCCTTGGAGCAGTTGCGTCAGAACAGTCTGCGCTGCCCTGCGGTCACCATTACATTTGATGATGGATGGCAAGATTTCTACAGCATGGCTTGGCCCGTCCTGCGGGAGTTCAACTGTCCTGCCACGGTCTATCAAACCAGCTTCTATTCGATTTACAACCGTCCCGTTTTCGACACAGCCTGTTCCTATCTTCTCTGGAAGGGGCGAGGGCGCCTGTTCCGGGATGAGCAAATCACAGGCATTGACTTGGAATTCGACTTGAGTTCGAGGGACACCATCCATCGCCTGTCTCGGTTGATTCAGACTCGAGCCAGACAACAAAAATATACGGCGGAGCAAAAGGATGCCTTACTCGCAAAACTGGCCGAAAACGTCGGTATCGACTTCGATGAGTTTCTCGCCTCGCGTACTCTGCATCTGATGAACGATTCTGAGTTGAGAGACATTTCCGCGAGCGGAGTCGACGTCCAGCTTCACAGCCATCGACATTCTCTTCCCCTCGACCGAGGTTTATTCGATCGGGAGATTGAGAGGAACCGGGAGTGGATCCAGTCTGTGACCGGCAAGCAGCCCGTTCATTTCTGCTACCCCGACGGAATCTATCGGCCGGAGTTTCAGCCTTGGTTGCAGGAAGCGGGAGTTCGGTCCGCCACGACCTGCGAACCTGGTCTCGTTTCTCCGGGTAGCGAACTTCTACGGTTACCTCGACTGACCGACTCGAGCCATGTCTCGGACGCAAGATTTGAGGCTTGGCTCTCGGGCGTAGGATTAATCCCCTCGACCTGTAAACGAGTGATCCTCCGTACGTTTGTGTCCAAGTGAACTCCTAGGCGGACGCGGTGGGCAACCCTTAACACAAGGAGTGAGGGACAGCGGAGGGAGGCTAAGCTAGCAGATTGTCAGTTTTGCCTTTCGCTCTCATTGCATTCCGAGATGACATTTTCCCCTGTGGACAGCCTAGTTATACGCCGCAGGGTCGAGATCTGTCGAGTTCGAAATCACCCGGGCTTTGACCGACTGCACAGGAGAAATTTCTCCGTCTGATCCCTGTGCCCAAGGTTCCATAGATCTCCATGACACTCCATGCAGGTCTCTCGCAGCTTCTTTGTATTCGCGCCTACATCGGGCCGAACGGGGATTGCCGTCAATTCAGCTCTAACGAGAGATAATGCAGGTGACCGTCTCGTTCCACTAATAAAACGGCAGCATCGCCGGGTTTCATTTGTCCCAGTGCTTGGCGGAGTTCCGCGAGATTGGCGATCACATGCCGGTTCAGTTCATAGATCACGTCTCCTACTTCGAGCGGCGGGCCGGCATAGGAACCGCCGGCATTGCAAAGAGCGACCACGACGCCCTCGGGACGGCGCAGATCCGGCAGGGCTTGCAGTAAGGGCTTGGTGATATCAATTCCCACGATGCCAAGCTCGGGCACGGCATTCTTGACCGGGTCCAGGGTATCGGCCAAGGCATGCAAACCATCTGACTCTTCTTGCGTTTTCAGCAGCACATCGCTTTCACTCACACCGCGTTGCACGTGAAGAGTGATGGTCTCGCCCGGTCTTTGCCGAAAAACGGCGGCTTCCAACTGACGAACGCTTCTCACCTTTTTCCCGTTCAGCGCCAGGATGATGTCATCCGGTTTAATTCCGGCGGATACGGCAGGACCATCCGGCTCGACATCCGAAACGATCACGCCGCGATCCGTTTCGAGGTCCAAGCCATCCGCCATGATGGGATTAATCGTTTGCACTACTAACCCGAGCTGGGCGCGATGCACATGGCCCTGTGTTTTTAACTGCTCATACACGAGTGTTGCAACATTGCTCGGAATGGCAAATCCAATCCCTTCACTACCGCCGGATTGCGTCATAATAAAGGTGTTGATGCCCACGATTCGCCCCTCGGCATCGAGTAAAGGACCGCCGCTATTACCGGGATTGATCGGGGCATCGGTTTGGATGTAAGCCAAGGCGTCATCCGGCTTGATCTGTCTGGAAACAGCGCTGACCACACCCAAACTCACCGAATTATCTAATCCGAGAGGATTCCCGAGCGCCAGCACCAGTTGGCCCTGCTTCAATTGATCGGAATCGGCAAACTCGAGGTAAGGAAGATTTGTTCCTTCCACTTTGATCACGGCCAGATCGGTTTCAGGATCCATGCCGACGAGAGCCGCCGTAAACCCGCGGCCTCGGTTGAGGCCCGAGCCGGTCGGCGTCTTTCCCCCACGGCGGCTCGCGAGGTGAACCCGGAGGCTATGCGCTCCTCTCACGGCGTGCGCGTTCGTCAGAATGTAACCGTCCGGACTCAGGAGCACCCCCGAAGCACTGCTGTTTTGACTGGTGAGCAGCGCCCCCCCGTTGTCCGAGTTTCCCGGACTGTACGTGCGCGCAAAAATCTCGACGACTGCTTGGCCGGAGTGTTCCGAAATCTCTTCAAACGAACTACTTAACTCCTGAAGAACTCCTGTTTTCCCAGGTAGCGGCATTTGCGGCGGTTTTCGCTGGGAAGATTCCACGGTAGTCCGCTCACGACTTGCCGATTGAGAACGCCCATCTGTGGAACCAAGCCCGACGACTAACAGCGTGGCCACAATGCCCTTGCCTTTCATATCCGCTCTCCTTTCCCGATCACAGGCCCGGTAACAACCTGGTGATTGAGATGCCGTTTCTCCGCTGCCGCTCCGTTGTGTTCAGCCAAACTCGAAAGGGAAGATGGCGGCAGGACGCCCCTTGGGGATCGGGGTGGGGACTGGCGTTCCTGCCTCCTATTTCAATCTTCCCTCTCTTCCACCCTAACGGGTTTCCTGTAGCAGGGGAATACTCTCACGGCAGTAATTTTTCTGTTATGAAACAGCAGTTCACTGAATTTGCTGCTCGTCCGCCTTGAAAAGGAAGTATCACTATAATCCCCCATGAAAGATATCCATAGCAGGCGTTCTGGTGTGAGTTCTTCGTGAAAATACCTTTGGGACAGTATTGATCCCTTCATTGGCCTCTTCCATAGTGAGAGTACAGCGCTATACGGGACGCGCATCGATCCTATGAAAATCACAACGGCAACTTTGATTGTTTGGTTCTCTTCGGCCCTGCTGAGTTCGGGCCAGACCCTTGACAAATTCACCTTCGAGGGGGGCGGCGGTGTTTCCTTTCCGGTAGGTTCGGCGAAGGACCGCTTGAATACAGGTTACAACTTTCTATTCGGCGCGGGCTGGAAGTTTACTCCGGACGTGGCGGGGCTGCTCGAATTTCAATACGATCACTTTTCGCTGACGAATAACGCCTTAGCCGCCTTCAACCAGCCGGACGGGTTCAATCGCTTCTGGAGCTTTACCCTAAATCCCCGGTATTATATTCACCCGAAAAGCAAGCTCAGCGGCTACGGCACGGCCGGTTATGGGCTGTACTCCCGCACGCTGGCCTTTACCGATCCTTCGCAGGCCGTTGGTTACTGCGATCCGTACTATGGTTATTGCTCCTCGTCGGGGGCTCCGATTATCGCCGAGTTTACGAATTACAAGGGCGGGTTTAATATCGGCGGCGGCCTCACCTACGCTCTCGGGGAGAGTGGATTCAAGTTTGTCAGCGACGTCCGGTACAACCGCTTCTTATCGCACGCCAATAACGAATTTATTACTTTGTCCTTCGGAATTCTGTTTTAGGGCAGAGACCTCAGTGAGGCTTCGCGGACGGCTCTACGGTGACTTCTACTCAAATTTTCGAGAAAAAATACCGTCCTCACCGTATGGAGAGTTGTGCACCAGAGTTTTACTGTATGAGCAGGTTTCTGTGATCAGACGAAAGCCGAGAGCGAAAGGAGTCATTCGTGGCATTCAAGTTTTTCAAACAGCTCCTGACTAGGACGGAGTCGCTGCGGCCCACGAACGGCACACCGGGCAGGAAACGGACGATCCTGCTCGTTTCCTCCTGCTCG
Source organism: uncultured Bryobacteraceae bacterium (assembly GCA_964249105.1). Lineage (GTDB taxonomy): Bacteria > Acidobacteriota > Terriglobia > Bryobacterales > Bryobacteraceae > Bog-105. The sequence goes on along the minus strand of CAXUBB010000273.1, from coordinate 1,910 downwards.
TCGGATTGTGACACTGTGCGCGTATTCGCCCTACTTTATGGTTGGCACTTGCTCGTGGCATCCGACCTGCGCACGGCAGTCGAACTGCAACGGCAGGAGAAGGCGACGGTTATTTTGTATGACCGGGATGCGCGAGGCATGGTCTGGTCTGAGGCTGTAGGAGCGTTACTCCAGGCAACACCGTCCGCCGGCTGCCTCCTGCTTTCTTCCGCCACCGACGAAAGTTTACGTCTGGATGTTCTGCTATCCGGTGGTTACGATGTCGCCCCAAAGCCCTTGACCTTAGGTATTCTCGCGCCACTCGTTAATGGATACTGGACACTCTTGCAGCAAACAGATGCTGTCAATCGGCGCAACCTGCACGATAGAAGGAATCGTCGGCAAGCTGGAGCTACACGAGGTGTTCAGCCGGGGTCAATGGCCTGATGTTTCCATGCTCTTAAGGTGCTTCTCGATCCTACGAGGTCAGGTCGTGTCAAAAGTTGAAAGCCGAGGCGCAGCAGCAGCATCGAACCGTCTCCGATAAGTTTTTGTCCCGAAACGATGATTGCGATTTGTATCTCGCCGGGCTTTCACACTATGGGCTGGGCTGAATCTCTTATCTCACAAACACCCATTAGCTGGACTGACTTACGATCCAGCTTGCTCCAGGAAGCGCTCGTTTTCTCGGATCGATTTCACCAGGACCTCTGGAACTTCCTGGCGCTCGAGAGCCTCACGCATCGCTCGAAAATCGGCCTGTAACTGATGAAAGTTCGTGTTTCGGTGTTTCGCCACTTCCTGCTCGTCATATCCAGCCGCCAGCAAGCAGCATAGTTCTTTTTGGAATTCCGAGAGGTCCGTCTGCTCGCCAGGTTTTTTTCTTTGGCCTTCTAGAAAGTGCCTGCTCAGGGCCGGACTTAAGAAGAAACGTCCGCTGTCGACCACATGGATCGCGTGAACGAGATCTGCCGGCGCCGCATCACCCATGACATATCCCCGTGCTCCGGCCTTAAAGGCTTCGAGAACATAACCCTCATCCGTATGCGGCGTGACGAAGAGCATTCTCGGAAGGCTGCCTTTGGCGGCAATCTCCCGCGCAGCCGCAATGCCATTCAAGTGCGGAAGCTTTACTTCCAGCAGAACAACATCCGGGTGCTGATAGTCAGCCAGAACCACTGCTTCGCGTCCATTCGCGGCCTCTCCCACGACCCGGAACCCCGACTCACGCTCCAGCAGCAGCCGTAGACTGCTACGGATCAGAGGATGGTGATTCGCGAGAAGAATACGAGTAGAAGCCATAAACGCCCGGGCAGGATGGATACCAGCATCGTAGCTGTTTTCCCAAGTTCCCGGAATCGCGTCGCCAGGGTATTCTTCGGCTTACCTGGACAGTAGAGCCGAGATTTTAGTCAACCTACCGCACGGGCGGCCCAGGGGTATGGCACTGGGGACAGAACGGCCTGCTCCCCAGTGCCGCTTCTACCCAACCGGCGGTCAAAAAATCCCCTGCTCAGGGTATGGCCTGTTTCTCTCCCTCACTATATATTGGATTTGACGACGTGGGGACCTGCCGCCATGGGGAGCGGCACCTGAGCTTTCGTAGGTTTTTCACGAAAAAGCATGCAAAACGGTCTATACCACCACGTCACGGTTGACTTGCAGACGATTGGGAGAGATGAATGAATACATTGGTCCGCGCATAGACAGGCACAAGAGGGTAGTCGTCGAATGATGCTGATCAAGTCTGGTAGAGCCAGAAAATAGAGAATCATGCGTGGTGGCCGCACTTTGGCACGTCGGATAGATTACCAGAACCGCGGCTGAGCAGCCTAGATCACATGTCTGGGACGCTTTCAGATCACATGTTTAGGAAACTTGACAGCACATCGAACACTTTGCTTTGCTGGCAGATTCACATCTGATAATGA
>CAXUBB010000272.1:0-7541 GCA_964249105.1 uncultured Bryobacteraceae bacterium | reverse complement strand
GGTTTCGTCTATGACGGGAGCGCGTACCGGACCATCAGCGTGCCGGGGGCGCGGGACACGAATGTGTTCGGCATCAACAACGCGGGTGATCTGGTGGGCTCCTATACCGATAATAATGGCCGCTCTCACGGCTTCCGCTTGGACCGCCAGGGTGTGTTAACCGCGATTGATGTGCCCGGCAGTCAAGATACGTTTGTTTTTGGCCTCAACAATCTCGGGGTAATTGTCGGCTCCTTCCTCGACAACTTCTCCCGCGCCCACGGTTTTGCCTATACCAATGGCGTCTTCACCACCCTCGATGCCCCGGGAAGTCCTCGAAATTCCACTGCTCGTGGAATCAATGACCTAGGTCAAATTATTATCGAGGGCAACGGCTCTTATCTCGCTACCCCGGTTCCCGAACCCGCCTCCCTTGCTCTTCTCGTGTCGGGGCTGGTTGGTTTTGGCTTCTTACGCTTCCGAAAAGCGCGGTAGCAGCTACTGCTTCGCGGTCACGCAGTATTGATCGAAAGCTTGCGTGAGCAACTGCGCGATTTCAGGAGCCCGCCGGGATTCGATCTGATGCCGGTGCAGCATAAAAACAGGCTTACCGTCGCGGAACAACGCCATAGAAGGGGAGGACGGCGGCATACCGGGCAGTAGTTCCCGAAGACGCGCCACGGCTTCCAGGTCCGCGCCCGCAAATACGGCGGCTACGGTAGCCGGGCGCGCATGGTGCGTCAAAGCCATCCCGACCGCAGGACGGGCTTTGCCCGCAGCGCAACCGCACACCGAATTTGTCACCATCAGCACGGTGCCGCTCCCCGGACTGAGCAAACGGTTTACTTCATCCGGCGTCCGGGCTTCCGCCACGCCGTACTGCGTTAAATCAGCCCGCATGGGGGCAATCAGTTGTTCAGGGTATCTCACAAAATCTCCAGTTATCTACGAGCCTGCTCTTCCGTTCTGAACCTTCGGGGTCGCTAGATAACCGACAATGGTATCCTTGCGCACCTGATTCACAACGATTTCGTCAGGCTGTCTTGCTTTCAAAGTATAGAACTGAATCGGCTCATTCAGGGTCCGATCCTTTTTCTCGACGGTTTTATCATCAGCGGTAATGGCAATCGTAAACCGGTTGCGTTTCGGGTCCACCTTTTTCAATTGAACCATCACATCGCCAACCCGCGTCGGCGTTTTTGATCTGTTAATCGTGAATTCCGAATAGTTCCGTTCGCCCAATTCCCGCAAAGCCTGTAGTTCCTTGCCGTTGGTGGCAATGAGACTGGAATGGCTGTCCAGCTCACCCGTGGCGCGCTTCAAATTAGCCACCGTTTGCTCCAACTGGCCCTTCGTGTTCTGAACGTCGGTGTTGACCGAGGCAATCTGCGTGGTGGCGGTATCGGCGGTCTGCTTCACGGCGGCAATCGCCTGCTGCTGCGCCGCTTGTTCCTGCGTCACTTTATCCTGCAAGCTGTCTACCCGGCGCTGCGCGTCAATTTTCGCCTGGCCCACGGCCTGTTCCGCGGCACGGCGCGACCGCGCCAGCTCGGATTGCAGGGATTGCACGCGCCGCGTGGATTGCTGCACGGCTTCCGAGGAGTCGAGTTTCATTTTCTCCAGGGCGCTGGTGAATTGATTGTTCAGATTGGCGATCTGAGCGCGGTTGTCCGTGCGCATATGGTCGAGCTGCACGAAAAGGTAAATGTTGGAGCCCAGCAGCAGAAGCAGAGATCCGATTAAAAGCGGCGTCTTCCAGTTGGGGCCTGCGGGCGTTGGGATGATGTAGGTCGGCTGTTGTGGTGTAGTACTCATGGCGGAATCATTCCCCGTTAAAAATCAGTATGGTTTTACGCCGTACTGTACGGATGGCTAAAAAGACGTCTCCTTCTTCTATTATGTTTCACGCCCCATTCAACAAGTCCGCCGTAGCGAGAGTTTGCGGAAAATTCAGGGAAGCCTGGCGCGGAATGCCGGGTTCGAAACAGCGGCGGCAGCGCGCCTCATAGGTGCCGACCGCTCCCGTCAGAATGAGCTCATCCGAGTCCACCAGCCTTTGCGAGTGCTTCGCGGGCGCGCCGCAGCGCATACAGACCGCCAGGGTTTTCGTGATAGATTCGGCCACGGCCAGCAGCGCAGGCATGGGGGGAAAGGGCCGCCCCATAAAGTCCGTATCGAGACCCGCGACGATGACCTGCTTCCCGTTGTCAGCCAGGTAATTGGCCACGTCCACCAGCTCAGGACTGAAAAAGTTCGATTCGTCGATACCGACGACTTCCGTCCTCCAATTCAGCTTGTCCAGAATTTCGTTGGCGGAACCCACCGGCTCCGAGCGCATGCGGATATTGGCGTGGCTCACAATTTCGTCGTTTGCGTACCGGTTATCGTCAGCGGGCTTGAACACCTGCACCCGTTTGCGCGCGATTTTGGCGCGTCGCAGCCTTCGAATCAACTCTTCGCTTTTGCCCGAGAACATCGGGCCGCAGATCGCTTCGATCCACCCTCCGTTCGGGATAACTATCTCCATGTGTTATTCATTCTTGTACCATTCGTTCGAGGATGTTTTCACAGCGCCTTATTCAGCCCGAACTGTTGGACCACGCCGAACCGGAAGAAGCGCGGGTCAATCTGGAGGATCTGGTCCGGATCAACCGCCGGTTTGGAGGACACTCGACCATTCTGAAAACCCTGGCGCGCGTGGTCCCAAAGAACCAGGCGTTCTCGCTGCTGGACATTGGCGCGGCTTCCGGGGATTCGGCCCGTGTGATTCAGAAGGCATATCCCTCGGCAACCGTGACGAGCCTTGACTACAATCTCGTAAACTGCGAGGCCGCGCCCATGCCCAAGGTCATTGCCGATGCGTTCCAGCTTCCTTTTGCGCCGCGGAGCTTTGATTTTGTATTTTGCTCTTTATTCCTGCACCATTTCACCAATGAACAGGTAACAGAATTCCTAGGCAGCGCTTACGCGACCGCCAGGAAAGCTCTCATCGTGTGCGATCTGGAGCGGCATATCCTTCCCTATCTATTTCTACCCGCGACCAAGTTTTTATTCGGATGGAAACGGCTTACCGTGCATGACGGCGTTATCTCAGTTCGAGCTTCGTTCCGAGCTGGTGAGTTGAAAAGACTGAGCGAGAACGCCGGTATCAGGGGGGCAGAATTCGCGGTGTACCGACCGGCCTTCCGCATTGCCATGATCGCCCGGAAGTAAATGTTTTGTCCGGTGGGCAACTCGGAGGAAGACACCCACCGGACAGCGCACAGCAGCCTATCGGCGCGTGCGAGATCGACTGGAGCTGCCGTTTTCGATACTCAAAACCGAGCAGCCGCCAAAAGCCTTTGTCTTACTTTTTCGCTGCACTAAGCTCAAAGACCAGTGCTACTTTCAATCGATTCAGGGTTGCTTATAGTATGCAACGCCGACAAGGGTTTTCGCCATACCACGGGGTTTGGGTCTCCCACGACAAATGTGTAGCCAAGTACCCCTAGTAACAGGACCACGCACGCAATCACGAACGAAAAAACGAACGAGTGGGTTTCACGGAGAACCAGTCCACTCACATAGGGCGCGATCACTCCGGCGAAGTTGCCCCAGCAGTTCTGGAAACCAGTCCACTTGCCCGCTGCTTCCGGGCCGGATAGAAGCTGTGAGAAGGCCCAATGATTGGAGGAGAATCCGCCCATGGCGAAGCAGGCCAGCGCGAAAAAGAAGACGGAAGCCCATTCCTGCGTGACGAGAAACGCCGGTACCATGCACAAACAGCAGCCGAGCAAGCCAAATGCGATAAATGTCTGCCGCACCTTGCCGGGCCGGTAACCGCGCCGGACCAGGGCATCCGCCAGGAGGCCCAAGGACATGGATGAGATCGCTACGGACCAGAACGGCAGGGAAGCAACGACTGCCAGACGGTCCTTTGTGTAATGGCGCTCATGTTCGAAGTAATAAGGCAGCCAAGTTAAAAACAGGTACCAGGTGTAGTTCCCCCCAAAAAGCCCTAGTATTGTTCCCCAAAGCGCGCGTGTCCTGATGAGTTCGGGATAAGGAGGAGACCAGTCCAAAGACTTTTTGCTGTGATGCCCTGAAAGCTTGGGAAGGAGCAAGCACCACGGAACCAGCCAGAGCAGGCTCACTCCGCCAATGGCGACAAACATATATCGCCAGGACAGCCAGTTGATTAATTTGACGCCAAGATACACGCCTAGGGCCGGTCCTATTTTTGATCCGGCGTCAATGGCCGCATTCGCGGTTCCGCGCAAACGTTCGGGGAAAGTAGAGGCGATGATTTTGGAGTAAGCAGGGTAAGCGACGGACTCTCCGACGCCGAGGATCAGGCGCAGCGCCAAAAAAGTGGAAAACGAGGAGACCAGTCCGGTAAGACCCGTGGCGGCGGACCACAACAAAAACCCCGCTGCGTAGACCCAGAGGACATTCCAGCGATCAATCACTTTGCCGGCTAGAATGGCGCAGAATGAGTAAGTAAAGAAAAAAGCGCCGAGCAGGATGCCCAACTTGTCGGGCGCGAAGTGCAGGTCTTCTTCGATGCTTCTGGCGGCAACGCCCAGGTTTCCGCGGTCAACGTAGTTGATGCCGACCGATAGAACGAGCAAGCCAAGAGCCAGCCAGTGCAGCCGGTGAGGGCGCGCCTGTTCACCCCGCAATTGATCGGAAGGCATCCGTCGAAGACTTTATCAGATCAGCGGAGATAAAACAGGCTGAGGCGCGGAAGTCGGGCACGTTCGAGCAGCGCGGTGTCAATGTAGCGGCGTTCCAGCATGGCCAATTGGTCCGCCGTCATTTTGCCGCGATAGGGCCGAAGCTCAGTGTCAAGCGCCTTGCGAACAGCCAACAGGTCTTCCTCTGTTTGAGAAGCGCGCAGGACGGCCACCATTTTTTCTTCCATGACGGTAAGCCGCTGCTCCAGTTCTCCCAGGTTGTTCAGGTAATTAGCGGCTTCCGCAGCTAAGACCTCCAGAGAAGACGCCATTTCACGCAATACCTCCTCCGGCCTGTTTCGCAGTTGCGCGGCGCAGGCGCTCAGATGCCGCCCAATTTCTTCGGCGGCGAAACCCGCGGTGACGGGCCCATTGGAACGCGGCGCGGGCGCGCGCTCGGCAGCCTCCATGACGGCTTGCGCGCAATAAGCAAGAGAGTTGACCAGCCGGCGCTTGGCCTTACGGCTGCGCCATTTTTCAAATGCGCCGTTGATGCCTTTGAGAACAGCTTCGAGCGGGATACCGGAGGTTCGCCAGTTCTCAATGAGCGCCCAATCCAAGGGCGATAACAGAAACAGGCCAGTGCCGCGGGCTTGCTGAAAACATTCTTCCACTTCGGTGAAGTAATTGAAATAACTATTGGGCCACTCCTCTTCCCGTTGTTGGCTTTGAGGTTGCGACATGCCGGAAATTAAGCGACCGGCCGGATACCACCGGCGGCTACCCTTTCCAGTTTTCCTTCTTCCGAACGGATGAGAAGAAATCCATTCTCATCCAGCCCTGCCGTGACCCCGGTTGCGCCGCTATCTTCCACTATCACCTTGCAATTCATGACGTAAGTAGAAGCTTGCGTGAAGGAGCGCAAAATGCTTTGAGGGCCGTCCTTGACGAGCGCGTCCGAAAAAATATCAATGGATTCCAGCAAGTGTACCAGCAGGGTTTCTCTTGAAATATCATGGCCTCCCGTTGCTATCTTCAAGGAAGTAGCGGGCGTACGGAGGCCCGATTCAAAAACCGTATTGTTGACGTTAATCCCAATGCCCGCGACAATGCAGGCATCGACAAGCTGCGGCAGGATTCCCGCTACTTTGTTTTGATTGATCAGCACGTCATTGGGCCAACGCAAATTGCAGATCAGGGCAGTGGATTTCCCTATCGCACGAGCGGTCGCTAAAGCCAGAGTAAGGCTGATCAGAGGAAGTCGGTGCGGCGGGAGCGGCAAGCGAAGCAAAGTGGAACTATAAATGCCCACTTCCGCTTGTGATGTCCACCGGCGGCCTAGCCTGCCAAGTCCGGCGGTCTGCTCTTCCGCGATCACCACCGTGCCATGGGGCGCGCCTTCATGCGCCAGGCGGGCCGCTTCCGTCATGGTGGAGCCGATTGTCGGGAAATAATGAATGGGGTTTTGCGGACGAAGGCTCTCCACATACTTGACGTTCAGCGGCATCAATCCTGCTCCAGTTCAAGACGGAAGCTAATATCAACGGCTGTAGCCGAGTGGGTAATAGCGCCGCAGGAGATGAAATCGGGTCCGGCTTCCGCGTAAGCTCGAATGGTGTCGAGAGTGATCCCGCCGGAAAGTTCGACTTTGGCGCGGCCCGCGATATAGATGATCCAATCAGCCGCTTCCGCGGGAGAAAGATTATCCAGAAGCAGGTGCTTTGCTCCGGCTGCGAGGGCTTCGTCAAGCTCAGTGCGCGTTCGCACTTCGATCTCAACGGGACCAGCGAAGCTTCGAGCGTTCCCGAGAGCTTGCGTAACGCCGCCTGCCGCCGTAATGTGATTGTTTTTAATCAGAACCGCGTCGAAGAGTCCCTTGCGATGGTTGGTTGCGCCTCCGGCGGCGGCGGCCATTTTTTCGAGTTGGCGCAGTCCGGGCGTGGTTTTGCGCGTATCCAGCACACGGGCCTTCGTTCCTGCTATGGCGTCAGCATATTGACGGGCGAGGGTTGCGACGCCGCTCAAGCGCTGCAAAAAGTTCAGCGCCACGCGTTCGGCTTCGAGCAAAGTTCTTGCCGGGCCGGTAACGTCCGCGAGAATGTCGCCCGGCTTGACGGCATCGCCGCTCGCTCGCAGTAAGCGAACGTTCGCTCCTCCGCAGACTTCGTAGATGAGCGGCAGCAACTCAACGCCGGCAAGCACAAACGTTTGTTTTGCCAGGAAGATTCCGCGAGCCTGCAAGTTTTCGGGCACGGTTAGCTGCGAAGTGATATCGCCATTGCCGATATCTTCCGCCAAGGCGCGCTCCACCGCGCCGCGCACTTCCGGGTGCGATACATTAAACATGCCTTTTACTGTTCTCCCAATGAATCGCGAAGTTTCTTGAGTTGAGTTTTATATTCGGCGAGCTTGGCGCGTATTGATTCCACTACTTTCGCGGGGGCGCGTTCGAGGAAGGTCGGATCGCTGAGCTGGCGTTCGGAGTTGCCGATGGTTCTTTCTAACTTGGCGATCTCTTTTCGGATGCGCTGTTGGTTCTCCGGGGAGCCCGCGCCGTTCTGCGAGACGACAGCGTGAATCTGGAGATCAAAACCAGGGCCGGATCGGGTAATTCCGCCTTCAGCTTCCACAAAATTTAGTTTGACCAGGGTGGCGGCCATGGCGCGGCTGTCCTCTGAAAAGGGGAACCCCTTGATATGCAGGGTTGCCGGATAGGCGGTTTTGGGATCGAGTTTACCGTCAGCACGAATTTCACGTGCGGCGGTGACCACCTGTTGCAGGAGATGAAACTGATTCAGTTGTTCTGGTTGCTCTCTTAAGCGCGATTCTCGCGGATAAGGAACCAGCGAGATGGATCTTGGCAGGTTCTCATTCACGGCGGAGCCGTGAATCAACCTCTGCCACAAC
>CAXUBB010000271.1:0-7584 GCA_964249105.1 uncultured Bryobacteraceae bacterium | reverse complement strand
CCGCCTTCCGTCACTCCGCAAGAAATGAATTTAAATCAAAACATCCTCGATCTGATGCAGGCTTCGTGACCGTCGCTTGAAAATCCAGTACTACGAAATCCTTGAAATTGTTGATCGCCTACAGCGGTCGCAAAGGCAAGCCGGTTACGATTACTCCAGAGTACAGACTCCAGTTATCACTGCTTGCTGGAGAGGCGGTCAAGCCACTCCCCCAACAAAGTGCGCTCCCCCTCAGACAGGGAGGACGTTCCGGGAAGCAGGGCGCGCAGAGCCACGGCGGCCGCTGCCGGACCGGGCTCGGCCAACACCGGCATTTCTGTTATAATTGCCGCGAGTGCGGCTTCACGCGCGATCTCGGACAGGCGCAGATCCCGGCACCTTTCCTGCAGTCCTAGTAGGGTCAACACGATGCCACAAGCGGCGGCATGGAAGAGGCGGGCGGCTCGTTCCTCGCTGATCCGGAGCCGACCCGCTGCGGCGACTCGCCGGATGTGCTCTCGCAGGAGGCGATAGGAAGTCTCGGCGGCGGGTGTTTTCACGCCGGGTCGAGGATCGGCATACATCAACAGATAAAGCGCGGGAGAGGAGAGCCCAAACTCGATGTGCAGGTCCCATCCGGTTCGCAGGTCCTCTACGGGATCACCACCAAACTTACGAAGGTTCTTTTTTGCCAGATAGGTCATGAAGCCGTGCTCGGCAACTGCGTCCAGCAAGGCGTTCTTATCGCCGAAGAGGCGATATAGAGTGGGTGCCTGAACGCCGGCAGCTTCCGCCACTGCCCGGGTCGTGACGGCGTCACGTCCACCGCTCATGAGCAGTTCGATGGCAGCTGTCAGAATGCGGACACGCGTCTGGTCCTGGGGGAGGTGAGGCTCAGACTGCGTCGCCGTTTCGTTCTCGATTGTGCGTTTCACAACGTCGCTCTTCGCCGGAGGAGGTTAGGTGTTTTGTTCTGCACCGTTCGTATCAATGATACCATCCTATGCGTATCATTGATAATGGGCTTTGCCTATACAAAGGAGAACATCATGATCGTTATCACGGGAGCAACGGGCAAACTAGGGCAACAGATCGTCGCGCAGCTCCTCCAGAAAATACCGGCTGAGCAGATCGGCGTCAGTGTGCAAGATCCCGAAAAGGCCAGTGATCTGGCGCAGCGTGGCGTCCGAGTGCGGCGGGGAGACTTTGGAGATCCGTCGAGTTTGCGCCGAGCTTTCGAAGGAGCATCAAAGGTGCTGATTATTTCGGTTAACGAGGTTGGCGAGAAGGCGGTGAAAAAGCACCGCAACGCCATCGAGGCAGCTAAGGCTGCCCGCGCACAGCGCATCCTTTATACAAGCCACATGGGCGCCAATCCCAATTCACTGTTTGCGCCCGCTCGCGACCATGCCGCCACAGAAGCTGACCTACAGGCGAGCGGAGTCCCCTTCACCTCGCTGCGAAACGGTTTCTATGCGGAGTCGGCATTCTGGCTCTTGGGGCCGTTTCGTGAGACGGGGCAAGTCACCGCTCCGGCAGATGGCCCGGCATCCTGGACCGCTCGTTCCGATTTGGCGGAGGCGGCCGCAGTCGCCCTGGTGGAAGAGGGCCGATTCCATGGAATCACGCCGCCCCTCACGAGTTCACAGGCTCTCACTCTGGCCGCCTTGGCCGAGATCGCTTCGAATCTCACCGGTCGTCCGATTACACGCATGACAGTTTCGGATCAAGAGCATCGGGAAAGCCTGCTTTCCCATGGCACGCCCGGGTGGCTAGCTGATATGGTTCTGGGGACTTTTGCGGCGAGCCGAGCCGGGGAGTTTGCCGCTGTGGACCCAACGCTTGCACATCTGCTGGGGCGGACGCCGCTCTCCATGCGCGATGCCCTGGCGAGTCACATCGCCAGCGGGCAGTAAAGTTAACCTGCTCGCGAGAAAGCGGCGCTATTAAGCTCCAAGATTATTACGATTCGGTTACAATCAAATCGCGCAGCAGGTACTCGCTTCCATGCATGAGATCAGGGTGACTGTTCCGGAGGGACGGGGCAAAGACGTTGGCGAATTGGCCTTGCAAGCCGGCATACGCGAAGTTGCTATTTATCCGGTGTTTGCCTACGGTCCGAACTGCACGAAGGAAACGGTCAGCGCTCAAACGTCCACTCCCCTGGCAAAGAAGTTCGCGGATAGCGTGCTTGCTTCGTCCTGGTTTGATTCTACGCAATGCACGGTGAGTTCCCGACAGTTGCGCGCGCTGGTAAACAACACGCACCCGCGCGAGATTACGAAGCCGATGCTCGAACCGCCGATTAACGTGTTTGAGGATCTGTGGCAACTCAGCCACGTCACAGTCAGTTATCTGGCCCGTGCTTTAGCGGGAGCTATTCTGCTCGCCTATGGCATGGTAAGGAATGATCCCATTGAGATTGTGGTTGCGGCCCTCTTTTTACCGTTCCTTTCGCAAGCTGTAGCGATTGGTTTTGGCCTTTGGGCCGGCGATTTTAGCCTTGCTAAGCAAGGGATAAAAGCGCTCTCTGTCAGCGCGGTTCTGTCTATTTTGGGCGGAGTGATTGTGGGCCTTCTACACGGTCCGCCGATGTTGTTCAACAATTTTGCCGCGCCGCTCTCCAGCTTTGCCCTTTCCGCCGTGATCGGCGTTACCGCTGGTTTCACCACAGCGGATGATGCCGGTCGGCGCTATCTTATTGGCGTCGCCGCGGCTGTTCAATACGGCGTGTTTCCGGTTTGGTTCGGTTTTTGCCTGGTGACGGGATTTCCGGAACCGAGTGTTACGCAAAGCCGTCTCGAAACGTTTGCAATCAACGTCGGCGTAATCATCGTATTCGCGCTGATCGGCTACTTGCTCCTGAACATCAAGCGAAGAGATGTAAGGGGGTTTGTGCGCCAACGCCAAGCAGCGGAACAGTTGAAGATATCATCTTGAGTGGTCTGCTTATGCCTCTTCTTCACGACCGTCGCCTATTCCCCAGTGATCCCGAAACGCGTGCCGTAGCTCAACGGCTGTATCAACATATTGCTGGGTTGCCGATCATCAGCCCGCACGGACATACGGAAGCGCGCTGGTTTGCCCAGAATGCGCCGTTTCCCAATCCGACAGAGCTTTTGATTATTCCGGACCATTACATCTTCCGGATGCTCTATAGCCAAGGTATTCCGCTAGAATCGCTGGGCATTCGCCAAGCGCGTGTTGATGACCCGCGCGGGATTTGGCGCATCTTCGCGGAGCACTATTACCTGTTTCGCGGCACGCCCACGCGCTTGTGGCTGGATTATTCATTCCAGGATCTTTTTTGTCTTGGGGAGCGGTTGAACGCGAAGAACGCGGACCGTTATTACGATGCCATTAGTGAAAAGCTGGCTTCGCCTGAGTTTCTTCCCCGCGCGCTTTACGAACGGTTCAACATTGAGGTGCTGGCGACAACGGATTCTCCGCTCGATGCGCTGGAGCATCACGAGGCCATACGGGAATCGGGATGGAGGGCGCGCATTATCCCTACGTTTCGTCCTGACTCCGTCGTTGATCCGGATTTTCCTAATTTCCGGGGCAATGTTCAGAAGCTTGGCGAGATGCATGGGGAAGACACGAGCCAGTGGCACGGATATCTGGCGGCGTTACGGAAGGCGCGGGAGCGTTTCAAGAGCCTCGGTTGCACCGCGACCGACCACGGGCACCCCACGGCGCGAACAGCCAATCTCAGCGGACGAGGAATAGCTGATTTGTTCGGGAGGATTTTGGACGGCAGCGCGGAAGGGGAGCAGCGCGAGCTTTTTCGAGCGCAGATGTTGACGGAAATGGCTCGGATGAGCGTGGAGGATGGGTTGGTCATGCAGATTCATCCGGGCAGCTTCCGAAATCATAATCGCCACATTCACGAGCGATTTGGCCGCGATGTGGGAGCGGATATTCCGACCTCCACGGATTACGTTCATGCCTTGCATCCGTTGCTGGAACTGTTTGGGAACGAGAAAAATTTTACGTTGATTCTATTTACGCTGGACGAATCGACTTATAGCCGCGAGCTAGCTCCCCTGGCTGGTCATTATCCATGCTTGCGGCTCGGACCGCCCTGGTGGTTCCACGACAGCCCGGAAGGCATGATGCGCTTTCGGGAGCGGGCGACCGAGACAGCAGGCTTTTATAACACGGTCGGGTTCAATGACGATACGCGGGCGTTTCTCTCGATTCCGGCCCGGCATGACGTAGCGCGGCGGATTGATTGCGCGTTTCTGGCGCGGCTGGTAAGCGATCATCGCCTGGACGAAGACGAAGCAGCCGAAGTAGCGCAGGCGCTGACGAGTGATCTGGTGCGTAAAGCGTACCGATTATGAGTGGCGCCTCGTTTGGTTCACCACCTTTGGCACGCGTCCGGCAGGTTGGGTCGGATTGGCCCACCAGATCTCAAACTGCTTCACTCCACAAACTCTTCCGCTGTGGACCAGTCGTCTGTTTCAGCAATATCCGGCTGTTGAAGGTAACCTTACGCGGATCTTGGCGAATTTTTGTCTTCGAATGGCCTCTTTAACAGCTTGCCGGATGAACTCCGCTCGTTCCCTTTTAGCGACTGAGGCAATACGGTCAAGTGCTCGTAAACTAGCCTCATCGAACTGGATCAGAATCGAAGGCATATATAGTTCTTATATAAAACAACAATGTTATTTCGCGCTTTACCCCGTGGCAGCGCTCTCAATCTACTTCCGCCTGCCCGTGGTAGCATAAACCGTCGAATGGCACTTATCGAATTAAGCACCGGCGCAGTTTTCTCATCGGAGAGCGTTCTCCAGGTTTCCCGTTTTCGGGAAAAGGTTAAACCGGCGGAACCGAACGCGGAAGGGGCTGAAAATCAGCCTACCGAGCGCGATTTTATGTTAATTGAAATGAAGGTGGGTCCAGCCGAGCGCGTCGAAGGCGAACACGCCGCTATTGATGCCGCCAAGCTGAAGGATGCCGGGTTCACTATCGCTGAAGAGTAGACGCCCAATCAGAATAACGGGTTCTGCCCCGGGAATTGCGTCCGCCTCGGAACTTGAAAATAATCGAAGGCCCGGTCCGTTGCGATCCGTCCCCGCGGCGTTCTGTCTAGAAAACCAAGCTGCATCAGATAAGGCTCATACACTTCTTCAATCGTGTCCGCCTGCTCGTCCACCGAAGCCGCTATGGTGTTCAACCCCACGGGACCGCCGCCGAAATTAACCATGATGGTTGTCATGATCTTACGGTCCAATTCATCCAGGCCGTAGCGGTCCACCTTCAGCAAGTCAAGCGCCGCTTGCGCCACCTCATAATCAATGAATCCATTCGCCCGTACTTGCGCAAAGTCGCGGACCCTTCGCAGTAAGCGGTTGGCGATGCGCGGCGTCCCGCGTCCCCGTCTGGCGATTTCGCGCGCTGCTTCATGGATAATGCCGATCTCCAGCAAACCGGCGGAGCGCTCCACGATTTTCGCCAGCGTCTCTTCGTCATAGGGATCGAGCCGCAGAACAATGCCGAAACGTCCCCGCAGCGGCGCGCTTAACAAGCCTTGCCGCGTGGTCGCCCCCACCGCCGTGAAGCGGGGCAATGTAATGGAATGAGTTCGCGCTCCCGGCCCTGTCCCGATCAGAATATCCAGCCGGAAATCTTCCAGCGCTGAATACAGGATTTCTTCAATGTCCGGCATGAGTCGATGAACTTCATCGATGAAAAACACCTGCTTCGCGCGAACACTGCTCAGAATGCCGGTCAAATCAAGCTTTTTTTGCAGCACCGGTCCTGCCGTCTGGTCCATCGGCACCGCCAATTCGTGCGCAATAATCCCGGCCAGCGTGGTTTTGCCCAAACCGGGAGGCCCGCACAGGAGCACATGGTCCATTGCTTCGCCCCGCCGCTTGGCGGCCTCAATGGCAATGGCAAGCTGCTCCCGCGCATACGGCTGTCCCGCGAAGTCGCTGAGCGTGGTCGGGCGCAGCGCGGCCTCAATTTGCTGTTCGTCTTCTTGCATCACCGGAGAAACTGTATCTTGTATGCGCACCCAATTTCCACCTTAACTTAACCCGAGTCTCGGGTTGGAAATATGGGGCAAAACCAGCTTAACTGTATCTATTTAACTGCACCCAAATGAGGTTCAGTCTTGGACACCTTCTTCAGACGAGAATTGCTCTGAAGTCTATGCTATGTTGACATTTGCATTTGTAACACTTGCCGAGAGGACCAAGGATCGTGCAAGTGCAAGGCGCTTCCTGCCCACTCCGTCATGCCCAGTTCAGTTGATGATGCGCTCACAGTAGACACGGAAGTTGTGACCTTTCCTTCGCTGGCGCTCGATGGCGGCGTCACGCTCAAGGACGTTCAGGTTGCTTACGAAACATACGGAAGCTTGAACGCGGAGCGCACGAATGCGATTTTGGTTCTCCATGCCTTCTCGGGAGACGCGCATGCGGCGGGGGTAAGCCGCCAGACGGGCCAGACGGGCTGGTGGTCGGCGATGATTGGTTCGGGGTTGGCGTTTGATACGGACCGTTATTTTGTGATCTGCTCCAATGTGCTGGGCGGGTGCCAGGGCACGACAGGACCTTCTTCAATCGACCCGATAACAGGCGAGCGCTATGCCATGCGCTTTCCGGTCATCACGATCAGCGATATGGTGCGCTTGCAAAAATGCTTGATTGACCATCTCGGGATCTCGCGGCTGCTGGCGGTGGCGGGCGGATCGATGGGCGGCATGCAGGCGCTGGAATGGGCGGTGGCTTACCCGGACGCCGTGGCAGCGGCCATTCCGATTGCCGCTACATCGCGGCATAGCGCTCAGCAGATTGCCTTCAACGAGGTCGGCAGGCAAGCCATTATGTTCGATCCTGGCTGGAATAATGGCGACTACTACGACGGGAAACCGCCGGGGCGCGGTTTAGCGATTGCCCGCATGGTGGGGCATATCACTTACATGAGCGATGGCTCCATGCGCGAGAAATTCGGGCGACGTCTTCGTGATAAGGATGCGTTCGGCTTTGATTTTTCCGTGGACTTCGAGGTGGAAAGCTATCTGCGCTATCGGGGCAATCAGTTTGTCACCCGGTTTGATCCGAATTCTTATCTCTACATCACGAAGGCGATGGATTACTTTGACCTATCCAATGGTCATGCATCCCTCGCGGCGGCTTTTGAGCGCACGAAAACGCGCTTTCTGGTATTGAGCTTTACTTCTGATTGGCTCTATCCCACTTATCAGTCGCTTGAGGTGGTGAGCGGTCTTCGTAGCCGAAATGTCGATGTCGCTTTTTGCGAGTTGGCGTCCACATATGGCCACGATGCGTTTCTGGTGGAAATCGAGGAGCAGAGCAGAATGGTAGCGGGATTTCTGGCGAGCGTCTTTGAAGACGTATCGCGTCCCCGCTCTTCACTCCGGCAGAACGCAGCGCCCAACACAGAACCGATTGCGCCGACCAGCGAGGAGATTGCGAACCGTTCGGATTATGCGATGATTGCGCAAATTGTGACGACGGGTTCGCAGGTGCTTGATCTGGGTTGCGGCGAGGGCGAACTGCTGGCTTGGCTCCGGGAACACAAGGGCGGGAAGGCGCAGGGAGTTGAGATCGATCCCGTTAAGATTCAGCG
>CAXUBB010000270.1:7000-7600 GCA_964249105.1 uncultured Bryobacteraceae bacterium | reverse complement strand
TTACAAGCAGGGCTATAGCTGGCTGGTCGATGAGATAGAACCGGCGCTCAAATCTCAGCATGTCAGTAAACTCACGATTGAGTTCGCTCCTTACAGCGATCCCGAAAAACTGTCAAGCATGCGCTCCGTCTCGCGGTGGGTTCAGGAGTTATACCCGGTGGATGAAGTGCTGGCAAGGGATCTCGGGATTCCGCTTAAGAGCATCGAGTTCGCTCGCATGCCGGACGCCAAGGGGCCGACTTATCGGGTACATGCCTACGGCGCGGACGATAAGGAAATGCTTTCCCGCGAATTCTCCGTGTCCGTTTACACACAGCCTTATAGCGAGGAGTTTAAGCCCTATGACCGCGTCAACGTCGAAACGGGTTGGGTGCGCATGACGTGCGACAATACCCGTCTTCTCGATGAGCGCATCGCCACCGACACGGAGGAATTCTGGAAGCATTATCAGTCCGAGACGCTGCCGCGTATTTCCGTTTTGATTCGTAAACAGAATGAGGGCAAACCCAAAATCGAATTTCAGCCCTTGTTTGACACGCTCAAAATCAGCTTCAAAATGAGCGAACCTGAATTCAGTCTTGGAATTGACCAGGAGCGCAT
>CAXUBB010000270.1:0-6990 GCA_964249105.1 uncultured Bryobacteraceae bacterium | reverse complement strand
TCTCGTCGCTGGAGGCGCTCCAGGAGGACACCCTTTTCTCCACGCAGAATTATTTTTACATGATGGGCGATTTGGAATCGAACGGAATGATGGATTACCAGGGCCGGATCATTCCCGTGGCCTACTTGCCGCAGGATGGGCAGGATGGTCATGTGCGCATTGAATTCTATGCCAAGGATGCGGGATATCCGCAGGTCCGGCTGGCTTGGCGATATGAGGGCGACCCTGCGGAGCACGAGAAAGTTCGAAAGCTGCCCGCTCTCGCGTCCGGAAACCCACGGTTAGTGGCGGCACGGCTGATGGCCGGGCAGGAGGGCGTGGAATCCTTGACTTGGCGCATGCACAGCGACTTCGATAAGTACGACTTTAGAGAATGGATCAAGCTGGAGCCGGAAGAGCAGGTAGAGCACTCGCTATTTGCGGCGGAGCAGGGCCGCGCG
This sequence comes from uncultured Bryobacteraceae bacterium, assembly GCA_964249105.1. GTDB lineage: Bacteria > Acidobacteriota > Terriglobia > Bryobacterales > Bryobacteraceae > Bog-105. The sequence continues at coordinate 6,550 of CAXUBB010000270.1, read as the reverse complement.
CAGTTGCAGTGGCTCGAACGCATGCATGGCGCTGGACTCTACCGGGACTCGCTTGCGTATCCGCATCTGGCAGGCATGCGCTTTGAATTTGAGTTGCCGCAGAAATTATGGGCTCCCGAACATACGAAAAGTGAAGTTGCCGCGGCGCAATTTAAAGTTGTGGAGCCGCTTGTGAAGCGCCCTCAAATTACGGATTTTCCGTCCGCGCCGGTGGATGCGCAGGGCCACTTTGTGTCTTGGGACAAGCCGATTGGACCCTCGGAGGAAGAGCGCCTATTGAGCCGCCTGTCTCAGTACCCCGGAGTGGATGTGTATTGGATGGGGCGGACGTACCTTGGGCGGAATATCTGGGCGGCTGACCTGATGCTGCCGTCGCCGTCGGTCCTGCACTCGCTGGCGAAGGAAACAACGTTAAAAGCGCCAATTATTTACTCGGGGCGGCAGCATGCCAATGAGGTTTCGAGCACCAGTCACATTCTCAAATTGGCGGAAGAACTTGTCAGTGACTCACAAACGCGTGAGGCATTGAAGAAATTAAATGTCGTTGTCCACCCCATCACTAACGTGGATGGCGCGCAACTGGCGATGGATCTGGCAAAAATCACGCCCGAGAATATGCTGCATCCCGGCTACCATGCCTCTCTCACGGCTGATTTAGTGACGGGGCAGTGGGAGGAAGACCCGGTCTATCCGGAGTCTTCTACCCGCAAGCAGCTATGGGAATCCTGGCTCCCAGACGCTTTTCTCAATCCGCATGGCTATCCGTCTCACGAATGGGTGCAGCCGTTCTCGGAGTATTCAGCCTGGGTGATTACGCGCATGCAAGCGGAAACCGGGAGAGCCTGGTGGATTCCTCGCGGCTGGTTCACCAGTCTTGGCTATTTAGGAGACGAAGAACACCGGACGAGTAAGTCGGTAACTTATGCCCTGCGGGATCAGATCGCGACCGCCATGGCAAAAGCTCCGGGCGTGCTGGAGATGAACGCCCGCATGAATGATCGTTATGAGCGCTACGGCCAGCGTTGGGACGAACGGGCCTTTCAACAGCCGATCTATCAAGGCGTACGCATTTATATGGCGCTTAAAGGACAGACTCCGGGCGCGCGGGCCAACAGCTTTATGGGGCGATTCCCCGATGTCACGTATGACGACGGATACACGGAAGCGCCGGACGAGACAGCCTATGGACCATGGCTGCACTTGGTCGCTTCCGCCGGGTTGGCCTATGATCATGCCCATCTCGATTACTTGTCACACGGCAGGTTCAAGATCAAGCGCACGCAGAAAGAGTTTTTTGATGGCGTGCAGTGGAAATTCGAGCGCGACCGCCCAATCCTGCCTGAGAAGATGCCGGAGAGCATTCCTGAGACGAACTTAACAGGCAGCACATCGATATCGGGTCAACAGTAGCATCGCTCACGCTCAATCAGTCTTCCTGGCATACTGGCTCATTGGCGGCAAATCTGACAGCGACACTCCCGCTGGCCCGGCAAGCTATCGAGCGTTGCCGGATTCTGGCCGGCTACAGCGAGAGCGATCAAGGCACAACAAGAACATTTCTTTGTCCCGCGATGCATGACTGCCACCGCGACCTTCGCTCGTGGATGGAGCAACTCGGCATGAGCGTCCACATAGACGCCGTCGGCAATTTGCACGGCATCTGTGCAGGCAGCGATCCGCATGCTCCTCGGCTCATCATCGGTTCCCATTTGGACACGGTGCCCAATGCAGGAGCGTACGACGGAATTCTGGGAGTGGTGCTTGGCATTGCCTTGGTGGAAGCGCTTGAGAGCCGCGAACTGCCGTTTTCCATCGAGGTGGTCGGCTTCTCCGAGGAGGAAGGGGTTCGCTTCGGATTTCCGTTTATCGGCAGCCGGGCATTTGCAGGTTCATTGGGAGAAGATCTGCTGCGGCAAAAAGATAGGGAAGGCATTACCGTGGATGAGGCAATCCGGGAGTTTGGCCTGGATGCCTCGCTGGTCGCCGACGCCCAAATGCAGGAAGCCGTCAGCGCTTATCTTGAGTTCCATATCGAGCAAGGACCCGTGCTGGAAAATCTCGATCTGCCATTGGGAGTGGTCGAAGCCATTGCCGGGCAGAGCCGCGCCGGTGTGGTCTTCCGGGGCGAGGCGAATCATGCGGGAACAACCCCGATGCATCTTCGTCATGATGCGCTGGCGGGAGCGGCGGAGTGGATCACGGCGGTTGAACGCGAGGCGTGTTCGAACACGGGACTGGTCGCCACGGTGGGCAGCATTGAGGCGAAGCCTGGAGCAGGGAACGTCATCGCCGGTGAAGTGCGGATGAGCCTCGATGTGCGCCACGCGCAGGATCAGGAGCGGCTGAAGACGCTGGAACGCATCCTGGCGCAAGCAGATGAAATCGGAATGCGTCGGGAACTGACCGTAGAGCACGAGATCCGACTGAACGGGAAAGCCGCCGCGATGGACACGCAACTGGTGCGGGCGGCGGAAAAAGCAATCAGGGCTTGTGGAGTCAGGCCGCACCGGATGGTGAGCGGTGCCGGACATGATGCCATGATTGTTTGCGAGAAAATTCCTTCGGTGATGATTTTCCTGCGCTCTCCCAGGGGAATCAGCCACCATCCGGACGAGACGGTTCAGTTGGAAGACGTGGAACTCGCTCTACGGGCAGGCTTGCATTTTATTGATGGACTGGAAACTTTTGCATAATCTCGGCCACACTCGTGGTTCGCGCGGACGGGATCACCTTCTGCAAACGCCGGATACATTTATCCGCGCTCCGCTGCCGGGCATGAGAGGATGCACCGCCGTTGTTCATGCCGGGTCTGCGCTCGGCGCTGCTTTCACGCAGTACACGGCCGAGATGGATGCCGATGGGTGTTTGGGGCCAACGGACGCACAGCGATTCCTCTACGTACTGGAAGGCGGGATACTGCTCCAAAGGGCGCACGAGAAGCGCATCCTTCATGAGCGGGGATTTGCGTACCTGCCTGTCGGCGCCGATGCGAACGTGAAGGCGCGGGAACGGAGCCGGGTCGCCGTGATCGAGAAAGCCTACCGGAAACTGGATGAAACCGCCGCGCCGGAACTGCTGGTGAGCAGCGAAGACATGATTGCTCCGCAGCCGCTCATGGGCGATGAAGACCTACAGGTTCGTTCGCTGCTGCCCAATACGGAAGGGTACGACTTTGCCGTCAACACAATGACCTTTCAGCCGGGCGCGTCGCTTAGTTTGGTGGAAATGCACGTGATGGAGCACGGTCTGTTGATGCTGGAAGGCGGCGGCATCTACCGGCTTGGCGAGAACTGGTATCCCGTGTCCGCGGGTGACTTCATCTGGATGGCCCCTTATTGTCCGCAATGGTTCGGAGCTATCGGAAAGAAACCGGCGCGTTATCTCATTTACAAAGATTGGAACCGCCATCCTCTGGTTTGAAATGGAAATTCGAGTTGATTCTGATCGTATCCTCTCCGAACTGGACACGCTGGCCGGTTTTTCCGACGCGGAAGCGCCGGCCGTTACTCGTGTCGTGTTCACGCCAACCGATTTGCAGGCGCGCGCCTGGATAAAGAATCGAATGGAAGAAGCCGGGCTGCTCGTGAGGGAGGACGCTGTGGGCAACACGTTTGCCCGTTGGGAGGGAAGCCGGCCTGATCTGCCGCCTATAGGAACGGGATCGCACATCGACGCCATTCCAAACGCGGGAAAATATGACGGAACAGTCGGGGTTCTGGGAGGTTTGGAAGCGATCCGTGTGTTACAAGCCGCGAATTTCCAGCCGCGCCGATCCATTGAACTGCTGCTGTTTACCTCGGAAGAACCCACGCGCTTTGGCGTGGGATGCCTGGGAAGCCGCTTGCTTTCAGGTAGCTTGAGCGCGGAAAGAGCGCGAGAACTGCGTGACGGAGAAGGCCGATCCCTCGAAGAAGTGAGAACTGCTGCCGGGTTCCACGGCCCGTTGGAAGAGGTTGCGTTGAACGCCGGGCACTACTGCGCTTTTGCTGAACTCCACATCGAGCAGGGGCCCATTCTCGAACGCGAAAAAATCGCGCTGGGCATTGTGACCGGCATTGCCGCGCCCGCCGGCATGAGGATTTGGGTGGAGGGAGAAGGAGGCCATGCCGGGGCTGTCCTGATGCCGCAACGCCGGGATGCGCTGACCGCCGCGGCGGAACTGGTGCTTGCCGTGGAATCGGCTGCGCTCTCCACGGGCGTCATGGATACGGTTGCCACGACCGGTATCTGCGATGTTTTTCCTGGCGCTGTCAATAGCGTGCCGAGCCGGGTCCGCTTGGAGGTTGATGTGCGCGATGTGGAGGAGGCGCGGCGGAACGTGGTGCTCGACCTGATCCGGCAGGCAGTTAAGCGCGTTCGGGACAAAAGAGAGATTATGATCCGAACTGAGCTTCTAAACGCGGACGCTCCAGCCCGTTGCTCTGACGTCATCGTGCAGACTTTGACACGCGCCTGCCGCGCAGGAGGATACAGCGCCATTCCGATGATCAGCCGAGCCTATCACGACTCGCTCTTTATGGCGCGCATCGCCCCTGTATCCATGCTTTTCATTCCCTGCAAGGACGGCGTAAGCCACCGGCCGGAAGAATACGCACGACCCGAGGACATCACGAACGGCGTGAGAGTTCTGGCGCACGCGCTGGCGCAGCTTGCTTCGTAAGGAGGGCCAAACTAATAGGACAGACCCAGCAGGAATTGTGCCTGGTTCCGGCGGGAGGCGTAAAAGATCGTAGTATCCGGAGCATCGGTGCCCCAGCGGACAAATCGTACCTCGGGTGAGAGGTGAACCTTCCAAGCCGTTGCTTCCACGCCTACGCCCGTTGTCAGTCCCGCTTTCGACAGATAATGACTAATGGGTGAGGAAGCTGTGCGGAAGGTGGGTCCGGCTTCCAGATAAGGCTTGGCAAAGGGCACGTGGAACCGATATTTGCCGATCAATGGAAAGCTCCAGGAAGAATAAGTCTGGATGGAAGGTAAAAGCGAGAACCATTGACTGGCGGTGGCGGGTGTCGCCAAGCTGAGTGGGCTGTACAATGCATCACCTTCGATTGAAAGATGCAGGGGAAGGTGGGCCTCCACGGACGGTCCGACCAGATAATTATGCGAAGCTCGATGAGTTTCGACCGTGGCCTCCGAGGTCGGACACGTTGTGGGATTGGCGCTGAAATCTCCACACTGCAGCGGGGGGTAAGTAACACGTGAATACGAATCCGCAATAAACGCATTCGCAAAGGGCCAGCCTCCCTTTACGCCCACAGACAAATACCTTTTCCACCCGCTAATAATTGAGGGCGAGGCTACGCCGGACGTTCCGGAGCGCATCATCAAACCCATCAGGAACTCAACCTGATTCTGAGCAGAGTCCACATAATAGGAAGGCGGGTATGCGCCATCGGTACCCCAATGCGTATAGCGTACCTCTGGTGAGACGAGCAGAGGGCCGACGCGGGTCTCAATCCCGACGCCCACTGAAACGCCTGTTCCCGACATGTGTTTTGCGGGCGAGGCGGCTATGGCACGGAAACTCGGCCCTCCTGCCAGATAAGGCTTTATTAAGGGCAGAGGAAGGCGATACTTCGCGAGGATGGGAAACTCCCAAACGTTCACCCGGCTTGTCAAAGTGACACTGGACAAACTTACGTTTCCTAACAGGGACAGCGCCAGCGAAGTTGTCTGCCTTGTCTGAAATTCCAACGGACGGTACAGCGCATCAACTTCCGCCGCGAAGCCAAAAGGCAAACGGACTTCCACCGTAGGGCCAAGCACGAAATTTCGGGAACCGTTAGAAAAAATCGTGCTTTGTGACAACGTTTGAGGAGGTCCAAACGGATTGCGAATAGTGGCGATAACCTGCTGAACGGATCGGTCCGTAAAAGAATCGGTCAGTGGAACGCCTCCCCTCACCCCCACGGAAATCCAGTCCTGCGCCTGACAGGAGATCGCAGCGGCACAGCTTACGAGCAGCAAGTGTGAAACACGGCGTAATGTCATCAGTAACAGAGTGTCCGATGAAGCAGTTAATTCTAAGCCGCTGAGACAAGTTCCCACCCAATCAATTCGTTGCGGGGCAATTTCGTATTATGTGTTCGTTAGGTTGAGCTACAACTATTAGATTGAACAATCAAAAAGCGATTCGGTCTAGTCGCATCATCACCCCCGCCGGAATTCGTCCGGGTACTGTTGTGATCGAAGAAGGAAAAATTCTGGCAGTGACGTTAGGCTCAGAAGAACTGACAGACGTCCAGACCTATGATGTGGGCGACCATATGCTTTTGCCCGGACTGGTCGATGTCCATACTCACCTCAACGAACCCGGACGCGCCGAATGGGAAGGTTTTGCGACCGGCACAAAGGCCGCAGCGGCGGGTGGCTACACCACGATTGTTGATATGCCCCTGAACTGCATTCCCAGCACGACAACTGTTTCAGCACTCCAGGGAAAAAGGACGGCAGTTGCGGATAAAGCTTTCGTTGACTATGGATTCTGGGCGGGCGTTGTGCCGGGAAATACGGGTGATCTCCAAGCTTTGGCGCAAGCGGGTGTGCGGGG
>CAXUBB010000269.1:0-7647 GCA_964249105.1 uncultured Bryobacteraceae bacterium | reverse complement strand
CTTCTGGATCCTCCAGTGCGCCGGCATGGACGAAGCACTGGCCTGGGGACGCAAAGCCGTCGTCGCCTGCCGGGTTCCTGTCGAAGTGCGAGCGTTCCTCAAAATCCGGTCGAATATAAAATCACTGAGCCACGGAGACTCGCAATAAGAAAGCTCAAAATTTTCGAACACATCTCGCTGGACGGCGTAATCCAGGTTCGCGGCTCGGGCGAAGACGGCGACTACCCCTACGGCGACTGGACAGCATCCTACCGGACCCCCGCTGGCCGGGAGCCAATCATCGCCGCGCATGGCGGAAGCTTCGATCTGCTGCTTGGCCGTCGCACCTACGATCTCTGGTCGGGCTTCTGGCCAAAGGCGCCGAGAAGCCCGATGGCAGACGGCCTCAATACGGCAACAAAATATATCGCTACCCACCGTCCGGAAAGTTTTGAATGGGGCCCGTTCGAGGGCCTTGGGCCGGACATCGTCGAGGACATTCGCCGCATCAAGTCGCAGGACGGCCCGGACCTTATCCTCTCGGGTAGCTCCACGCTGACATCGACGCTGCTCGAACATGGGCTTGCGGATGAAGTCCTGCTGGTCGTCTATCCGGTCCTGTTGGGCACGGGGAAGCGTTTCTTTGCGGAGGGGACCCTGCCACGCTCATTCGAGCTCGTCAGCACGAAAGCAATGCCGTCCGGCATTATCTTCAGTACTTACAAGGTCGCCGGGCCTTTGAAGACCGGATAGTTCCGGCAACGCGACATCGTCAGTGAATACCGGAACGCCGTAATCTGTAGGCATGAAAGATGTGCCTAAGGCGATTGAGGCCGTGTGGAAGATCGAGTCCACACGGCCTCATCGCCGCCATTGCCCGAGTCACCTACGACATCGGCATCGCAGAAGAACTGGCCCAGGACGTCCTGGTGACTGCGCTCGAACGCTGGCCCGAACAAGGCATCCCCGAAAATCCCAGCGCGTGGCTGATGACCGCGGCAAAACGGCGCGCGATCGACTCGCTGCGTCGTGGCCAAATGCTCCTGCAAAAGCACGAAGCCATTGCACGCGAACTGGAATGGCAACAACAGCAGCTCGCAGCTGCGCTGGAGCACTCCTTGGATCAGGTAATCGATGACGACATTCTGCGGCTCATCTTCACTGCGTGCCATCCGGTACTTACGTTGGAAGCGCGGACCGCGCTGACGCTACGCCTGATCTGCGGCCTCACCACGGCGGAGATCGCCCGCGCTTTCCTCGTACCCGAGAAGACGCTGGCACAGAGGATCGTTCGCGCCAAGAAAACGCTCTCGGAAGCTCACGTCCTCTTTGAGACACCAAGGGGGAACGAGTTGCACCGCAGGGTAGCGTCCGTACTCACGGTGGTCTACCTGATCTTCAATGAGGGCTACACGGCGACATCAGGCGATGAATGGATGGCGATGGCGCGCCGCGCTCGCCGAAGAGGCGCTGCGTCTCGGTCGCATGCTGGTGCAGTTTTTGCCTGACGAATCTGAAGTCCATGCACTGCTGGCGTTGATGGAATTGCAGACATCGCGCAACGCAGCTCGACGAGGAACAAACGGCGAGGCAGTCTTATTGCCGGATCAGGATCGCTCGCTGTGGGACCGTACGCAAATTCAGCAAGGAATGATTGCGCTCGAGCACGCGCAGCAGCTAGGAGGCGGCGCGAACCCTACGCATTGCAGGCAGCGATTGCCGCATGTCACATGCGCGCCCGCGCAGCCGAAGAGACCGACTGGGACCAGATCGTCCTTCTCTACGACGCCCTGCTGCAGATCAACCCATCTCCCATCGTGGCGCTGAACTGCGCGGTCGCTGTGGGTATGGCGCAAGGCCCGGCAGCGGGACTCGATGCACTCGATGGAGCATCCGCATTCGCCGGCGAATATGCACTGGCTGGCTACCATCTGTTTCCCAGCGTTCGTGGAGACCTGCTCATGAAGCTGGGAAGATTCACTGAAGCACGCGTAGAAATCCAACGCGCCATCTCGATAACGATGAACCTGCGGGAACAGGAACTGCTGGGAAGAGGCTGAAGCAGACTGAGAAGGCCGCCTTATCAGGCCTAGGGGCAGATGAGTCCCCTTAAATGCGCTTAGGACATTCCATCCACTTGGGCGAGGGGTGGGCGATTCGTACAACGGCTCGGCGAATTGTCTCGTGACAGATTTTTTCAGTCATTGGCCAGTGTTGACGAATATGAGCCTTATGCTCGGGAAACAGGGTCATCGAAAACTGGCGGACCAAGCCGTTCCAAGATACCCGCGCACGTTTAGATCTATGCAGACTGGTAAGTCTCCGCCTCGCAAACTTTTTACGATGTAGCCGATGCTGTAATCGCAATTGATAATCCCAGCCCACGCCGCATGCCTTTCCTGACAGGCGGGGAAGGCAGACAGCACAAGGAGCAGTAAAAGCATATTGAACATGCGCTACACATGCTTGTATGTTGGTTGTATGCCGAAGATGATCCAGATCCGGGACGTGCCCAATCGGGTCCACAGCACTTCGAAGGCCCGTGAGGGCATGAGTCTGTCCGATTATCTGAAACGGGAGTTGGAGCGCACCGCCGAGCCACCAAGCTTACGGGAGTTGGGTTGAGCGGGCGCGGCAGTTAAAACCGATTCTTTCCCGGCAGAGCAACGCCGAAATTATCCGCGAACTGCGGGATGAGCAATGATTACGTTGGACGCTTCGATCGTTGTCGAGATGCTGGCGAAAGGTTATCGGGCCAAGGCCTTCGCCGAGTAGCGAACATAGATGGACTGGAAACGTTGAACGCCATGCCGGATTTGAAAGATGTCAAGACCTGGACCGAACACCTAGGCCGTTCGAAGCTGAGATCTTTTACGGATGCAGAGGGCCATTTCTGGCTAGAACAAAATGCCGCTAAAGATTCAAAATGGGCGAAGCTGGCCCGGGAAGGTCACGAGATTGCCTGGGAGTTCGATGGTCCAGGCGGATCGTATACGGGCCGGGTGCTCATCGATGGGGAAATCTACACAAGTCGAGAAGCCGCAAAGAAGTTTTTACCCCCGCTTTGAGACCGCACTCACTTTTTGCGGCCCTCTTTAAGTTGCGCCCATTGAGGGGTATGGAGTAGATTCCAATAATTACACCACATCGAGTCCGCCCAGGGATATGATCAAGAAGATTTAGTAAGGATGCGAGTCTTCCGCCAGCGCGGACCATCCTTCCAGAACGGTGTCGAATATGAAGCGATTGATCCCTCTCAGTCTTTGTGTCATTGTCAGCTTGCTTGAAATAAAAGCCGCCCAGGGTGCTCCGACTGCCCCGCAGGTCAAAATTGTCAACGGAGTCATTGAAGGGAGCACCACCCGCTCCGGAATCCGTGTTTTCCGAGGAGTTCCGTTTGCCGCACCGCCGGTGGGCGAACTGCGCTGGAAAGCTCCGCAGCCGGTCAAAAACTGGGAGGGGGTCCGCCCGGCGGCGGAGTTCGGCTCTAGTTGCATGCAGCGGCCCGTCTTCGGCGACATGGAGTTCCGCAGCAAAGGCATGAGCGAAGACTGCCTGTATCTCAATGTCTGGACACCCGCTAAATCAGCCACGGACAAACTGCCGGTGCTGGTCTACTTTTTCGGCGGCGGACTGGTAGCGGGGGACGGTTCCGAGTACCGCTACGACGGCGAGAGCATGGCCGCGAAGGGCATCGTCTCGGTCACGATCAACTATCGCCTGACGGTCTTTGGCTTTCTGGCGCATCCCGAACTGACTGCGGAAGCTCCGTACCATGCTTCGGGCAACTACGGTTTCCTTGATCAAAACGCAGCGCTGCAGTGGGTACAGGCGAATATCGCCGCGTTTGGCGGAGACCCGAAGCGAGTGACCATCGCGGGTCAATCAGCCGGATCGCGCTCGGTGACGGTGCAGATGCTTTCACCCCTTTCAAAAGGACTGTTCGCAGGGGCCATCATGGAGAGCGGCAGCATGGTCAGCGCCACGAAACCACCCTCGTTGGCGGATGGCGAGAAGCGCGGGCTGGCGTTCATGAAAGCGGCCGGAGCGCCATCGTTGAAGGACTTGCGCGCAATGCCCGCCGCCCAACTGCTTGCGTTAACCGCGCAGCCGGCTTGGGCGCGATTTGAGGCCATTGCTGACAATTACCAGGTACCGGCCCAGGATTTAATTGAATATGTTGATGCCGGAGAGCAAGCTCATGTGCCGCTGCTTCAGGGCTGGGTTTCGGAAGATCGGAACGCCCGGTCTTTCCTCGGCGATCATCCGCCGACGCCGGAAGTGTACGCGGCAGCCGTTCGCCAGACGTTTGGCGCCGATGCCGACCGTGTATTGGCGCTCTACCCCGCCGGCCAGACCGAAAATCAGGTTCTCGATGCGGCGCAGACGCTGGCCACCGATGACGGGATGGGTTACAACATGTGGCGTTTGGGCGAAGGCCATCGTCAATCGAGCGGGAAACCGGTGTACCGCTATCTGTACGCGCGTCCGCGTCCGAAGTTCCTCGGAGCCGCCAACCAGACGCCGGGAACTGCAGGTGGGATTATTACCAAGACAACGGATGCCCCCGCGCCTCCCAAATGGCGGGGTGCCGTGCACTCCGCCGAGATCGAGTATGCGCTGGGCAACCTGGCCACCAACAAGCACTACGCCTGGGAACAGGCCGATTACCAGCTATCGGAGCTGATGGAAAACTATTTCGCCAACTTCATCAAGACCGGTAATCCGAATGGCCCCGGGCTGCCGAGGTGGCCTGCCTATGCGCCCGACGCAGGTTTCCAGATCATGAGCCTGAACGTGAAATCCTGCGCCGTTCCCGAAGCACGCCAGCGTTATCTGCTGTTAGACCAGATCCTCCGCAAGAAGTGGAACCGATAAGCTCTCACCCGCGACGAGGGGCGCGGCCAGCGGTGACCTTGCCAAAGACGCGACCAGCAAGCCCTGACTTGGCGCATTCGGAAACACCGTCGATAGCGTCAGTTCGCGATACTTTGCCGCCTCCTCCGCACGTGCCGTCTCGGCCTGCTTCACGTAAGTCTCCGCATCCTTGCCGAGGATCAGCCGCTTCGGAACGTCCTCCGTATTCGCCAGCTTTACAATAAGGCTGGCAATTTTCTTCGGATCGCCCTCCGAGTTGATTCGCATAGCAGCCAGCAGTTTCAAGGTCGCGCCGACCGACGGTTCATACTCCGGCAGCACCTCCGGCGATTTCTCGCTCGCCTTGTGCCCAAAGTTCGTGCGGATGCCGCCCGGCTCCAGCGTGCACACCTTCACGCCAAACGGGGCAATCTCGGCTGCAAGCGAATCGCTGAAGCCGCCCACCGCCCATTTTGCCGCGTGGTAAGGAGAGTTGCCCGGTATCGTCATGCGCCCTCCAATCGACGATACCTGGAAGATGTGCCCGTTTTTCTGCTTGCGCATCACTGGCACTGCCGCGCGCGTTGTATACACCACGCCGAACAGGCAGGTCTCGATCACATCGCGGAACTCCTCTGGCGTCATCTGCTCAAACGGAGCAAAGTGTCCGTAACCAGCGTTGTTCACCAGCACATCCAGCCGCCCATATGCGTCCACGGCTTTCTGCACGGCGGCCTTCGCGGCCTCTTCCTCGCGAACGTCCAGCTTCACCGGCTTGATGCGCTCACCGTGCTGCTCTACCAGAGTATTCAGCTCTTCCAGTCGCCGTGCTCCCGCAACGACACTATCTCCCGCCGCGAGAGCTGCCTCCGCGATATCGCGTCCCAATCCGTTGCCACTTCCCGTAATCAACCAAACTTTGGCCATTGTTTGACCTCCTGTTCGATAAGATTCATTATGAGTGAGTAATTACTCATTTATCTTGTCAAGAAGAAAGTTACTTCGCCATGCGCCAGAAGGCTTCAAAGCCTTTCTCAATGAGCATCTCCTTCTGCCTCGGCTTCCTTGCTACTGTATCCATCACAGCATCTTGCATCGCCGCTATCACAGAGGAAGCAAATCCCGGCGGAAAATCCTTGAACGCGCCTCTCGTGGCAACTTCGCTCATCGTTTGTGCCACCGCGCCGCTTTGCCAGCTAATGCGCTCCCTCGTTGCGTCCGTCACGACATGCGAGACGTTCAACTGCAGTGAAACTTTCCGCTCGTCCGGTCGCTTTATCGCCCAATGCAGAGATTCGGTCCACACGTGCCGCGCACGTTGGCGCAGCCCTGCTTCGTGCGGAAAGTTGGCGTTGATGCGGCGGTACACTTCGCCCTTGAGTTCGATGTACAGTTCATTCAACAGGTCGTTTTTTGTAGCAAAGTAGGTGAACAGCGTCCCTTCAGCCAGGTTCGCGCCCTTTGCAATCTTCGCGGTCGAAGCACCCAGGCCGGCCTGCGCGATCTCGTGCACTGCCGCTCGCAGGATAGCGTGCCACTTCTCCGGACTCTTTGCTCTCGCCATATAACGAAGCTATCCCAACTCCAGTATTGATTTGGCCAGGCCGAGAGGACACCGGCATGACGCAAGTTGTAGTAGATCAGTTTGAGTTACACCGTATTCCACAAACTGCGTCAGGAGCGTGAGAACACGCCTCCAGGAATCGATACCAGAGCTGCAAGAATGAGGTTTCAATAGCTTGCCGTACCTGCGCCAACAAGTGCTTCTTTTCCGGAGCCTCAGCGCGTGTCAGCACGAACATGGCGGCTTCCGCGGCGCGCTGTTTGCCCCGACAGCCCAAGTCGCCCAGCGTGACGCCATTTACGCCCAGCAACAAAGTGAGCGCGGGCGCTCGGTCGTCCTAGTTACCGGGGTGAGCGCGACATTGACAACGCGGCCCGCGATATGACGTAAGACGTGGAGCTTAAAGCCGAAGAACCAGCCCTTGCTGGTCCTGCCCCAATAAGCTCCGTCTTCCCTCAGCAGGCGCACCCGCCCGTGCCGTAGTAACCCGATGGCAGCAGAAAAGATGAGAATGTGCAAACCTGACTCTAATCTGCTCGTCAGGAACGACGCTGCTCTTTCTAAATCAATACTGGGGTTGAGCTATCTATAGTGAACGGCAGCGTAGCTCCTATGACGAATCGATAGACGAAATTCGAATCAGGCAGCGAAGCGTCTCCGCCCAGGAGAGTCCTTCGACCACGACCATCGGTCCCGAACAGCGTGGGGACGGTCAGTTCCTTTTGACATGCAACTTATGCCGATTTCCCTTAACGATTTCTTGGAGTCTCGAAGTAGCTTGGCCGGTCAAGATCAGGGATCAGTCTGGGATGCTTCGGCTGCCAGCCTAGCAGTTCCCGAGTCCGCTGGCTGGAGGTCGGAGCGTCTATTCCCGCAAACATCGCGAACCAGCCGAAATGGTCTTTCGCTTCCTCGGAAGTCTGGCTGACAATCGGAATGTTCAGACGGCGGCCAATCACGCTGGCGATGTCTTTGAACGGCACCCCCTCTTCGGCAACCGCATGATAGCGGGCTCCTGAGGCGCTCTTTTCGAGAGCGAGGCGATAGACCACGGCAGCGTCGAGCCGGTGCACGGCGGGCCAGCGGTTCAGTCCCTCGCCTACATAGGCTGAGATGCCCTTCTCTCGCGCCAAATTAATCAGTATTGGAACGAAGCCGTGATCGCCATCCCCGTGGACCGACGGCGCAAGGCGGACCAACGACGCGCGCACGCCACGCTCCACCAGCGCGGCAGTTGCCGCCTCCGC
>CAXUBB010000268.1:832-7690 GCA_964249105.1 uncultured Bryobacteraceae bacterium | reverse complement strand
GGTAACTGGAATTTTTCAAGACATGCTCAATAGCCTGCTTTAACTGAGAAGCATGAAGACTTTTCAGTGAAAGCACCTCTCCAGTACCTGTCCAGCGAATCCGGCTTGCGATAGCCGGTTGTTCATAGGTAATGGGAATAGCGACTAGTGGAACGCCGCAGGACAGCGAATCGAGAACCGTGTTCAAGCCTGCGTGAGTCAGCGTAAGACTGGCCTTTGACAGCACTTCCATTTGCGGCGCGTAACTGACCACAATAGGGGCACCAGGGAAAGAGGATGCCGCTCCTTCACTCAGGCCGCCGCCGTGGGTGATCACAAGTTGCGCATCAAGACTCCGGCAAGCCTCGGCAAAGGATCGAAATAAATGTTGCTTTTGATTTTGGAGTGTCCCTAAAGAGGCATAAATCAAGGGACGTCCGTCGAGTTTCTCCCAAGGAAAAGGGATTTGCCGATGAGTGTTCCTGAGCGGCCCCACGTAGTGAAAGCAAGCGGGTAGGTTATGGCGCGGAAAGTCAAAAGCTTGTGGCTGTTGACTGATTTGCGCCAGCCGGGAAAACGATTCTTCGGCTGTTTTGTATTGCGGCAAGTTCCAGCGGGCGCGGTATGTTTGCACCACTCGCTCCACAGGCCGCATAATAAGACGGCTCACCTGATAACCGATTGCATTCCGGGCGCGGGACCACAAACCGGTACCGTAATTCCAGCCGGTGAAGGCAGGGGGCACCTGCGGGTCCGATGACAAAACGAGCGCATTACAGACTGTGAGAAACGGCATGCCGAGACCATCGGCAACCGTAGCACCAGCCGGTTCTGTTTGATCGACCAGCAGAGCGTCAATGCCGGCGCGGCGAATGGCTTCGGGCGCGTCCCGGCAGATCATTTCGGTTGTCTTGCTAATGGCTTTGATCGTGAACTGTAGGGCCCCAAGCCCTTGCAACTGCGCTAATCGATTCAGGCTTTCGGGAAGCGATCCCGGAGGGTGGTCGCTTTCGCCGATGGTGATAAATTCCAGTCCTTCCAGTTGAACCCGATCAGCCAGATCCGGCATGTGCAGAAGACTGACCCGATGTCCTCGGCGAATTAGTTCCCGCCCTAAAGCGCCAAACGGGTGGATATGTCCGGAAACAGGCGGGCTGATAATCCCGAAATGCATGAATCGAACGAAGAATCGCTACTTAAGCAGGCCAAAGCCTTTACGAATCAACGCTTGCAAAGAATGGGGCAGGCTGCGGCTGCTCATGTCGCGGTAACGCATGTCTGACGGGAGACTATGGACCAGTCGCTGGTACGCTTCCGGAAGGCTGTGATAGGGAATACCGGGAAAGTAATGGTGAAGAGCATGGTAACGTAGCCCCACAGGCGCCCAGAGTTCTGTCCAGAAAGCTCCTGGGGTGTCAATGGAATCTCGAAGCTGAGCCATTCGATCCATCGGTTCGCCAGTGCTTTCATAAGCGTGTGCACCCAGCGTACGGAGAGTGTTAATAAAACTAGTAATCGAGCAAACGACGAACCAGACGGCGAAGACCCGCCAGGGAAGAATGCCGCGAAAAGCCAAGGCAATACAAGCCGCCCAGAGGAGAAAAATCAGGGCGCTATGCCTGCGAACTTTCCCGCTCAACTCGGCTGTCGCCTCACGCCGGTACTTTATGTTCATCGTCAAAGAGGATGCATGAATCACCAGCCAGCGGTGAAAACGCGGTGAAATCAAACCCAGAGGCGTCAGGACCAGGAAACGGATAAGCAGGATCGCCAGAATGAAAAAGCTCTCCAGCGCAAAGGTGGTTGTCATCAGCCATGACCGGGCAAACGGAAGATACTCCGGATCTCCCTCGGTCCCGTAAAGACTCACTTTATGGTGGCTTTGATGCACGCCCACATAAACAAAAGAGGGCATCAGGAACGGAAAACCCACAAGAAAGTTGTACGCCGCTTCAAAGCCCGGCAGGGAGCGATCATTCTGATGGCTGAGCTCATGAACAAAGCAAAGAGCACGGTATAAACAGACAACAGAGACAAGGGCCGCAGCCATGGACGAAACGGAAAACACCGGCAGAACAACCGTCGCAGCGAAGGCGGCCCAGCCGATAGCGCACGACAGAAGCAAATCTGTCCAGAAGACAGTGCGGTTTACCTTGTGCAAATCACGCACTAAAGGCCGAACGAGTGAATCGTCCCACTCCGTGTACTCCGCCGAAGCCGCATTTTGGTCAACAATGACTGCGCTCAAAATGAAATCACTCCCTGTTTAGATCCGTTGTGGAGGCACACGAGTCCAAAACCTAAGTAGAAGTTATGAGGGTTAAGTCTTATTAAAACATATGATGGACTTATAAAGCGATAAGACGCGAAAAACTAGCGCGCCGATCGCAGGGAATCTACCATCTCACGAATAGCGTCAATCACCGATGCTGAATTTTCGAGTTGAATCCAGTGGCTGCCCTCGCTTAACCGGATATGCCGCCCGTTTTGGCTGTGTCTCGCCCAGAATTCCCGTTCTTGCAGTTCATTTTTGGTGGCATTCGAGGCCGAAAGAACGGTGAGAGGGATGATAGAGGGAATGTTCATCTCTGCGGCTTCCTGAGCATTGCGCGGCAGATTTTCCAAATAGGCCGCCATCGTCTCAAAGCCGGAAGCGCGGCTCCAATGGGATCGAAGAAACGGCCAGACAGCAGGCGGAAGTTTCCGCACTTCACCGGTCAGTCTCGCAATGAGATCATTGGCCTTTCCTGAACTGGTGCGTGCGATTAGTTGGGGCAAACGCCTGCGCCCTTGGGAGAGCAGCAGGAGCGCCACGC
The DNA here is from genome assembly GCA_964249105.1 of uncultured Bryobacteraceae bacterium. GTDB lineage: Bacteria > Acidobacteriota > Terriglobia > Bryobacterales > Bryobacteraceae > Bog-105. Next base: position 4,895 of record CAXUBB010000268.1, on the reverse strand, counting down.
GCACGACTCCCAGGCGAGCTAGCAGCGCACCGCGACGCGACAGAGCCGCTCCCGAACGCAGCCGCTTCCGGTCAGCGGACCCGCACGCCGACCAGTACTGAAGCGACACCGGATCAACGAGCACCACTCCTGCCACGTCGCCTGGGTAAAGATGCGCAAAGGCCCGCACCAAAAGACCGCCATACGAGTGCCCCACCAGAAGATAAGGAGGCTGCAAACCAGCGGCTTCCAAGAGCGCTTTTAGTTCCGCCGTGATATTGGCGACGGTGCGGGGCTGCGGCGCACGCTGGCTCCAGCCGAATCCGGCGCGATCATAGCTGCAAACTCGCGTGAATTCTCCAACCTTCGGCTGCACCAGCGACCAGCTCAGGGAACTGGCGGCGAGGCCGGACTCCAGCAAAACCGCCGGGCTTCCCTGCCCGTGTTCATGCAGGTACAGAATGCCGCGCTTCGTTTGGACGAGGCGTCCGGGCGGTTGCAACCGTTGACGGTCTCGATACGCAGCCCAATTTTGATAGGCGACACTCGCGGCCACAACGCCCATAATCACAGCAAGGAGAAACAAAACAATCTATGACCGGCTAATCCGCTACCATCAATTCACCCGGCAGGATCGGGCGCGTCCGGGGAAGAACGCCGAGGCCGGCCAGTGTTCCCATCAAGCCGAGCGCGCCGACAAAGACCACCAGCTTGACAATGTCTGTTGCGTGCGTTCGGGGAACGGCTTTCCATAAGACCAGCAGCAATGTTTGCGCCGTGGTTACGGCCCAAACCGCACCATAGAAGTAGCGCCTTTCTGTCCCTTCGCCCTTTGTTGACCGTCGCACACGAGGCAGCCATCCGGCCAAGCCCGACACCAAAATCGCCGCCAGCACCGGAAAGTAGCCGCGAGTATAAATCTGGTGCAGATCCCAATGCCCTGTCGATACGGCAAGAACCAAGCCAAGCAGATTCAGGATCGTGAAACTGAGAAGCGCGTTCCAGGCAAAGGTATAGCACACGCGCCGGTAAAGAGGATTGGGCTTATCCTCGCAGAATCGAAGTATATAGGGACGGGGTTCCACGCCGGGCAATTGCCCGAAGAGTCCGGCGAGGCCGGTTCCTATCAGCACCGCTACCAGCCAGAAAAGGTTTCGCGCGCTGCCGCCCTGCGCGAACAGATCAAAAGTGAGAGGACCGGGAGCAAGAAAAAAAACCCAAATCCATATCGGCCAGTGCGCTACCCGATAGTAGGTCTTATTTCGCTGACGGATCTTGCGCTCGTGGGCGTATTCAACTCTAATGGCATAGGGCATCCCTGGACAAATCGTACTATGATCCTAAAAAGTATATGACACGAGTGCTAATGCTTCCGAGGCATCAGACTGCGGCTAAGCTTCGGGTAAAGCGCCACACGGCTGCTGGCGGAAAGTTCATCCAGACCCGGCCCAGGCGCTCCGCCTTTAAACCGAGCTTTTGGCTCGGAATGGGGCAGCCGGCGGCGTACGTAAACTGAATGAGTTGCCCTCCTTGCACCAGCGCGCTCATCATGGCCCGAACCGTTTCGATCTGGTCGTCCGGGGGGAGATTACGCAACGGAAGACTGGACACCACGGTTTTGACTCGACCGACTTCTTCTTCGGCAAGAATGCAACCGGCATCGAGCGCTTCCCCGCAACGCACGGACACGTCCGGAAACTCGCGCCGCAGAAACGCCGCCAGGGAAGGGTCTTGTTCAATGACAAAAAGGCGTTGAGGGTTGATTCCCTTTTGTAGCAGCGCCCGCGTAATCACGCCCGTACCTGCGCCAATTTCAAGAACGGGAGTCGTTCCGGCATCCACACGGGAAGCCATGAGCCGCGAAAGTTTAGGCGAGCTGGGCGCGATGGCTCCCATCTTTAAGGGATTGTTCAAAAGGGAGCGGAGGAAAAGCAGAGGGGCACAGGACGCGCCTGCTGATTCTCCGCTGTACCGCTCATTAAGTTCAAGCATGAATGGCGTCTTCGGCATTTATCTTTCTACAGTTTGTCATCAAGCCGTGAAGCGAACAGCGGCCCCTCAAATCGAATGTAGTACGCTGCAACTGGAGAAGTTGTCCATGTATCGATGGGCTTTTCATAAACTTTGCGGATTTCCTGCTCAAAATTCCGCTTGCCTGGCCGTTCCGCCACTCCTGTTTGGCAGATGCAAAAATGCGCTGCTGTTTGCATCGTTTTTCACCTCGGTTGCGGTCGGCAGTCCGGTGATTACGGCACAAGCGAATCTGTCAGATCCGCTAGACAGCCTTCTGGCACCATTACCGGCTCTGGTCGCAGCGCGGACGGACACGCCGGAATTGCGGTCCCGGTTCGAGTTTCCACCGCCCTCGTTTTCCTCTGTTCCATCGATTGGCGAAGTATCGGAGCGCAGTTTCGATACGAACCTCTCCAGCACGGAGGAAAAACAGGGCTACGAGGGATATCCCTACGTGCTGCTGACCGCCGGTCTCATTCTGGTTGCTTTTCGACCGGCAGGTCCGGCGATCGCCGGACGCTACTGATAATGGTACGGACGACCGACATCAACATTAGCAGGCATTTTGATTAAAGTCTGATAAATTTGAAATCCAAACCTCACCAGTTTTCGTATCCGTTGATACAAGCTGTGAAGGAAAATTTGTCTTCTTCGATACTACGAGGTTTGAATTCAATACAGATCGAGCAGAATAGTAGCGCTGAGAAGCTAAAGGTCGAATTGAAACTCGTTAAAAAGTTGATTCGATTGTCCCGAACGTCCTGGTCTCCCACGCTGCGAGCGAATATTAGTATCATTGAATCGCTGGAACGGGAGCTTCGGGCGGCCAGCCTGTCCCGTCGAAAGGCCCAACAACTCAGGCCGGAATCCGCGTCCGAGCTTCCTCCTGCGCGCTCGTTAACAAATTGAATACACGACGCAGCACGCTCTCGGCTTCCTCCCGTTTGAGTACGGAAGGATCGTAGGCGTGCTCCAGCGTCAATCCATGCAGGAGCGCCTCCAACACGCTACGAATAGCTGACTCCTGTTGAGAACCAAACTGCATGTTGCTCGGCAACAGATTGTCGATCTCCTGCCGGAATGCCTGCCGTATGGCGCGATGCGTTTGCGCCAGCTTGGGCCGGATCTTCGGGTGCCGCGCGGCAAATAGTTTAAACTCCAGCATCAGCATGGACCAGGAACGATCTCCCGCTTTCGTGACATAGTACTCACGAATGGCCCGCAGCTTCTCTTCTTGGCTGCTGATGGGCGACAGGAGGCGCTCAATCTGGCCTTGGTGCTCGTAAGCCTGCTGTTCCAGAAGCGCAAAAAACAAGTCCTCCTTGCTGTGAAAGTGCGCGTAAAACGCTCCCCTGGTATAGCCCGCCTCCTTTGCGATGTCTTCCAACCGCGCCGCTTCAAATCCATCTCTCGCAAAGACTTTGCGAGCCGACTTCAGCAGTCTCCGGCTGGTCTCCTCAGTTTTCTGCTGATGTTTGTTGCCGGAATTTGCGCGAGCGGTCCTGGGCACTTTCATTAGCATTATATACACGAGTGCATGCAATATGATACATATGTGTATGTAATTCGGAGCGGAAGTAAACCGGCGGGAAGCCGGGTCAGCTTGATATGAGACGATTGCAACTTCTTGGCGCTACTTCGGCTCTAGCCGTGCTTGCCTGCGCGTCTTGGGCCCAAGTAACTCCGGGCGGCTCTCCGCAAGGCCCAAGCCGCGCCGTGACCCTGCCTTTATCAGGATCAGGGAACCAATCAGGATCTGTGGCGACACAGCAAACGGCTAATCCCGGCAGCGGCATCAGCACAGTGAACAGTTCCGTCCAGGTGTCAGGCAGCCTAGAGGGCAGCATAGCCGGTCCTGCCATGCCTCCCGGAACGGTCAGCCTTACGTTAAGCGATGCCGTCAAACGCGGCTTGGCTACCAATTTAGGTCCGATTTCCGCCGCTAACACACAATCGCAGGCCACCGCAAACCGGCTGCAAGCGCGCAGCAATCTCCTACCCAACATTGCCATTAACGCTGGCGAAACCGTTACGCAAGTCAATTTAGCGGCTTATGGATTGAAGTTTCAGG
>CAXUBB010000268.1:0-822 GCA_964249105.1 uncultured Bryobacteraceae bacterium | reverse complement strand
CATTCCGTTTTCCATTCCCACGGTGGTGGGTCCCTATTCCTACTCGCAACTGCAAGGCACCTTGAACCAATCGGTTCTCGATATCGTTAGCCTGCGAAACTACAAGGCATTAAAGGAGTCGGAGCGGGGCGCGGCGCTTTCTGTTCAAGATACCCGCGAGTTGGTGATCCAGGCCGTTGCCGGCACTTATCTGCAGACACTGGCGGCTTCTTCCCGCCTGATGTCTCAACAGGCCCAAGTCGAAAATGCGCAAGCGGTGTATAACCAGGCGGTCGTGCGGAAGGCGGCAGGCATCAACGCCCGTATTGATGTCGTCCGCAGTCTTGTGGAATTGCAAACGCAGCAGCAGCGGTTGAGTTCCATTGAATCCGACTTCCGCAAACAAAAAATCGCGCTGGCGCGTCTCATCGGACTGCCGTTGGACCGAGACCTGCAACTCCGCGAGACATTCTCCTCGGAACCAGTGGCCTTGCCTGACGTCAATAACGTGCTGGGCCAAGCCTTCAGCCGCCGGGCCGACCTGCGCGCTCTGGAAGCGCAGGCGCGGGCCGCTGAGCTTGCTTTGTCAGCGGCGCATGCGGAACGTTATCCATCAGTTAGTCTGGGCGGAAATTACGGCGTAATCGGCCCGAATCCGGCCACCACGCACGGCGTATTTGCCGTTACCGGCAGCGTATCGGTGCCGGTGTGGGAAGGCGGTCGCATTAAAGGAGATATTCAGGAAGCGGAAGCGGCGCTCAAACAGCGCCGCGCCGAACTGAGCGATGCGAAACGACGGGTGGAGCAGGATGTGCGCGACGCCACTATCGAACTGGAAACCGG
>CAXUBB010000267.1:0-7696 GCA_964249105.1 uncultured Bryobacteraceae bacterium | reverse complement strand
GTACAGGCCGTTGTTCGACGGAGATGAAAACATGTTCTATGGCGTGATACACACCCCCGGCGATCCGCTGGCGCTTAGAACACAAATACAACAGGTGGTCCGCCGCCTCGACCCGGATCTTCCTGTTCAGCAATTCAGAACGTTCGCGCAAATCAACACGCAGGCCGCCAGGGACCGTCGCTTCACGGTCAGCCTCCTGGTCCTGTTTGCCGCTGTTGCGCTCTTGCTCGCTGCGATTGGCCTCTACGGGGTCGTTTCTTACGCGGTCACGCAAAGAACCGCCGAAATCGGAATCCGCATGGCCTTGGGAGCCAATCGAAAAGAGGTGAGCCGCCTGGTTCTCTTTGACGGAATGAAACCCGCCGCCCTCGGCTTGGTGGTCGGCCTTCTTGCTTCCGTGGCGCTCTCCCAAGGTCTAAAGAGTCTGCTTTTCGGGATCTCGACCTTAGACGGCGTCACATTTTTTGTTGTTCCCGTGATCCTTGCAGTAACCGTGGTCCTGGCCTGCGTTGCGCCTGCTCTCCGGGCCACTCGGATCGACCCCATGGTGGCGCTTCGCACTGAATGAGGAACTCTATTTCACTTACTGTTTTACGCTCTGATTAGACGCTTTCGCCAGGCGCACCCGCGCGCTATCCAGTTTTTTCTGCACCTTGGCCATGTCTTCCGGCTCCGCGTCAGAGGCCGGACCGCTGTTCCACTGCTTTAAGGAAGACTGCCACTCCGCAATCGCTTCCTTGATCTTTCCTTCTTTGAAGTAGACATCGCCGAGGTGATCGTGGATGGTCGGGTCCTTGGATGACAACTGAATGGAGCGGGTCAACTGCTGCTCCGCCTCAGGCAGCTTATTCAGCTTGAAATAAATCCACCCCAAGCTGTCCAGGAACGCATAATTATTAGGCTCAAGTTTCACGGCGCGCTCAATCAAGCTCTGCGCTTCCGGCAAGCGCGTATTCCGGTCCGCCAGCATATAGCCGAGATAGTTGAGAGCGGAGGCATTCGAAGCATCCATCTCTAAAACCTGACGAAAATTCTTTTCCGCCTCGTCGTATTTCTTCTCGCGCTCATATAAAGCCCCGCGCATGAATAGAACGTTTGTTTTATCTTCCTTGCTCTGAGACAGTTTATCCGCTTCATCCAGGGCTTTGTTGGCTTCGGAAAACTTTCTGGCCTTTTGATTGATATCAGCCATGGCCAGGTAGACTTCCCGATTATTTTTGCCGTCCAGCAGTTTGTTCAGTTCAGCGAGCGCCGCATCCGTCTTACCCTGATCAGCCAACAATTGCGCATGAACCTCGCGTATCGTGCGGTCATTCGGATACTTCTTGAGAGCGGCATCGCTTTCGGCCTGCGCTTTCCCGTAGTCCCGCGCCATTCGGTAGGTGTCGATCACCTGCGCTTCCGCGCGCGGCATCAGTTCAGGGTCCAGCGCGCCAATCTGGCGGAAGGCGTCGGCAGCCTGCTCATATTGCTCGTTGCCGCGGTAGAGCGATCCCAATTGTTCCAGCATCTGGGCGCGAAAAGTGCGCTGATTGGCGTCGTAAGTACGGCGGGAAGTGGAATCCAGCACGGATTTCAGCCCCGCAATGGCTTCCGCCGTTTTTCCTTCCTCTTGCAGCAGCCGGACTTCGTCATACCGGATTTCCAGATTCTCCGGGTCGAGTTCCTTGGCTTTGTTCAGAGCTTCCCGCGCTTTTTCATAGTTCTTCTGCTCACGGTAGATTTGCGCCATGCCAAGGTAAGGCTGCGCATTCTTAGGATCAGCCTCCGACATCTCCCCGTAGGTTTTCAGCGCCTCGTCGTATTGGCCCGCTAACGTCTGGTCTTGCGCCAATGCGCCCTTTAGCTCCGCGTGGGTTGAATCAATTTCTAACGCTTTCTTATAAGCATCAGCCGCCAGCGAATACTCCTTCATCGACTCATAACTGCTGGCCAGAGTGGCATAAGCTTTTGCCGTGGGATTCTTTTTGGTCAGCTTTTCCAGCAGAGCGGAGGCTCCACGGGCATCGCCGTGATCGGCGTACACACTGGCTAAACCGGTAGTGGCATCCTCATTATCCGGGTCGGCGGCGAGCACCTTCTTGAATGCCGCTTCCTCTTCAACCGAATTGTTCAAAACCCGATTCAACCGGCCCAGCATAATAAGACTCTCGGTGTCTTTCGGATCTTTGTCGGAGACGATCTTATACTGCTCGACGGCGCGCCGCACCATGCCTTCGTCAATGTGGTTGGCCTGGGCATCGCCGATCTGCTGCGTATAGATGCGCGCCAGCACGCGCCGCGCATTCAGGTCGTCCGGATTAGCTTTAATCGCGTCCTGCGCTTCTTCGACAGCCTCCCGGATGCGCCCCGACAGGCGGTAAAGCTCGGCGATATCCTCCACCAGAAACGAGGCGGTTGGATCTTCTTTAATCGTCAGCCGATAATTCTCAATAGCCTTATTAATGTAGTCGCCGCGGTTTCCCCCAGCGGCGGCAAGCTCTTCATAGAGGTGGCCCAGCGAATAATGGTAATAAGCAGAGGCTTTCAAGGAGCTTGGCTGCTTCACCGGCGCATCTGAACGCTGCGCCGCGCTCGGAAGCGCAACCGCCAAAGCGAACAGTAAGATGGCTGGGGGGCGGGTCAGTGCAAAAGAAGGGCGATGGGGAGACACGTGGAGGTAAGGCATTCAACCGCTTTGTTAAGGATGGCTCTAACAACTTGACTGGAGTTGTTTGCCATTAGTATATCTCCTATTATCGCTGTTTTAGGGCCGACGGGCGCAGGCAAAAGCGAATTAGGTCTGATACTGGCCGAAGCTTTCGGGGGGGAAATTGTAAACTGCGACTCCGTTCAGCTCTACTCGGGCCTTACGATTGGTTCAGCCAAGTTGCCCTTGTCTGAGAGGCGCGGCATTCCGCATCACCTGTTGGATGTCATCGACCCAAGCGAAGAATTGACGGCGGGCGCTTACGCCAGACTGGCCCGCCCGGTGATCGCCGCCATTCAGCTGCGGGGCCGGGTACCGATTGTGGTAGGCGGAACCGGGCTTTACTTTCGCGCCCTGTTCGCGGGTCTTTCGCCGGCACCGGAACGCAATACAGAGCTGCGCTCGCGGCTAGAAACAGTAAGGGAACAGCAGCCTGGGGCACTGCATCGTTTTGTCCGTCGGTTTGACCGCGCAGCGGCGCGCCGTATCCATCCGAACGACTATCAAAAGCTGATTCGGGCCATTGAGTTGATCTGCCTGGCTCAACAACCGGCTACGCAAACCCAGAGCGAGCCTCGAAACGCGTTGGCAGGAGCAAGAATTCTAAAACTGGGATTAAACCCGCCTCGTGCTGAACTGTACGCCCGGCTCAACCGCCGGTCGGCCTGGATGTTTGAGCATGGATTATTGGAGGAAACGCAAGCGTTACTCGACTCCGGAGTTCCGGCTCATGCGAAACCATTACAATCTCTCGGGTACCGGCAGGCTGTCCAGGTTTTGAAAGACCACCATGCCATGAGAGAAGCAGTGGAGGAATGCCAGACGAAGACGCGACAGTATGCCAAGCGGCAGATGACCTGGTTTCGGTCGGAACCGGAGATGCGCTGGCTCTCAGGCTTTGGCGCGGACCCGGTCGTGCAGCAAGAAGCGCTTGCGCTATGCCGCTACTTTCTAACTCATCTTTAAGCAGTTCTTTAGGAACTTTTCGCCGGATTCATCGTATATGTAAGTGGAGCGCAACATCAGTGTTTGAGTTGCGCCTATCTACAAATACAGGAAATTCCATGTTGAATCGAATTGCATTAAGTCTTTTTGTGGCCGGAGCTTCAATTGCCAGCGCGGCCACCTATCGCGTTTCTTTGTACCAGAACTCAATGGTCAATGGGCAGGAACTAAAAGCCGGCGACTACAAGGTTGAGGTCAATAATGACACAGCCGTTCTTAAAAAAGGTAAGCAGACGATCGAAGTACCTGTTCACCAGGAAACAACAGCTTCAAAGTTTGCGAGCACTCAAATTCAATACGTTGACAACAACAAGCTGCAGGAAATCCGTTTAGGCGGTACCAACACAAAGCTTGTGTTCGGCAATGCAAATACAACTACGGGCGGCATGTAGTAAGCGTCCCGGCAACTGTTAGCATGGGGACGTGCGTGCGCGCCGTCTCCTTCCGCTTCTTTTTTTCTTCTTTGCAGGCATGGCACGGCCTGCGACGGTTCTTGTTCTTCAATTTTATAACGCCTCCCAACATGCAGATTTGAACTGGGTAGGTGAAAGTATTGCTGAAACTCTTCGGGTGGAGTTTGGCGCGAATGATCAGATCGTTCTTAGCCGTGACTCTCGTGCGGAGGGCTTGCGGCGCTTGGGATTGCGCCCGGATGCCCAGTTCACAAAGGCGACGCTTATCAAGCTAGGACAAAGTCTGGATGTTGATTACGTGTGCTACGGCACGTATGACGCCACACTATCTCCCGGCGATAGCGAACTTCGCAACAGTTCGGTGCAGATTGCGGCGCGTTTTGTCGATCTGCGTAAAATGCGCGATGGTCCTGACTTATCCGAGGCAGGCAAGCTCACGGACCTGTCCCGATTGCAAGAACACCTTGCCTGGCAATCCCTGAAGTTTTTGGAACCGGGAGTTAATCTCCCGGCTGAGCAGTTCATGACCTATCAAAAGTTCATCCGGTTGGACGCGGAGGAAAGCTATATTCGAGGCTTACTATCGTCGCGGGGCGAGCAGCAAAAAAAGTGGTTCACTCAGGCGAATATCATCGATTCGCACTTCGTTGGGCCAATTTTCGAGCTTGGCAAGCTGGCGTACGAACAAAAAGATTACCGCCAGGCGGTCACCTGGTTTGGACGCGTGCCGGCAAGCGATTCCCGCTATACGGACGCCCGTTTCCGCATGGGCCTTTCCGCCTACAACGCTAATGACTATACGGGCGCGGCGAATTACTTTCGCGAGGTGGCGAAAACGGTGCCGCTGAATGAGGTTTATAACAACCTGGGCGCGGCGGAAGAACAACAAGGACTTTCCAGCGCGGTCATTGACTTGCGCAAAGCCGCTGAAGGAGACCCGAACGATATGATCTACCGTTTTAATCTTGGGGCGGCGCTGCTGCAAAACAATGCTTTTGATGAGGCCGGGAGCATGTTGCAGGCGGTTGTCGATCATGATGGAGATGACACACAGGCACGAGCTTTATTGGACCGAGCCCGGCGTCGTGAGTCTAGCCCATCGAATGCGCATCCTTTAGCCCCGGCCCGTCTGAAACAGAACTTTGATGAGACAGCTTTCCGGCAGTTAAAAGCGATGCTGCAGCCCAAAGGTTCAGCGTAGAAAAAGTCTCCCGTGATTCAGCCGGATTTGTACAGCGGTGAAGTCAGAACGGCCCTGCGGCGTGACGCCTTTGACATGCTGTTGGGTACGACGCTGGCGGTCATGGGACTGCTGGCGATTGCGCTGTTTACCGCTCGCAAACGACCTGCCCAGCGCGGGTTGCTGTGGTTTGGCGTCTTTCTAAGCTTTTACGGCGTTCGCTTGCTCGTCTCCGCTAGTATTTTCCGGTTTACCGCTGAGCCGTTCCCGCAATTTGTATGGAGATACTTGGAATCCGCTATTACCTATTTGATTCCTCTATTAGGCGTGCTGTTCTTCCGCGAAATCTTTCCAAGCTGGAATCGTGTCCTTCAACTGCTTGCTATCGGATTAGGAGCTTTTGCCGGAATTGGCATTATTGCCGATCAATTACTACACCAGCCCAACTCACTCCATTCGCTCAATAACGCTATCGTCATTGCTGGATTCCTTTCACTGCTCGCTGCGTTATATCGCTATCCTTCGGCAAGCAACACGCCAGTGCTGCGCGCCGGCGTCCTGGTTTTTTCCATTACGGTTCTTGTTAGGAATATATGGAGTTTTCGCCGTCCAGATTCAATCTTGGGATCTCAATGGTTGGAGTCGCTGGGCTTTACCTGCTTTCTGATCAGCTTGGGCATGGTAGTTACCAGAAAGATCTTTAGTCAGGAAGAACAGTTCATCGAAATCAACAAGGAACTGGAGATTGCGCGCCGAATCCAAACCTCGATCCTGCCGGACAAAACGCCATCGAACCGCATGGTTCGTCTCGCAACCCGGTATTTAGCCATGACTGCCGTAGCCGGTGATTTCTACGACTTCCTCGTTGTCGATGAAAATCGGATCGGGATTTTGATCGCCGATGTTTCCGGGCATGGCGTTCCCGCGGCGCTGATCGCTTCCATGGTAAAGGTCGCTATTTCCGCGCAACTGCCTTGCGCGGCAGATCCGGCGCAAGTCCTGTCAGGAATGAATCGCATTCTCTGCGGCAAGACGCAAAGCCAATATGTCACGGCTGCCTATCTGTTTCTGGATTTAGAAAACGAAGTGTTGCGGTACGCGGCGGCAGGTCATCCGGCTTTGCTGTACTGCGAGCAGGCGCAGGGCACGACCGGCTCGATTACGGAAAACGGTCTTATCCTCGGCCTGTTTCCATATGCTCCTTACTCTGTGGCGGAGCGCAAGCTTCAACAGGGAACCCGTTTCCTACTCTATACAGACGGCCTTCTCGAAGCAAGCGATAAAACGGAGCAGTTCTTCGGCGAGGAGCAAGTTCGCGAGGCGCTCGTTCAAGCCCGCCACCTTTCAGCGGAACAGTGCGCCGCGATATTAATTGAGCGAGTTCAACAATGGACCGACCATCGTCAGGAGGACGATCTTACCGTTATTGTGATAGACGTTCATGAATCTGAGAAGTCGATACCTTCTAGTTCCTGATCCAGCGCGTCCCAAATACGCTGGACAGGGATACTCGGCCAATCACCGGACTCCAGCCATTCAATGTTCTCAAGAATTTCTTTTTTATGATTCCAACGCTGGGCGATTCGATCCTCTGGATCAAAGACGTAAATATACGGAATACCTTGCTCGGATAAGAAGCGGCATCGGCGCAGAACACGCTGCATCCGATCATCGGGCGACAAAATTTCGATTGCTACGGCAAATGGCTTTGTCGGATACGGATGCTGGAGCCTGCTACCTGCGATAACGTCAGGCAAAGGTTGCTTGTTCTGGCTTAACTTCAGCCGGATCTCTCCTCCGGATACTAATCCAGCCTCTCGCAGCAGATTAATCAAGATCAATTGCAAGAGCGAGTGCAGCACGGTAGGCATCGGTTTTTGAATGGCTTGTCCGTCCCAATATTCGTAATAGGGCTTCTCATGGCTATACAGCCGGTCGAACTCTTCAAGGGTTAGGCAGCCCAGTTGTGAAGAAGCACCCATCTCACGTCTCCTACCAAATTTTAACTTGTGAAGGCGCAACAGAGAATATGATGTCAACATGAATTTTTTACGTTTGCTTGGGATGGCGTTGCTGGCGACAGTCTGGTGCCCGGCGCAGGACGTTCGGATCGCTTTCCGTTACGACGGGAATCATGTGCTGTTTTACGCCGCGAAGAGACGTGATCCGGCTACGTTCAGCATGGCGGATGTAGCGAAGGTAAACGAGAAAGGGCCCGTTGTGGATTACGGATCGGGAGGATATTTGCTGCCTTTAACAGAAAATCGGCTTCGCGCTTTTGAAGCAGGTCCCGTGAAAGATGAGGAATCAACCGGCGATGTACCGCGCTTGCGGAGCACATTTACAGTTTTCTTAGCTTGACTTTATCCTTTAAGCGGCATAGCAGAGTGCCTCCGTTAGGTGCTGGAA
>CAXUBB010000266.1:0-7838 GCA_964249105.1 uncultured Bryobacteraceae bacterium | reverse complement strand
GATCGCATCCTGTTTCAAGCCGTCGATGATCGCTCCGGACCGGCTTTCGAGAGTCAAGTTGCCCCGATTGATCACAATCGGGCCGGAACATGTGCCGCTCAGAACCAGCGTGGTTTCCGGGAGCGCGTAAGCAATGATGGTTTGAAGCGGTATTTTGCCGTCGCAGTTTACGGGAATCTGTATGCCCAAGAGCTGGCTGGAAGCGCTGGCGAAAAACAAAACAAATAGAGGGAAGGAAGATTTTAGGTGTATGACGCATTCGAGCTTAACTCTCCTAAGCTCATTCAGCAAGAAAATTTTGCGAATGATTGTGGTTTGGACTCAAACAGAACCAGCACAGATCAGGACTGAGTCACGGCGCGATCCCATGAAGTGCTACACTGTAGCACATGAAGACGGCTTCGATTCGCGAACTTCACATCCGCACTTCCGAGTTAGTGCGCCAAGCCGCGGAAGGAACAGTGATATTGATTGAACGCCGCGGCGAACCCGTAGCGGAACTACGCTCGATTTCAAAAAAGCCCGCAAGACCCCGGCTGCCCGACTTGAGCGATCTTTGGCGACGCTTTCCATCCGTAGCTGGCGATAGTGGGCGCTTTCTGGAAGAAGACCGCTGAGGATGTATCTGGATTCGGCCTATGTCGCGAAATACTATGTCAACGAGCAAGACGCGGCGGCAGTGAGGAAATTGATTCGTCGGGCATCGCATATTTGTTCATCCTCCTGGGCGCTCGTCGAAGTAACCTGCGTGTTTAAGCGCCACGTTCGGGAGGGATCTCTCACCGTTGTTCAAGGCCAAGAATTGATTGATCTCTTTAGAAGCCACGTTGAGGCCAATTTGTGGAATTTGATCTCTATTACCGATGGTCTGTTGCGCGGCACAGCAACACTGATTCGGGGACTGCCGCCAAACGTTCCCTTGCGCGCCGGTGACGGTATCCATCTGGCAACCGCTCTGGAGGCAGGCGAAACAGAAATTTGGACCAACGATCGTCACCTACTTGCCGCCGCGACTCACGTTGGTCTCGCCGGCAAAAGCGTAGCGGCCTAATACAAAGACTCCTCACCAGGCGGACGCGTTTTCCAACGGCGGTGAATCCACAGCCATTGATCGGGATGCTCACGCATGACGCGTTCGAATGTTGAGTGAATCTCCTGCGTGTCGGTTGCAATGTCGCCCGTTAATGGAATTTGCGGGTAGAACCGTAACACGTATTTCTGTTTCTCTTCATTCCAAACTGCAAAACCGGGAATCACGGCGGCTCCGGAGTGATGCGCCAGTTTGACAAAGGCCGATGAGGCGCAGGCGCGTTTACCGAAGAAGTTCACAAACACGCCTTCAGCAGGAGTTGTATTTTGATCAATCAGAATGCCTACGGCTTCGTTGTCGCGCAGAGCCTTAATAACCGCTCGGGCGGCCACACGTTTGTCAATCAGATGATTGCCGGACAGAGCGCGGCGGCGCTCCACTAAGTTGTCGATCAATGGATTATCCAGCGGGCGCACCATGACGTGCATCGGCTCGGTCATAAAAGCATGAGCGAACGCGCTCAGTTCCCAATTGCCGAAGTGAGCCGTCGCCACCAGCACACCACGGCCCCTTTCCTTTGCTGCTTGATAGTTTTCCAATCCCTCATACTCAATCCAGTCGTGAACATTGTCCGCATGGATGCGAGGAAAGCGGGAAAGAGCCACTAGGAGCCGGGCAATACTGCGGAAGACGCCGTTAACAATCTCCTGATGGCGGTCGCGGGAAAGCTGAGGAAAGGCGAAGGATAAATTCATCAGCGCAATGCGCCGAAGTTTCGGCACAAGGAGATCGAGAACGCGCGCCGCCGTCCGGGCGAGAGCGTTCGCAACCGGCAACGGCAAGAGGCAAAGCAAACCGACCAGCGCGTACGCAATGGCATATTCAAGCCGAATCTGGATGCCGCTGCTTTTCTTCTGAGCCAACTTTGGAGTTTAGTCGATCCAGCCGCCGCCCAGCACCAGATCGCCATCGTAAAAGACCGCGGCCTGGCCCGGAGTCACGGCGCGCTGTCCCTCATCGAAGCGAACGGTAATTCTTGTTTGATCGTCAGCCGGTATTAAAGTTGCCGCCGCCGGGACGTGTTTATTGCGAATTTTGACCTGCGCCCGGCGCGGTTCGCGCGGAGCGGCAATTGATAGCCAATTGATCTCTCGAGCCTGAAGAGACTCGCGCATTAACTCGTGATTACGGCCCACGATCACGCGCTGCGACATCGGCTCGGTGGCAATTACGTACAGCGGCTCGCCGGCGGCCACTCGCAGCCCGCGCCGTTGGCCGACGGTGAAGTGATGCGTGCCCCCATGTTCGCCCAGAACGCGGCCGGCTGAATCCACAATTTCTCCTTGCGTCGCGGCGGACGGAATGCCCTGCTCCCGGAAGTAAGCGTCAATAAAACCGGCATAATCGCCGTTCGGCACAAAACAGATTTCCTGGCTATCGTTTTTTTCGGCCACGGAAAGACCCAACTCACGGGCCAGTTCCCTTACTTGCGTCTTTACCATGCCGCCGAGCGGAAACCAGGTGCGCGCCAGTTGCTCCTGAGTCAAACCAAATAGGAAGTAAGTCTGATCCTTGCCGCTGTCAAGACCCGTCCGCATTTGATAACGCCCGGTTTTCTCATCAAAACTCAAGCGGGCGTAGTGTCCGGTCGCAATCTTTTCGGCGCCCACGCCGTCCGCCATTTCCAGGAATTGATCAAACTTGATGAAGTTATTGCAAAGCGTACAGGGAATCGGGGTGCGGCCCGCTAGATAATCATCCACAAACGGCTTGACAACCTGCTGTTCAAAACGCTCCTCGAAGTTGACGACATAGTACGGAATGTCCAGCGCACCCGCCACCGCCCGGGCGTCATAAACATCATCGAGAGAGCAGCAGCGGCCCACGGCGCCGCCCTCCGGCGCGAGCTCAGGCAACCGGCGCTGGTTCCAAAGCTGCATCGTGAGGCCAACGACGCGGAATCCCTGCCGCTGCAGGAGACCGGCAACGACCGAACTGTCAACACCGCCCGACATAGCGACGGCAATAGGAGTATGGTCAGACAACGAGCTGCCTCTCCCTCTTGGATGAATTTCCAAGGCGGGCCGTCGCGGAAGACACAGCTTCCGCTAAAACTTTCACGTCTTCCGGGGTATTATAACGACCAAACGAAAACCGCACGCTCGACCGCGCCTCGTCACGACTCCGGCCCATCGCCAGCAGAACATGGGAAGGCTCCACCGAACCGCTGCTGCAAGCAGCGCCGGTGGAAACAGCGATTCCCTTCATATCAAGCGCAATGACCAGCGCCTCCGCCGAAACGCCTCGAAACAGCAGGTTACTGGTGTTCGGCAAACGGCAATCACAAGCGCCATTAATTTCAAAATCGACGCCGGATCTCCGCAGCCCAGACTCAAAAACGTCACGCAGCGCCGCCACGCCGTTTTCGGAAGAAGCGCCGCACAGCGAGACAGCGCGGGCAAAGGCCATGGCAGACGGAACGTTTTCTGTACCGGCGCGTCGGCTGCGCTCATGACGTCCCCCAAACTGAATGGGCCGCAACGGCACGCCTTTCCTCACAAAAAGGCCGCCAATGCCCTTCGGAGCAAACACTTTATGTCCGCTGATGGAGTAAAGATCAACCCCAAGCTGCTGAACATCAGCAGAAATCTTCCCGAAGGCCTGCACTCCATCCGAGTGCAGGAAAATTGCCTGCCCCTCGGCGCGGCGCGCGTCCACAATGCTCGCAAGAGAACGGATCGGCTGAATGCTGCCTACCTCGTTATTTGCATGCATGATCGATACCAGCACCGTCTCGGAACGCATGGCGCGGGCAATTTTATCAGTGTCAACCATCCCCCGAGCATCTACATCGACGTAAGTCACATCGACGCCCTCGCGCTCCCATTGACGAAGCGGTTCCAGAACCGCCGGATGCTCTATGACAGTCGTAATCACATGCTTGGGTCCAGGCGGCAAAGAGCGCAGTAATCCGCTGATTGCCAGATTATTGGATTCCGTCCCGCCGCTGGTAAACACCAACTCCTGTGGAGATGCGCCGGTAAATTCCGCCACAGTCCGGCGCGCCTTTTCAAACTCCTGACGCGCGATCTGCCCCTGCCGATGAGCGCTCGACGGATTTCCGTAAACCTCCCGCAGCGCTTCCGCCAAAGTGACAGCGACTTCGGGCGCAAGAAAGGTAGTCGCGTTGTGATCGAAGTACAGCAAAGTAGCAAAGAAAAGAGGCGCCATGAACGCGCAAGCGAAAGAGCGTTGAGGAGTTCATTACAATTTTAACAGGAATGGACCCTTCGCCGCAGCGCCCGATTATTACGCTCACGACCGACTTTGGAACAACCGATCACTACGTCGGAACCATGAAAGGAGTTATTCTCCGCCACTGCCCCGAAGCGCAAGTGGTTGATATAACCCACGAGGTGCCGCCCTTTTCCACCTACACGGGGGCATATGCCATCGAACAGGCCGCACCCTACTTTCCCGAGGGCACTGCGCATATCGTGGTGGTCGATCCCGGAGTGGGGACTTCACGGAAACCGCTGGTCGTGGCGTCGCGGAATCAATTTTTCATTGCTCCTGATAACGGCGTTCTAAGCCTGATCACGGGAGCCGGGACCGTCTTTAAAGCTTTCGAAATCGTTCGCCCCGATCTATTACATCCGGAGATATCAAGCACCTTTCATGGACGCGACCTGTTTGCTCCCACTGCCGCCGCCCTCGCCAGCCAGCGTCTGAAGCCGGAAGATGTCGGCCCGGAACTGGACGGTATTGCGCAGGTCGCCGAAATGTGGCCGAAGCGCATCAGGCCGGATTGGTGGCGCGGCAAGTTGCTGAGCATTGATCGCTTCGGAAACGCTATCACCAACTTTAAGTCTGCCGACTTTGTTGGTCTTCAACGGCGGGCTTTCCGGCTGGAGATCGGCAGCCATATGATTTCCCGATATCATCACACTTTTGGTGAAGCTCCCGCCGGACAGCCTTTCGTGTACTCCGGCAGTTCCAGTTATCTCGAAGTGGGAATGAATCAGGAAAACGCAGCCCGGCAGCTAGGAGCATCGGTCGGGCAAAGTATCAGCCTACGGTTGTGACATAAGCGCCCGTGGACACTGCCCAACAATCGTCTTGAAGCGGACTTCTTATGTACCATGTGTGCGTGAGCACACAACGCGCCATGCCGGGAGGCCGGGTAGATATTCGTAAACTTCCCACCGGGACCAATGACCGGGCGCTTTGCCGCTGGTGCCATCTGGAAGTTCCCCCCAATCGCCGGTCCTTTTGTTCAGACTGGTGCGTCGAAGAATGGAAACTCCGCACCGCCCCCGGCCACCTGCGAAAGCGAGTGTGGGAACGAGATCGCGGCATCTGCGCCGCCTGCGGCCTGAACTGCGTGACGGAATGGGCGCGTATTAAGCGACTGCGCGGTGTTGCCAAACTGAAAGCGCTGGAAGACTGGCGATGGGGGAAACGCAAGTCACTCTGGGATGCCGACCACATTACGCCTGTCGCGGAAGGCGGCGGCGAATGCGACCTTTCCAACCTGCGCACTTTATGTCTAAAATGCCACCGCTCCTGCACGGCGGAACTGCGGAAGCGGTTACGCGGAAATCAAACAGGCTCAATGGATGCCAAAACAGCGGTATGATGATCTCGTGGTGGAGACTTCCCGAATAGCTGAAATACTTGGCGTGCGGGCCAAGAGTATCAGCGATTTGTCACATAAAGTGGAGCAAGGTCTGCCCAAAAAGTCACTTATTCGCGTGGTGAAACGTGTGTCCCTCAAGAGAGGAGAAGCAGGCAAATTCCTGGTTCAGGTCGTGCCACAGGCCACCTTTAAAAGGCGCGTCAGGCTGAGTCCTCAAGAAAGCGAGCGCACAGAGCGTTTAGCGCGGGTCATTGCCTCGGCCGAGTATGTCTGGGACAACCGAAATGATGCTCGCGAGTGGCTTCACGTCTCACATCCGGAACTAGATAATAAGACGCCGTTACAGGCCGCTTTAACAGAATTGGGAGCGCGCAGGGTAGAAGCAGTTCTGGATAAAATTTTGTATGGCCTCCCGGCCTGACCGGGCTTTTCGCATTGCAGACCGGCGTTTCAGCATCTTTGACGGAACCGGCGCGTTTCTAAAAGGCGGCCGATGGAATTCGCCGGGCCGCCGAGTCATTTACGCTTCTGAAACTTATCCTGGAGCTGTTCTCGAAGTTTTGGCTCACACCAGAATTGGTAAAGTGCCTCGAACTCACGAGTGGGTCGAGATTACTATTCCGCCCAGTGTTTCCATCGAGCATGTCAGCCTTGCGAGCCTCAAAGGCTGGGATTCACCAGACTTTGCCATCGCTCGTCAATTCGGAGATGAATGGCTGCATCAACAGCGAACCTTGATTGCGACTGTTCCTTCACTACCGGCCTCAGGACTGGCACGGAACATTTTGATCAACCAGGATCACCCTGAATTTACTCAGCTCAAGGCGTCAGCTCCTCGGCCAGTAACTTGGGACACAAGGCTGTTCGGGCTATGAATAAGGACAGCGATGGCGCGAGAAAAGTATTTGATTTAATCTCGCGGACAATTTACTCGATCTGCCGTGCAGTCGCCTATGATAGCCTGTCCTAATCTTCATTTCTGCGCTTAAGAGCTTAGGAGGCGGCTTGCGTTCCACTACTTTTTTAGCTATTGCGTGCAGCATTTTTTCGTACCAAGCATCAGGCCAACAGGCAGGCAAAGCTAAGGATGCTCAATCTGTAAAGGACGGAGCGAAAGGAGGATTTCCGCTCGAAGCGGTCGCAACCGTGCAAGGCAACACTTCCATCGAAGCGGTTCTGCTGCCGCCTGCTGTTACTAAGGGCCTCTTTGGGAGATCAGTTTCGGACCGCTACGCTGCCGTGCAGGTCGTCGTCTCCAATCGGAGTACCGATCATACACTCATCGTGCATGACGTATTTATTGATTACAGCCGTTGGCTGCTCAGCGGGTCTTCGGGCGATAAGGATGCGCAGAAGTGTGAAGCAGTAGAGGCCAATCCGAATAGCGAGTCATTTCCGGGGTGCGGGAATAAACTTGAGTCCTGGCAAACTCAGACAAAACAAAACCAAATTGCCAGCGCTGAATACCGGCTTCCTCGCGGAACCCTGCTCGATTCAGCGCCGTTCACGAAGCGCAACCTGATCATACGCGGCTTGGAAGCTGCGGGTAGCATTGCGGCAGGTTACGCATTTGCCTGGCATGAACTAGGGATCGCAAAGGGAATCGCCGCGTACAACGGCAACTTCTTACCCGCCGCGCGCTATTTCTTTCCGGATCGCACGATAGATCAGGCGAACCGCATCAGTGACTTCGGATTTCGAGTGAACCGAGTTGTTGCGGAGAGCAGCTCGGAAATGATGGTGACGTTCTTTCCCATTGATCGTTTTATCCCGCCTTCAATCAAAAAGCTATTCGAGAAATCTCCCGCGCTGTTCTTTGCTCCGCATGCTCTGATACTCGACAAAGACGCACAGAAGGATCTCGCGCCGCTGCTGAAGCAGTTTGGCACAGATATGACGAAGCTATCCGAATCCATAAAGAACAGCCTCGGTACAGGTGAAGCAGACCTCAATATTAAGTTTCTGAACCGCCTCAGTCTGAATACCGTTCGAGTGATTATCAGCGGAACGATGGTGGTGGACGCTTCATCCGTTCCCGCCAGCGTCGAATCCGTCGAGTTTGACGGCGGCAATAACAATATCGATCTCTGGCAGGGAACGGGCGAGAAAAGGGGAATAATCCACGGGCGGAATCTCGGAAAAGGGATACCGGTCATCCTTGATAAAGAC
>CAXUBB010000265.1:4110-7852 GCA_964249105.1 uncultured Bryobacteraceae bacterium | reverse complement strand
CTCCTGGTGGCGGAGCATCTGTTCGAAGGCGTCACGCTGGGCTGCAATATCACCCTCCGTCTGCTTGCGCTGGATGATGTCTTCGCGATAGCGGCGCAGGAAGTAATCAATCGTTTCCACGCGGATGCGAATGGAGCCGGAGGGCTTGTTCTCGTCCAGATCCTTGAAGGAGAAGTAGGGCGTGCCGGATTGCTCGATGATGCCTTCGATTACTCCGTAGATCGGGGCATCATGGCCGCATTTGAAGCTGGAAACTTCGAGCGCGACCAGGTTGGGATGCCGCGCCGTGAACTTGGCGGCCCAGACTTTGTGGTTGGTGCTGGTCGAATAGCGGTTCTTCCATACATCGCTGATGTCGAGCGGATGCGTAATCAAACCGGCGCGCACTTCCTCTCCAAAGAGACGGTCGAGTAAATCTTCGTCCAAGGGCAGCGTGCTCTGTGAGAAAACCGGATATCCAAGCTTCTGGAACTCCTCCATGATCTCGTGATTCAGGCCGGGATCGTGATGATAAACGCGGCCCAGCATGACGATGCCGATACGGTCCTCGCGCTCCAGTTGATCGAGCGTTTCGCGGGCTTGACGGCGGATCTCCTCCTCGCAACTGGCAAGAGCCTTGAATCCGGCTTCGATCGCACGATCATTCTCTTCGCGGGAAAGACCGAGAAGCGGCGACCAGGCTTTGAACATCTGGTCCGCGCAGATTTTTTCATCCCGCAGATTCAGGATCGGGTCAAGATAGACGATGCCATTCTCGGTGAAAATGTCGCTTTCCTTGGTGAAAGCCGCTTTCACTACATTCGGTGTGGCGGTCACGGTCGGGCAGGCGTTGGAGCCGGTCAGGTTCACGAGCGGCGTGTGCAGGATGTCGTACATCGGGAACCAAATGGCATGGAGCGGCTTTTTGTTGTGCTTGGTGGCAAGCAGATTATAAACATGCGCGATGCCGATTTTGGAAGGATAGCAGGGATCAATTGCCCCCCGGCTTGCCCCGGCGCGGTACAGTTCCGGCGTGGTGTAGTCGGAGTAGAGGATGTTTTCGGCCTTGATCCCCAGGCTCGCAAAGTAGGCGTTGAACAGCGGCGCGTAGGTGTAAGTATTTAAGAGACGCGGGATGCCGATGCGGAAGTCTTTGCGCCGCTCCATTAAGGCAGCGCGCTCCTTGACGGCTTTGGAAACAAAGAAACCTTTGGTGCTGGGAAGAGGGTCGGCTACCATTGGCGCTTGCCGATGGCGGAACACGTCATGCGCCGCGATCTCGACGTAATTGGGATTGGCTTCCTTGATCTTGTCGATGTCGGCTTTGATGTCCTTCATATCGGCGAGATCTTCCACCGTGCCCTTTTCGCAGGTCGCAATGATGAGGCGCTGCTCACCCATGCGTAGCGGCACCTTGGTCTTACGCGGCTGGAATTCGACCGGCTTGGGCAATTCGACCACTTGATCCGACTTAATTCCAAACTGAATCTGAACGAGCGGTTCGACCTTGGCTTTGAAGGTAGGAGAAGAGGTGCTACAGGAGCCGTGTGAGTCGGCGTTGGCTTGAATCTGTTCCAAAGGGGGAAGATTGGTCACCGGAACAGCCGCCGCTCCGTTCACATCCACGTCGATAAAGGTGCGCAGGCAGTTGTTCTTGCAGAAGTAGCAGCGCGTGTCTTCATTGCGCGTAGTGCGATAGCGAATGTTGCGAACCGCGTCGAGGCCGATAAAGGTGGTTTGCTTGCCCTTGGTCCACAGGCGCAGGGCTTCCTGCGCGGCTCCAATGGCCCCCGACTCGCCGCAGTGCTCGTGTACGATGATTTCCGGCTCCTTGCCGTTAGCGCGAAAGCTGGATTTGATGAAGTCCACTTCGGCCTTGACCACGGCAAGATTATTCTGCGTGCCGCCTTGTAGAACAAAGCGCGAACCGAGCGAGGCTAAGTTCGGAATACTTGCGACATAAAGAAAAACATTCTTCGGAAGCACATCGGCCAGCCCGGCCAGGATCTCTTCCGATCGCCAGCCCTGACGCTGGAAGTTCACAATGTCGGACTGCATGAAGACCGCGCAGCCGTAACCGAAAGAAGGCATAGATTTAGCGGCGAAAGCAGTGTCCGCGAAGTCTTCTACTTTCATGCCGAAACCTTCCGCCGTCGATTGCAGGAAATATCCATTGCCCGCGGAGCACTGCGTGTTCAACTTAAAGTCTTTGACGCGGCCATCTTTCAGCACAATGAGCTTAATATCCTGGCCGCCCACATCGACAATGACATGCGGATCATCGTAGAACTTGAGCGCTGACTCGGTATGCGCCACGGTTTCGACCAGGGCGACATCGGCGTTCAGGACGTCCTTGAGAATGTCCTTGGCATAACCCGTGGTACCGACGCCGAGCACTTCGAGCGTTGCGCCTTTGCTCTCGATCTGCTCGCGCAGCTTCTCGAACAATTCGATGGTGTCCTGGATCGGATTGCCGTTCGAAAGCTGGTAGGTTTTGCAAAGGATCTCGCCGTCTTTTCCCAATACGACAGCCTTGGTCGAAGTGGAGCCTCCGTCGATGCCGACAAAGCCGGAAACGGTCTGACCGGGCTGGAACTCCGCCGGGATAAACTTCTTTCTCCGGTATGCCGATTTGAAAGTACCTAACTCACCCTCTTCGGCTACGAGGCCCTTGCCGCCGGACACGGCTTTTTCCTCGGCGCGGCCATAGTCGATGTAGTAAAGGAGCTTTTCGATCCCCCCATAACGCCCTATTTCCACCTCTTCGTCTTTGCCGAACTCGACCGCGCCAAGAGCCGCG
This sequence comes from uncultured Bryobacteraceae bacterium, assembly GCA_964249105.1. Taxonomy (GTDB): domain Bacteria; phylum Acidobacteriota; class Terriglobia; order Bryobacterales; family Bryobacteraceae; genus Bog-105. The sequence goes on along the minus strand of CAXUBB010000265.1, from coordinate 5,073 downwards.
AAGTACTGGGCATTTTCGGGTACCTTGATTAACTCTTCCGGCTCCATCCCCTCGGGAATTTCGACCTTGCGCTCCTTCCACATGCGCGGGATATTAGCCTGCCACGCTTCGCGCATACCGCGAATGAAGCCGTTCGGCCCGCCCAACAGCAGCACGTGCGGACGCAGCGTGTGTCCGCGCGTCAGCACGCTCAAATTTTGCAGAACAATCGCTTCAAAGAGCGACGCCATCAGTTCATGCGGGGGAGTGCCGGTTTTCTGGAGACCATTAATGTCCGTTTCGGCAAAAACACCGCACTTGCCGGCTACCTTGTGCAGCTTGATGCCGTGATAGCCCTGATTCGCAAGCTCGATGGCGGGGATCTTCAGCTTGGCGTTGATTTTGTCGATGACCGCGCCGGTGCCGCCCGCGCACTTGTCGTTCATCGAGGGAATCTTCTTTTTGCGCCCGGTCTCTTGGTCATCCTTGAAGACGATGATTTTGGCGTCCTGTCCTCCCAGTTCGATGACGGAGTACACTTCCGGATGAAGTTTTTCGACCGCGAGCGAAACCGCATGGACTTCCTGCACGAATTTCGCGCCGATCATCTCGGCGATGGTGCCCCCGCCGGAGCCGGTGATGAAGATGCGGGTGTTCTGCGGAGAGATGCCGGTATCGGCTTCCATGCGGCGCAGAAACTCCAGCACCTTTTCCGGCTGCCGCGTTTCGTGACGCTGATAATCCTGCCAGATCGTGGTATCCGTTCCGGCATCGACTACCACGGCCTTAACCGTTGTGGAACCGACATCCAAGCCAACGAGAAATTGCTGCATCACCTTTTTCCTTTGTTAGGCCACTCGTGTTGATGCCACCGAAACGCGTGCGCGGCGGCGGTAAGCGCTGTCCTTGTTCATCAGGTCATTGACATGGCAGGCAAACTGCGCCGCCGTTCCCGCGATGCCGTTCCGGTGCGGAATCTTATAG
>CAXUBB010000265.1:1404-4100 GCA_964249105.1 uncultured Bryobacteraceae bacterium | reverse complement strand
ATCTTATAGAGCGCTTTCCGCAGTTTGGGATGTTCGGCGACGTAGCCCCGCAAATCATCGAGCGATTTCCCGGTTTCCTGCAGCACGCCCTCAAATTCCGCCCGCGCTTTCGCCTTGGCTTCCGCCAATGCCATCTGCACACGGCTATGCGCGTTGACTTCTCCTTCGCCGGAAGTCTCGATCGGCAGGAAAATCATGTCCTTGAATTTGTTGACCACGCGTGATTGCACGCCGTCCGATTGCGTCGAGGGCATGCAGCCGAACGGCTTCAACGCCAGCACCATGTGGCACAGGTGATTCACGGTGTAATAGACATTCTTGCCGACCTCCATGTGGCCTTCGCCGCCGCGCGCAAGCTGATGGTAGAAGGGATGCGCCAGTCGCGCCAGTTCCTTCTGCGGAATCAGGTGGTGCGCGGTATCGCCCATGTGCTTGATCGTGCGATGGTAGAAGTAGTTCCACATGGCGCTTCCCGCGCTCAGGCCGCCCGTCTTCTTGAATAGCTTCAGTTCATTGGCGAGGCGTTTTTTGATCTCGTACCACTTGGGGTCCTGATATGGAGCTTCCGCAGTGGCGCGCGCCTCGGCGCCTGCTTTCGCCACATACATCATGTAAGCGATCCAGGTAGCGATCGGCTCCACCAATACTTGCGCACCTTCTTTTTCGAGAAAAGCGAACATGTTGAAGTTGCCGTCGCCTTCCGTGGTCTGCGCCCAGAACTCGCCGGTGATTTTGATGACCGGCTTCACGCGCAGGCGATCGACTTCAATGTCATTAATGCGGTCGCGGCAGGCATGCAGCGCACCAACGTACTCTTTGCCGTACAGGTTCTGCGCGACCTTCCCAAGCGTGCAGCTAATCCCCGTAACTTTTTCGTGCTTTTCGAGATATGGCGCCGCCCATTGAGGAGCTGCATCCTTGATGTGCCAGCGCTTCCGATCACGCAGCGTATCGGTCAGAGTTTTTACCGCTTCCTGAATCACGCGATCAGTCTCGCCTTTGTTGGTTTCAAAGGGACGGACTTGATACGCCAATTCGTTGATCACATCACCCAGGTTGAGCGCGTTGAGCATGCCCATGCCGAAGTCAACGGAAAACTTCAATCCCGGCTCGCCGCTGGCCGCTTTGATGCCGTCCGTCTGCTGAAAGAGCAGAACCCGGAAGCCGTCAAATCCCGCATTCTGCAGCGCAAATCGATACTCCGCTTCATACATGCCGAAGCGGCACGGGCCGCAGGAACCCGCCGTGAAGAAGAGGTAGTTGTCAATGATCTGCTGGCGCGTCAACCCCTGCTGCTCCAGACCTTGCAGGTGGCGCACCAGATTGCCGACCGTGAAGTAGGTCGGGTTGCACTGGCCGTTATTGCCGAATTCCTTTCCGGCTTGAAAGTCAGCGACCACCGGCGTCGGGATATTCTCGCAACGATAACCGCTGCCGTGAAACACGGCTTTAATCATCTCTTCATGCTTCCAGGTCAAGCCGCCAAAAAGAATCGTGACATAATCCCGCTCAGGCGCCGTGAAGGTTCGTTCCACGGGCTTTTTGAACTCGCGCATGTGCGCCAGCCCCGCTTGGGCGCGAAGGCGCGCCCGTTCGGCATCAATGCGTGCCTGGATTTCTCTTTCGAAGTCTGTTTGAACAATCTCATTGGCGGTCGTCGGCATAAGGTTCTCCTTTTTGTTTCGATTGTTTACTGTTGCGGATTGCTGTGGGTTATGAGATGAAATTGTATCGCAAAACCAGCAATAAATGATAGTTACATCTGCCCCTTCACTCCCTGGAATCCATGCGCAAGCTGCTTGAAAAAATACTTGATAACGCGCTGATCGTTATAACACCAGCCCAGAATATGATTCAGCGTGGAAAAGCAGTGCGTCTGGCAGGTTTCCTTCTGATGATCGAGCTGCTTTGTTTCAAATTTATGATTTTCTATGGTGCCCCAGTCATAGGTGGCGGTGTACATCGGGAAGCAGGGCGCCAAGGTTCCATCGACGCGAATAATAATCGAATTCTGCCCGGCGCGGCAGTTCCACGGGAAGTGATTGCCCTTCATGAAGTCAACCATTTGCCAGAGGCGAGTATTGGAGTTAACCATCTTGTACCCGTCATCCTGTTTTTCCGTCAACCACTGAACCGTTTCCTCCACAGCGGGCCAATCTGCTTTGGTGATGTAGGTCTCATTATTGTCCGCGTGCTTGAAGTGTTCATCCTGTTCGAGCAGCGGGGATTCATTGATGTGGTAATCCGTGGCGATGCCGCAGTCGCGGGCAATTTCCGTCAATTGGCGTACGTCGTCTAAGTTGTTACGGCAGATATTGATATTGAGAAAAACGGAGTAACCATATGCATACTGCTTACGGACCAGATAATCAAATTGCTTGCGAATCGGAGTCAGCGCCTTGGGAAGACCCGGCTTGATGTCAACCGCATCAACGGCAATGTTGAAGGTGGAAACGCCCGCGTCGGCCAGTTTATCGATCACATCCGTACGCAGCAGTCGGGCATTAGTGGGCAGATAAATCCAGAAATTCTTTTTCGCGGCGTAGTGTGTAATCCGATGGACAAAATCAGGGCGCAGCAGCGGCTCGCCTCCCATGTAGGCCAGCACGCGACATCCCGTGCTGTGAAGCCAATCAATCGAGCGCTTGGCCGTGTCCTCGCTCATGCCCTTCACTTTGTTGTCAAAAGCCCAGCAA
>CAXUBB010000265.1:0-1394 GCA_964249105.1 uncultured Bryobacteraceae bacterium | reverse complement strand
CAATCAAGATTGCACTTAAATTCCGTGAACAAATAGGCGATGAGAGGATGAAAATCGCCTGCGGTCACGCGCGAACGGATGTAAGGAAAAAGCCAACCTTGCATGGCATGGTAGATCTGGCCGGGGGCCCACTTTCGTTTGTCCGGCGCCTGCCAGCCGTCATTCTCGTCAATGGGACCCAACAGGTCAGGACGCTGCGGAAACACAGGATCGGGGAACCGCTGCGGTTCTCCCGACGGCTGGAGCTGCACGGCTCCCGAAACAGGTTTTGTCAATAACTCATGAAGCTGTACGTCCAGGCGAAAGTTCGGCGTGGGTTCCTCCTGTGGTTGTGTCCGGGTTTCCATGGCGTCGATTTTCATAAGCTAACACGAAAGATGCCAAAGCATTTCTTCTTGCAGGCAATTTCTAATATTTGCTTCATGAGCTAGTCATTGGAGCCATCATAATGCGGACACGCTCGCGCCTGGGCATAAAGCGTTCAACGCTTCAGTTTCGTTTACAGAAACTTGGCATCTCCCGCCACGGTTTTGAAAGGCTGCTAGTAAGCCGCCAAGCCTTCCGCTCCCATTGAAGGCTTCTCGGGAAGCGCCGACGTAATCTGCTGCAGTTGCCCGTTGTCTCCCACTTTATACCCCACAATTTCTCCTCGCGTGCTGAAGAAAACGTAGAGATACTGGTTGTCGTTGGAGAGAGCCAGATCGAGCGGAAACGAAGTGGCAAGATTCGCGCCGGGCGGGGCCGCTTGCTGTGCTGCGGAACCGATGGACGTCAGTGTTCCATCTGTTCCCACAGTATAGGCTCCAATAGTTCCCGAACGGGTGTCCGACACCCAGGCGTAGGCTCCATTGCTAGCGATCCAGCAGGCAGCGATGCCCGATGCGCTTACCTGTGAAGAGATGGCGTTCAATGTGTTGTCCGCGTTGATTGTATAGGAGGAGGTGGAACTCCCGCTGGGAAGGCCGTTATTGGCTTCCGTCACCAGAAGCATTCCGTTAAGAGTAAATATAATGGAGAACGGCTCCGGCCCGACCGAGTTGTTATAGACCGGATTCGAAAGTGATCCATCACCGTTCACGGTAAACACATCGATCTTGTTCGTGATGCGCTCGGTTACCACCAGCTTTGATCCGTCGGGACTAAAGGCCACGGTAGATGCCCCGAGGTCCGCACCGCTGCTCAGTGTTTGCTTTGAATCTCTCACCGGCGTTAAGCCGCCCCACGATTCCAGACGAAAACCAGCTATATGATAGTCGCCGGCGTAATTTACGACATACACGAGATTGTCATGCATGGCCAGACTCACTGGACTGCTTCCCCCCGACGGGGTCACGCTGAGTAAAAGAAGCCCCGAATTAATGACACGAAACACCGAGATATCGCTGGACCCGGCG
>CAXUBB010000264.1:1615-7861 GCA_964249105.1 uncultured Bryobacteraceae bacterium | reverse complement strand
TGCCGAAGAGGTCGGTATTGATGCTAACGTCCTGGCGGTAACGCTGGGCTGTGCTGTTGTCTGCGGAGTCCTGTTCAGCCTAGCGCCTTTGTGGCAAGCAGTTCGCACCTCTCCCAATGCGGTGCTTACCAATGGTGTTCGGTCCACGGCCAGCGCTGGTGCTCAACGAGTGCTGGGCGCGTTTATCACGGCGCAAATTGCGTTAAGCTGCGCCTTGCTGGTTGTGGCGATCCTTTGCGTTCAGCGGCTCGGGTTTCTGCAGCAGTTGGATGCCGGGTTCAATGAGAAAGATGTCACGATCTTCTCTACTTACATCCCGACTTCCCGATTTGGGAATGAGGGTGCCCGAGCCGACTATCAAACGCGGCTGTTGCGTGCTATGGAAGCGGCGCACCTGGCGCGAGCCGTCGGCTTCACTTCGGCGCTTCCGTTTTCACAAATTTTTTCCGACGCCGTTATCATCCCCGAACACCGGGACATCAGTCACATTCCGTTTAGCGAGCAGTTTCGTCTGTTTGATTATCAGTTCCGGACTGTCAGTCCGAGCCTCTTCGCAGCACTTCAGATTCCGCTGATTTCAGGACGCTATTTAACCGATGCGGACAGCAGTCCCCAAACACCTGGCTTAGTGATTGACCAAACCGTCGCTTCTCGCCTTTGGCCGCGCACCAGTCCGCTGGGCCAGAGGGTCATATTTGATAATAATCCGGATCAAACTCCGGTGAGGATTGTCGGCGTGGTGCGCGACGTTCAGGACAACCCCGGCAAACCGGCAACAGGACACATCTACGTTCCCTATCAGACCAACTGGATTGGACTGTTGTCTGCCGAATGGGCCCTGCAAACCAAGTCCGGTGCGCAAATTCCGCTGACTGCCGTCGAGAACGCCATCCACTCAGTGGACCCGCAACTGGCGGTTTACAACTTCAGCACCATGGAGAAACGCAGGCAGGCGTTCCTGGGGAGCAACAGACTGCAATCGGATATGACTCTGCTGTTTGGATTGACCGCTCTCGTGCTGGCGGTGCTCGGTGTTTACGGCGTGGTCTCCTATACGGTTCGGCAGCGGGTTCCGGAGATGGGCACGCGTCTTGCCTTAGGCGCGACGAGCAACGGACTGTTGTATTTTGTTCTGAAACAGGCGCTGGTCAAAGCTGTTGTGGGAGGACTGATCGGGATCGCCCTTGTTTTCGCCTCCGTTCCGTTGCTGCGCAACCTGGATATTAGCGTCGATGCTCCTAGCCCGTTCGTGTGGTCGCTCCTCACGGTGATCCTTTCGACCGCCCTGGCGACGCTCATACCGGCTTGGCGTGCGAGTCTGTTGTCACCGGCGATTGCTCTTCGGAATGCGCCGGAGTCCCTTTGGTGGCGTGCGCGAGTCGGCTACGCGCGCGTGGCGCATTCGCTCAGTTCTGCGGTGGGAGCCGATACCACTAGGACCGCCGAAGGGACACTGCTTGCTGAAATTGCGGAGAGCACACGGCAAGCCGATTCCTTTTCTACGGCGATACGGACGGCCTTGACAGTTGTCACGGAACGCATCCCGGCGCAAGCTGCTGTTTTGCTGGTGCGTCGCGGGGAGAGCGAACCGTTTCGGTGTATCAGCGCCGTGCCGGAAACAAAGGAAACCTGGTCATTGCCCTTCAACAGCCTGCTGGTGACCCGACTCGCGCATTACTATCCCGCGCTTCCGTTTACCCAGGCGGATCTGGATGCGCTCGGGCGCTGGTCACAGGAAATGGACCATTATCATGCGGAGGAGATCAGCACCCTGCGTTCAATTGGCCCCGCTGTGGTGGTTCCTGTGGTTGTGAAAAGCGGCATCTCCGGAATCCTATTCGTTCGGCTCGATAACGGCAAATCCCCGGATGGCCAAACCACGCGTCTGCTCCGTAGCGTCGCCTCGCAGTTGGCGCTCATGATCGAGAACTCAAGTTTGACCGATCGCATTGTGGAGCAGGAGCGGCTGCGGCGGGAACTGGCGCTCGCCTCCGAAGTGCAGAAGCGCCTGTTTCCAGAAAAAGCTCTGGACGTGCGCAGAGCGCAACTTGTCGGCTACTGTTTGCCCGCGCGCGGCGTGGGCGGCGACTACTATGATTTCCTGCGGGTCGGTCCCGACCAGTTGGGCGTTGCCCTCGCGGACGTCGCCGGAAAAGGGATTGCCGCCGCGTTGTTGATGTCTGTTGTGCAAGCCTCCCTGCGCAGTTTGGCGGATGATCCCGCGCTCTCGCTTTCGCAAATGACGGGCAAAATCAACCGATTGTTATGCGCCTCCACCGGACCAAACAGCTATGCGACTTTTTTCTATGCCCGGCTGGATGAGACAACACTCAGCTTGAAATACGTAAACGGCGGGCACAATCCGCCGTTTCTGCTCCGCAATCATCGAAGCGGCATGCTTGAAGAGCTGACCACCGGCGGCATGATTGTCGGCATGTTTCCGTTCTCGCAGTACGAAGAAGGAACCGTGCAGCTTGAGCCTGGAGATGTTTTGATGCTGTTCACGGATGGCGTTTCAGAAGCGCACAACCTGCAAGAAGAAGAGTTCGGAGAAGAGCGTTTAAAAAAGGTGTTGAAGCGTTATGGACATCTTGCAGTTGGTGAAATGTCAACGGCGATTTTAGGTGAGCTTCGACAGTGGATGGCGGACGCGCCCCAGCACGACGACCTTACATTTGTATTGATGAAAATGCAATAGTCGGGAAGAACTCGTTAGTTCGACTGAGGAGGCGAAGTCACTCTCACCGGATCGACTTTGACGCCTTCGCGCGCAATGTCGCCGGGGTTCGCGATGATCACTTCCCCTTCATGCAGGCCGCTCACAACCTCCAGACGATCCCCATAATCCCGGCCCACTTCGATCTTCTGAAGATGCACGCTGTGGTCCGGTCGGACCACAGCGATTTCCATTCCATTGGCGCGAACAATCAGAGCATCGCTGGGCACGAGCATGGGTAAAGTCGTTCGGACGCTGCTCAGTTGCACTTGAGCATACATGCCGGGCAGCAGCGCGCCGTCCGCGTTCGGCACGTGAATTTCCGCCAGCAGCGTACGGCTGGTTGGATCAAGCGCGTTTGCGGTCCGCGCCACCGCGCCGGTAAACTGCCGTCCGGGCAAGTTGGAAACGGTTAACAGCGCCGATTGGCCGGGGTGTACGGAATTGGCATAGGTCTGCGGGACGTTCAAGTAAGTGCGCAGCAGGCCCGTCTGCGCGATTCGGAACAACAGCGTGGCGCCGGCGTTGACCAGCGCTCCCACGTCCACATTGCGCAACGTAACTACCCCAGGAAAGGGCGCTTTTACCATCCGGTAACTCTGCATTTTTTGGAGGCGTGCGACGTTGGCCTCAGTCGCCGCTATGCCGCCGCGCTGAGCGATCACAGCCTTTTCGAGCGCCTGCTCGCTGGCGATCTTCGCTTGCAGTTGGGCCTGATACTGATCGTTTTCCTGCTTTGAGACGACGCCTCGGGTCACCAGGTTGCTCCAGCGCTGCGCTGTCACACGAGCCAGTTCCAGATCGGCTTTGCCCTGCTGCAAATTTGCGAGCGCCTGATCCAGGCCCGCTTGCGCCTGCTGCCCGTTCGCCTGCGCCTGGCGCACCTGTTCCTCCAGTTCGGGCGCGTCAATCTCCGCTAATACCTGGCCGGCTTGCACCCGGTCGCCGATATCGGCTGTCCGGCGCACGATGTATCCGTCAGCCCGAGCCAGAACCGGAGCTTCCGTAATGGCCTGGATGCTGCCCGGCAGTTGCAGCTCGCTCTGGCGCGAGGAGCGTTCCACCGTTGTCACTTCCACTCGCGGCAGGGTCTGCTCCTGTTCGCGCGCCTCGCTGACAATCAGTGTCCTCTGCCGGTGAAGAGGAACATAACCGGCAAAGAACGCCACCACGACGAGGATTGCGGACGCTAAAACAATGGCCCAAATCGTCAGGCTGGATGGATGCCAAAGCTTCGTCGGCAGCCCATCATGCGCTGAGTCGTGGACCGATCCTTTCAATTCCTGAAGCTGCCGTTTGAGTTCCTGGTTTTCCCGGCGCAGTTTCTCTTCCGTTGTATCGGCAATATCGATTCGAGAGGGCAGTTGCTCAGGTTCGCTATACCGCATCACAAACTCTCCCTCTCTCTTTCCCGCAGCCGCTGCTCGTGATCTACCGGAGGCTGCGTTCGCAAGTAAGTGTAAATAATCGGAACAACAAATAACGTCGTAACGGTAGCAAACAGCAGGCCGCCGATCACCGCTCGTCCGAGGGGAGCATTCTGCTCGCCGCCTTCGCCCAGACCCATCGACATTGGAAGCATGCCGAGAATCATGGCCGCGGCTGTCATCAGCACGGGCCGCACCCGCGCATAGCCGGCGGAGAGCATGGCTTCCCGCGCGGAAGGCGCAACGGCCCGTTCGTCATTAGCGAAAGTAACCATCAAAATACTATTGGCTGTCGCTACCCCAATACACATGATGGCTCCCATGAGAGAGGGAACACTCAAGGTAGTGCCGGTAACGAACAGCATCCACAGAATACCGGCCATCGCGCCCGGCAGAGCCGTCAAAATAATGAACGGATCGAGCCACGATTGAAAGTTCACCGTCATCAAAAGGTACACCAGGGACACGGCGAAGATCATTCCCAAGGCCAGGCGGAAAAATGATGATTGCATGGTTTCCACTTGCCCGCGCAAATTGAAAGTGGTGCCGCGAGGCAAATGAGGTTCTTCTTCCCGCATGATTTTCCGCACCTCCGTGCCCACGCCGCCGAGATCCCGCCGGTCTACGTTGGCATACACATCAAAAACAGGCCAGACATTATAGTGATTAATAATAACTGGAGTGTATGCCCGTTGCACGGTAACAAGATTGGAGAGCAGTTGCGTGCTGCCCGCCATGGCTCCGGGATTGCCGAAAGCTTGTGAGGCACCGCTCGGGGCGGCGGAGACGAAGGCATTTCCGGCGCCGGCTGTCCCCGCTTGTGAATCCGGTGTGGTCGTATTCACGGCGTTTGCTCCCGCCGAGATCGGGGTGCGAAGCAGGGCGTCCAGAGAATCAATCCGGTACTGAGGCGTCTGTACCCCGATGTTATAGCTGACGCCGTTTGCCCAGTTCATCCAGAAGTTGGGCGTTACCGTGCCGCTGCCGCTCAGCGAGATGAGCATGCTGTTGGTCACGTCCCGCTGCGTCAAACCCAATTGCGAAGCTTTCACCCGGTCTACATTGAGAAGGATCTCCGGCTGGGCAACTACCTGGTGAACATGAACGTCCGCGGCCCCCGGAATGCGCTCAATCCTTTCGGCGAGCTTGCGGGCAATTCCATAGTTCGCTTCCGCATTCCGTCCCACAATTTGCAAATCAATGGGCGCAGGCAAACCGAAGTTCACAATCTGGCTAGTGATGTTGGCAGGCTGAAAGAAAAAGCTCATGTCCGGAAATGCCTCACGAAGGCGTTTCCGAAGCAACACTTCATAATCTCTGGTGGAGCCGTGCTTCTCTTTGTTCAATGAAATCAGAATCTCTCCGTCAGCCGAGGAAATCGTGGGGATGTCTCCTTGGGCGATAGCCGGCCAACTGTTGGGAATTCCGATATTATCGATCAGCATGTCGATGTCATGAGCGGGAATAACGGCCCGGATCTCACGTTCCAGCGCGGCAAAGCGTAGCTCCGTTTCTTCAATACGCGTGCCTGCCGGAGCGCGCGCGTGCAGCCGCATCTGGCCGGAATCGACGTTGGGGAAGAAGTCTTCACCCACCAGCGCTATCAAACCTAGTGACGCCAGGGAAAAGCCCATGAAGGCCGCGAGCACTCGTCCACGGTGGCGTAGGGACCAATCGAGCAGGCCGACATAGCGGAACCGTCCCTTCTCGAACAGCACGTTAAATAAATGGTGAACGCGCCACAGCCCTCTTTTACTGTCCGTTGATAATTCAGCCTTGGAATCCAGCAGGTAAGCCATCATCGTCGGAACCAGCGTGCGGGACAGCAGGTAAGAGGCGAGCAGGGCGAACACAACCGCCATGGCCAGGGGAGTAAACAGATACCGCGCCGTTCCGGTCAGCAATAGCACCGGAACAAAAACAATGCAGATCGAAATGGTGGCGACAAAGGTGGGAACGGCGATTTGCGACGCGCCGTCGAGCACGGCGCGGACAAGAGGCTTGCGCATGGCTATGTTACGGTGCGTATTTTCAATTTCCACCGTGGCGTCGTCCACCAGAATGCCGACCGCCAACGCCAATCCGCCTAGGGTCATGATGTTG
>CAXUBB010000264.1:0-1605 GCA_964249105.1 uncultured Bryobacteraceae bacterium | reverse complement strand
TCGTCTGTCCCAAAAGGCTCAGGATACAAAGCGAAGTGAGAATCGAGAGCGGAATCGAGATACAAACAATCAGGGTGCTTCGCCAGCTTCCCAGAAACAACAAAATCATCAAGCCGGTAAGCCCGGCGGCAATCAGCGCTTCCCGCCCCACGCCCCGGATGGATGCCCGCACAAAAATCGACTGGTCCGCCAGCGCCACAACCTTCAGCTCCGGCGTAACATTCGCAAGAATTCTGGGGAGGGCCGCCTTCACCGCGTTGACAATCGACAAAGTGGAGGCCTTTCCATTTCTGGTCACGGTAATCAGAACGCCGCGCGATCCATTGGTGCGGATGATATTGTTCTGGACCTGGAATCCGTCGCGGACTTGCGCTACATCCTTGATGTAAACCGTTGCGCCGTTGACCGTTTTGATGGGCAGATCATTTAGATCTTCTAAGGCGATCGGACTGCTGTTCACACGGACCTGATACTCGGTCTGCGCCAGTTTTGCCGTGCCGGCCGGGAGGATGAGATTCTGTAAATTCAGCGCATTTGAGACATCGAGCGGCGAAAGCTGCTTCGCGTACAGCTCATCCATATTCAAATCCACCATGACCGCCCGCTGCTTGCCCCCGAAAGGATAAGAAACGGAAGCGCCTTGCACGGTGCCGAGCGGGGTCCGGATGAAGTTATTACCGATGTCGAATATCTCCTGCTCGCGCAGAGTTTTGCTGGAAAGCCCAAGCTGCAGGACCGGCACGCTCGCCGCGTCGTATTTCAGAATGTTGGCTGGAAACATCCCCGGCGGCATCTGGCGCAATGACGTTTGCATGGTGGCGGTCGTTTGGGCCACCGCCATATCGATCTTGACGTTCGGGTGGAAGTAGATCCTGATCACGGCATAGCCGCTGTAGGCTTGCGACTCAATATGCTCGATGTCGTTGACGTTCGAGGTAAGACTGCGCTCGAAATTCGTGACGACGCGTTTCTCCATTTCTTCGGGCGACAATCCCGAATACACCCAAAGCACGCTGACGATGGGAATATCGATGTACGGGAAGATATCGACGGGCATGGTGACAATGGCAGTGCTGCCGAGGATGGCCATAAGAATCGCCATCACCACAAACGTATAAGGGCGGCTGAGAGCTAACCGGACAATCCACATAAAGGGGCGAAAAGAACTCTTCCATCACAATACGGCATGTTCTTTTTTAGTTGTATTGGCGCTTGTATTCAGCGGACCGTTCGCACCCCTCGTTCCTTATCACTTGATCGGTGTGTTGACTCAGATGCTCTGGTTGCTGGTGCCAGCAAAAATTGCAAATTAGCGCATAGTTAGTTTCCGGATGGCTGATCTGCCCACGATTCATTCAAACGTCACATTTACAACTAGCACGTTGCGTTATACGTTAAATTGTTATTTACAATTACAGTGACACAGCAGAATTTACCCTTGACAGATGTGCTCTCATCCATGTGGCCGACACGGCGGGTTGGCGAACCAAAGCCAACTTTTCGTGAGTCAACAGCCGTTACAAATTGACTACAAGGGTTACCTATTTCTATGGCGATAAAATTAATCAGCGATTAAACTCTTTTTTATGACTACCTCGATCACAC
>CAXUBB010000263.1:7603-7887 GCA_964249105.1 uncultured Bryobacteraceae bacterium | reverse complement strand
GGCGAGCAGTCCTAAAGCGCCCTGAGACGCCTGGTAGTCCTGAATCAGCCTGACATAGAAGGTCGTATTTGATGAGATGTTGTAATCCACTCTCAGCACGGAATCCCGTCGCGGTTGCTTATTGATGCTCACTCCCGCCCAGTTGTACTGCCCTCCCGGACCGATGGTGTTCGGAAGCGGAAAGAGATTGAGCAGCTTCTGGCCATTCGGGTCAATCCGGTTGGCGGGCATGATGTTTCCGGGCAGGGGCGCTCGCGTGATAGGATCGACAACTGTTACCCCCG
>CAXUBB010000263.1:0-7593 GCA_964249105.1 uncultured Bryobacteraceae bacterium | reverse complement strand
GTTCCAGAGCGGTGGGAAACGTTTTCGTGCTGATCGTGGAGGGAATCGTGAGCGGCAGGAAATCCTGTGACCAGAAGAAGAAGAGTTTGTCACGATTCTTGTTGAAGCCGGTGCCGGGAAAGATGACCGGACCGCCAATGAAATAGCCGGGATTGTTGAAACGGTAGCGGGGACGCGGCTGCCCATTTTTGTTATTGAAGAACTCGTTGGCATTGAGATCCTCATTGCGGAAAAAGTAGTAAACTCCGCCATGGAAATCCCTGGTTCCGCTCTTGATCACGGTATTGATCGTGCCGCCGGAACTGCGACCGTACTCGGCTTGATAGTTGCTGAGCAGCACTTTCACTTCAGCAACGGCATCAATACTGGGCGCAAGATAAGGCCCGGTCAGCGAACCTGTATCCAAGCTCGTGATGCCGTCCAGATTCAGATCGATGGACCCGGCCCTGGTGCCGTTAATGTTGATCCCGACCAGGTCGTTCCACCCCGGAGACTCGCGATTAGCCGTATCAATCACACCGGGCAGCAGTCTTGTCGTGCCGATATAAGAACGGCCTTTAAGCGGGATCTCCTGCATTTCACGGCTGGTAATCAGGCCCGCCCGCTCCGCGCTCTCCGTTTGAACCGCCGCTGTTTGGCCCTGGACCGCAACCGTTTCGGTGAGCGAGCCTAGCTGCAGAATGATAGCCGGCAGTGTAACGCGCTCGGCAGCCGTGACGCTAATGCGTGTCTGTTCATACTTCTTGAAACCGGAATTCTCGATTGTCAGCCCATAAGTTCCAGGCAGCAACTCGGTAAAGACAAAGCGTCCATCGCTGTCGCTTGTCGTTGATCGCGACTGACTTGTTTCCGCGTTTATGATTTGAACCGTTGCGTTCGCAACCGACCCGCCCCTGGAGTCCGTGACTGATCCGGAAATCTGGCCGGTCAATCCCTGCGCATAAGCGCCGGCGCGCAGCCCGGTAGCAATCAAGATCACAGCGGCTGCACGGCACGCGACAAGACAAACTTTGGAAAATCCCATAGGCCCTTACCTCCTGAAACAATAAAGAAGAGTGCTGGGAACGTACTATATCAAACGGTTTTGTTGCCATGTATCCTGCCTTCGCATACGAAGAGACCGCTGAGATTCAGGAACTTGCCAGCAACATCAGGAATCGGCTACTATCAATCGATATTCACTACAGCGAGGAGGAGCCATGGCGAAACTGCCGCTCCTGTTTTTAACTGGCGTCGTGTGCCTGTTTGCCACCGCCCCGGAGCCAAACGCTCCTACTTTCACGCGGGATGTCGCTCCCATCCTTCAGGACCATTGCCAAGGCTGCCATCGGGCTGGCGAAGTTGCGCCCATGTCCCTGATCACTTATAAAGAGGCGCGCCCTTTCGCTGCGGCCATCAAGGAAGCGGTAAGTCTTCGCAAGATGCCGCCCTGGTTTGCCGATCCTCATTACGGGACCTTCTCCAATGATCGCCGCCTGTCCCAGCGCGACATCGATACTTTGGTGAACTGGGCAAAAACGGGCGCGGTGGAAGGCGATCCGAAGGATATGCCCCCGCCCAAACACTTCCTGGACGGCTGGAACATCAAAAAGCCGGACCTGGTTCTGCAAATGCCTGCCGCCTTCCCGGTTCCTGAGACCGGCGTTCTTGAATACCAGTACATCCTAATCCCCGGCAAGTTCGACAAGGACGTTTGGGTACATATGGCCGAGGTTCGGCCCGGCAATCGAGCTGTTTTACACCACGTTATTGCTTTTGTCCGGCCTCCCGGCTCCAAGTGGCTCGCCAGCATCCAACCCGGCGTGCCTTATGTTCCTAAAAAGGATGAAGAAGAGATGGGCGGTTCGGAATTTCTCGTCGGTTATGCTCCCGGCGTTCCAGCCATGACGCTAACCCCTGGTCGCGCCAAACTGATCAAAGCCGGTTCCGATATTATTTTTCAGATGCACTACACCACCAACGGTCATGCCGGCGCGGATCGCACGTCGATCGGCTTTAGCACCGTTGATCCAACGGAGGTGAAAGAGCGCGTCCTTACCATGGCGGCCACAACGCATGATTTTGCTATTCCGCCCAATGATCCGAATTATCAAGTGGATGCCGAGATCAAGTTCGCCAGCGACACAAGAATCGTTGAGATGTTGCCCCACATGCACCTGCGGGGCAAGGATTTCGAATATAAAGCCATTTATCCGGACGGAACTTCACAGATTCTCCTCCGCGTTCCCCACTATAGCTTTAGCTGGCAGTTGGCTTACATCCCGGAGAACGACATTGTAATTCCTAAAGGCACGATCATTCACGGCACCGCGCACTACGATAATTCGGCGAACAATCCCGCCAATCCCGACCCCACGAAGACGGTCAAGTACGGCGACCAGAGCTGGGAAGAGATGATGTTCGGCTTCTTCGATATCGCAGTGGCAAAGGACATGGATCTGCGAAAGCTGTTCCCCAAGCCTAAGGAAGAAGCAACCACCACAGCGGCTATGCCGAAGCGGGCCGACAACTAAAAAGCAGTAGATGAGAGTGTTGCAAGTCTTGGTAGAGCTTCTGCTCGCAGCCGCTGCTCTCTATGCCGACGACTATGCGGACCGGTTTCGCCGAGCCGCAGCCTACAGCCAACAGGGTAATTACGAACAGGCCATCCTGCAATATCAAGCCGCTTTACGGATTCGTCCCGGAGCGCCGGAGGCGCTCAACAATTTGGCGGTAATGTATTACGAAGCGCGAAAGTATGCTGAAGCCTTTAATACCGCCTCACAGATTTGGGAAAGTCATGGGGAGCTGCGGTCGGCAGCATTGATCACCGGCTTGGCTGCCGTGCAGTGTAACCGGCCCAGAGACGCGATTGCGCCCTTGAAGAAACTGTTGTCTGCCGATCCCGCCAATCGGGATGCGCTTCTCGCTCTGGCGAGCGCTTATTACGCCCTGAACGAACTGCCGGATGCTGTTGAAATCTACAACCATGACATCACTCATTCCCCCCAGGACGCGAATGCCTGGTATGGCTTGGCTATCTGCTACGAGCGGATGGCAGAAAACGCGTCGAAAAAACTGTCGCAAATGCCGGGCGGCGCGGGATATTCAAAGCGGCTGCTCGCCCAATACCTCCAGAGCGCCGGTAACAGTAAATTAGCGGGGGAAGCGTTTGGAGAAGCGGAGACAAACGCCGTTGCTTCTCCGGACGCCGACAAACAGTATCAACTTGCTCGGGATCTGGCCGGTCAATCCCGAAGCGCGTTTGAGCACTTCATCCAGCTTGCGCCGGATTCCTGGCAAGCGGCGGTATTTCTCGGCGATGTTGACCGGCAGCATGGCAACTTGCCTTCCGCTCTCACGCATTATCAAAAAGCAGCCGGAGAGCAGCCGAAAAATCCAGCGCCGCTGCTCGGCCTGGGAACCGTTTACTGGGAGTTAGGTGATTTTGATCGCGCCATCTCGTATCTTCGTGAAACGCTTCAACTGAATCCTCATTCCAGTCAAGCTGTCTTCGAACTGGCCAACATTGCTGTCCGGCGTCACTTGTATGCCGAGGCGCTTCCTCTTCTGAAGCAATACCTGGCATTGCAACCTGACGCTTTGGCCGCGCGCGCCGATCTTGGCCGGGCCTACTCTCACTTGGGGCAGTATAAGGATGCCGTCACAGAACTGACGAAAGCGGCAGATATTGACGAAGGAGGCGACATCCACTATCAACTATCGATTGCCTTAAGGAAGCTAGGTCGGACGCAGGAAGCGGATGCGGCTCTCAAGAAGTCAACTGAGATTCGAGAAGCCCGTCTGAAACGTGAGCAACGATTGCACGCGGCTCCATGAAATGGCTAGCTGCTTACTGCTCCGAATGATGATACCGAAGCTGCTGAAATTTCGCCAGGGCGTTCTTCGCAGATATTTCGTCGCCAAGCTGCTGGTAAGCGCGATAGAGCAGGAAATGATAACTTCCGTCCGGATCGGCGGAAATCACTTTTTGAAGTTCGGCAACGGCGAGATTCGGTTTCTGTCCGGCGATGTAGATTCGCGCTAAAACCACGCGTGTCTCGATTAAATCCGGGTTTCCCGCCAGGGCAATATCGGCATGCCGTTTGGCGCTTGTATCATCCCCGTTATGTTGCAGGATGTCCGCCATCATGCCGTTTGCTTCCGGATCTTTGGGTGATTTCAACAGAACATGTTTCAACAACGGCAGCGCATCCTCAAACTGCCTTTGCTTCCAATACTGAGAAGCAAGCCCCAGATTGGCGGCTTCGAGGCTGGGGTCCAGCTTCAGGGCAGTTTGATACTCCGCGATTGCTTCCGGCAGTTTGCCGGCGTCGGACAAAGATTCAGCCATGATCAGGTGCGTATGCGCAGAACGGGGATCGAGGTCGACCGCGCGAGTCAAAGCCTGCAACGCGCCATCAAGTCGTTGCCGCGCTTGGCGCTGAACGGCATCGTCTTTGGCCTTGCCCTGCCGTGCGGCCCGATTCAACAATGCTTCCGCCAGGCTGCGGTCCGTAACGCCGATGCCGTACCATGCTTCCGCGAGATTGCCGTCAAGGTTCGCCGCCTTGGTATAGTATTCATTCGCTGGGCCGTACTCGCGCAAAGCAACATAAACTTTCGCAATTGCTAGAAGAGGCGCGGGCCGGGCCGGATCTAACTTTTCAGCCCGTTGAAGATAGGCAAGCGCGGGCCCCCATTCACCAAGGTCGGATTCCGCGAGACCGGCAAACAGATTCGCGCCGGCGAGATCCGGATGCTGACGAAGCGCGATTCGAAATTGCTCCAGCGCCTCACGCTGCTTTCCCGCAAGATGCAGCATGATGCCGCAATTGCTGCGAATCTCGGGAGTATCCGTTCCAGCGGCTATCATTTGCCGATAGAGTTGAGCCGCTTCCTCGTATCGGCCCGCGGTTTGGGCAGCACGGATCTGGTCTGCGAGATCCCCGGCGCGCACCCAGCCGCTCAGGCCGATACTGAACAAAGTCAGGATGAGCCAACGCACGGTCACCAGTAAAGTTTCAAGCCAAATTGTATGGAACGCGCGGGCAACGCTCCGGGAACCACGCCGAAGGTGGAGGCGCTGAACGTCGTGCCGGGCGCAAAGAATTGTGTCCGATTGAACAGGTTGTAGAACTCGGCACGGAGCTGCAACCTCGACGATTCATTCCAAAGCTGCCAGTATTTTTGTAATGTCATGTCCGTGTTGATGGTGCCTTGGGCGCGCAAATAGCCCATGGTGCGGGGCGCGTTGCCGAACGTAAACGGCGCGGGTTGGGTAAAGGCGTTTACGTTGAACCAGTTGTAAATAGTGGGATTGCTGATGGTAGGATTCGCCACGACATTCGGGCGCTGATTACCGCCGAATGAGTTGGTGTTATTCGTTGCATCCGTCACGGAGAGCGGAAAGCCGTCTTTGAAACTGGAGATGCCCGCCACTTGCCAACCGCCGATCGCGGCCTCCAACACTTTGCTCGAAGGAGCGTAAGCCCGCCCCTTGCCGACCGGCAGCTCATAAACATAGCTGGCCACCAGACTGCGGGGAATATCATTCAGCATCAGGGATTTTTCGAGCGAGGTGTTGTACCAGTTGCGGACAGACTGCGCCTGGCCATTCGTCCAGCCTTCCGGCCCCTCATTGTTGGTCAGGTATTTTGACCAGGTATATGAAAGAAGAAACTGAAGACCGTTGGAGAAACGATGATTCGCGGAAAGCGCGAGCGCATGATAGGTGCTTGAGGCCGAGGGAGGCTGCACATTTTCTACCCCGGTATACTCAGGAAAAGGACGCAAGAATTGTCCGTAAGGAATCGTCGGCCCCGAGAGCGCCCCGCTTGTAATAATTCCCTGGAAAGGGTTCTTGACCGGCTCAAGCAGTTGATTGCCGAGCGCCAAATCAGCGCTAGGAAGCTGATTCAACTCAAAGGTCGAACCGAACAGAAGCTTGGTGCCGTGATTGCCGATGTAAGCGGCTTGCAGCACGGTATTGCCCAACTGATACTGAACATTCGACGTCCACTGCTGCACGTAGGGACTGGCTCGGTTCCGAAGCACGGCATTAATGCTTTGGCCGACATTGGTGGCCCCATCGTTTGCTTGACCCACTGGAGCAAGCAGCCCACTCGGAAAGGGATAACTCACCAGGTTTTGCGGCTTGCCGCCATCGAGCGGGCCAACGTAGGGAGTCGTTTGCGAATACCCGTTGAGAGATAACCCTTGATAGTCGCCGAACTCCATCGCGGGCGTATAGAAAATTCCATAACCGGCGCGGAAAACAAAGTGCGAAATCGGCGAATAAGCAAGGCCGACTCGGGGAGCAAAGTTCTTATAGTTGGTGTTATAAACACCGCGCTGACTTCCGTTCGTGTAGGCCAAGTTGCCGGGCAGATTGAGCCCAGGCACTTGGCTGCTGATCGGGTTCGGGGCGAAGTTAAAGTAAGAAAGACGGTTAAACCGGTCTGTCGGCGCGGTCTGTATATCATAACGGATTCCAAGATTGAGGGTCAGGGAACGGTTAACCTTCCAATCGTCGTTGAAATACCAGCCAAAATCTTTTTTGCTATAGGCCGCTTCAGCGCTGTAACTGATTCCGGCGATGCTATTGTCGCCGGTGCCCAAAAGAAACGAAGCAACTCCCGAGCCGGTATTGGTGGTGGCTGCCGTCGGGAAGGGCCCTTGCGTAAATGCGGGAGAAAAGTTAAATGATGCCTGCGCGGAATTAAAGGTATTGAGAATAAAAGTGATGCCCATGAATCCCATCGACAGGCTATGCGACCCCAGGCTTCTGGTGAAGTCCACGGCATAGGTGCGGGCTTCGCGTGGCGTGGAGTTGAGGACGCCTGATCCCAAATTCTGATAGCCGGTGATGTTAACGGTGGGGAACGCGCCGGGACCGCTATAAGTGTTGAGCGACGCCGGAAGGCCAACCGTGGTCACGTCAAAGGGAACTCCTTGCGGTGTACGGCCCTCCACCCAACGGCCCCAGCCAAAATTGAGCGACATAACAAAAGTTGGTGAGAATACGTAGGTGTATCCCGCGCCGCCTTCCAGACGGTTATCCGGAGCAAGCGTTCCGTTGCCGCCCGGATCGTTCGTGCCGAAGAACTCGCCTTCCAACTGCTTGAACTGGCGCTTCTGCGACCAGCGGGCAAAAAAATTCTGCTTTTCGCTGATGTTCTCGTCAACTTTAACCGTGTATTGGTCGCTATTGGTCGGCAGCCCGGCGGTTCCGACATAGTTGTTCACTCCCGTTAACGCATTGCCGGGACGGTTCGGCGCGGGATAATACTTCAGGAGATTTAAGGCGACAGGATTCAGAAGATTGGCCGGAATCACATTATTGGCGAACGGCGTGCGCACATACTGGCCGTTGACTAATTGCGTGCTGAACGGATTATAGATCGTGGCGAGCGATCCATCCGGGTTGAAGGTTTGCGAAAAATCGCCTCCCCGCTGGAGATTGGTGGGCACACTGGTGACCAGCGTCGTGGGCGTTTGCTGCCTTAAGCCTTCATACGTGCCAAAGACAAAGGTCTTATCGCGCTGCTTGTAGAAGTGCGGGATATAGACCGGCCCTCCCGCCGTAAACCCAAACTGATTCCGTTTGAA
This sequence comes from uncultured Bryobacteraceae bacterium, assembly GCA_964249105.1. Taxonomy (GTDB): domain Bacteria; phylum Acidobacteriota; class Terriglobia; order Bryobacterales; family Bryobacteraceae; genus Bog-105. The sequence goes on along the minus strand of CAXUBB010000263.1, from coordinate 3 downwards.
CTG
>CAXUBB010000262.1:0-7911 GCA_964249105.1 uncultured Bryobacteraceae bacterium | reverse complement strand
ACTGCCGCCAGGATACGTGATGAGCGAAGGGCTGGCGCTGCCATGAGGCAGCAGGAAACCAACCTGATTAAGGCGTGATGAGACCAGAGTTCCCGCAATATCACCTTCATCATTAATCTTTGCGTAAAGAGTCCTGTCAGGACTAAAGGGACTCAGAACCTGGAAATTTGTGAATCCGATGGGGTCCGCCCGTAAGGAGGATCCCAGGCAAATAACGGCAACAGACAACAAAAACCGGCTAGGCAGCAAGCAGTTTCTCCTTGAGGATTAGCGACAACGCACTAAAGATCGGTTCATTGTAAAACTGAGATGGGGGGATGGCAAGAGGTTTTTCATGAGCAAGGGCAATTTATCAGCAGAATCAGCGCCGGCGCTTCCGGCGAAGGCGGCCGAGCATCTCCGCGCCATTCCTGATTTGAAGGTTTTACGTGACGAGCCGCTTGCTCCCCATACGCGCTTTGCGATCGGCGGTCCTGCAGCGTTGTTCTGCGAGACGGAAAATGCCGATTCGTTCGCGGAGGCGCTGCGCTTTGTGAATGTGACGGCGCTACCGCATGTGGTCATCGGCGGGGGCACGAATCTGGTTGTTTCCGATGAGGGTTATGAGGGGATCGTTCTGCGCTTTACGGGGAAGCGCATCGTACAGAACGGCATGTCTCTTCAGGCAGAGGCGGGAGCCGTGCTGCAGGATGTTGTCGACCAAAGCATTGCGCTTGGGTTGGCCGGCATGGAGTCGATGACGGGCATTCCGGGCTACCTGGGCGGCGCAGTGTATGGAAATGCGGGCGCTTACGGGCGTTCGATGCAGGAGTTGGTGGAGAGCGTTCGTTTTACGGATGGCGAGCGAATTCGCCAGTTCAGCAACCAAGAGTGCCAATTCCGCTATCGCGAAAGCGCTTTCAAAGACCATAAGGGCTGGATCGTGCTGTCGGCGGATCTGCATTTTACGTCCGGCGATCCGGCGGCGTTAGCCGAGACCGCAACGGAGATTCGGGCCATTCGCGACGCCAAGTATCCTCCCAATATGAAGTGCGCGGGCAGCATCTTCAAAAACATTTTCCTTGCCGATTTGCCCGCCGCCGTGGGTGCGCAGGTTCCGCTGAAACTCGTGCGCGACGGCAAGATTCCCTCCGCCTGGTTTTTAGAACAGGCAGGCGTGAAGGGCATGACTCGCGGCGATATTCATGTAGCCGCTTATCACGCCAATCTGATCTATAACGGCGGAAGGGGTAGCGCCGCCGATCTGATCGCGGTGATTGAAGAGGCAAAACGCCGCGTGCGCGAGCGGTTCGGCTTCGATCTCCAGGAGGAAGTGCAGTACGTGGGTTTTGAATATGCGGAAACTCCAGTTTAGTTCAGCGGTTCTCCTTATCTTGTCGGCAGTTGTTTGCTCACAGGCGCAAACCACGCCCACACTGCTGCTGGTAAACGGCAAGATCTGGACCGTGGACCCGGCGCGTCCGGAAGCCGAAGCGGTTGCTATTGCAAACAATCGCATTGTGGCGGTCGGCAGCAACGATGAGATCTCCAGCTTGAAACGGCCCGGCCTACCGGTGATTGATCTGGGAGGCCGAAGAGCGCTGCCCGGTTTTAATGACGCGCACGTTCATTTTTATTCAGGCGGAGCAAACCTCACCGGACCGCAATTGCGTTATGCGAAAAGCGAAGGGGAGTTCCGCGATACTCTGGCGATATACGCCCGGAGCCAGCCCAGAGGCCGATGGATTACGGGAGGCAATTGGGACCATGAGAATTGGACACCGGCGCGGCTGCCGACGCGGGAACTCATCGACGACGCCACCCGCGACTGGCCCGTGATGATTAAGCGGCTCGACGGGCATATGTCGCTGGCAAACTCATTGGCTTTGAAACTGGCGGGCGTCAGTAGAGATACAAAGGACGTTCCAGGCGGCGTCATCGTGCGGGACGCCCAGGGGAATCCCACGGGCATCTTGAAAGATGCAGCGCAGGAATTGGTGGCACGCGTGATCCCGCCGCCATCCGAGCAGCAGATCATAGACGCCGTGCATGCCGCGCAGACCTATGCGAATGCGCAGGGCGTGACCAGCGTGCAGGACATGTCCGCCTCGCCCGCTGTTTTTCACGCGTATCAAACGATGCTGCACAACGGGCAATTGCGAGTACGCATCTCCGGCCATCAACCGCTGGCAGCCTGGCAACGACTGGCGCAGATCGGAGTGGCCGCGGACTTCGGCAACGACTACTTGCACATGGGCGGACTGAAAGGTTTCGCGGACGGCTCGCTCGGCTCAACGACAGCTCTTTTATTTCAGCCTTATCTGGATTCACCGAACACCAGCGGCATACCGAGCGCTGAACTGTCGAATCCGCGGCAGATGTTCCGTAATATCGAGGACGCCGACAACGCAGGGCTGCAAATTGCCGTCCACGCCATTGGCGACAAAGCGAACAACACGATCCTCGGGTTTTACCAACGCGTGATTCAGGACCACGGGCCGCGCGACCGGCGTTTGCGAATCGAACACGCGCAACATCTGATTCCCGCCGATATTCCGCGCTTTGGACAATTGGGCATTATCGCTTCCATGCAGCCCTATCATTTGATGGATGACGGACGATGGGCGGAAAAACGCATCGGCCCCGAGCGCGCCAAGACCACTTATGCCTTTCGAACTCTGCTCGACACGGGCGCGACACTGGCGTTTGGTTCGGATTGGGACGTAGCCCCGATGAGTCCGCTCATGGGCATCTACGGAGCTGTCACGCGCAGGACGCTCGACGGCAAGCACCCGGACGGCTGGACGCCGGAACAGAAAATCACGGTGGCGGAAGCGGTGAAAGCGTACACGATGGGTTCGGCTTATGCGAGTTTTGATGAAAAGCGGAAAGGCTCGATTGAACCCGGCAAGCTGGCGGACCTGATCGTATTAACGGACGACATTTTTACGATTGATCCGGTCAAGATTGCGGACACCAAAATTTATCTGTTGATCTTTGATGGAAAGGTTATTGAAGGCGCTACGCCGAATCCGCAGTACGAAAGGTTGCCAAGCGGACTCCTGTTGCGTCCATAAACTCGCGAATGCGCGATGAGGTGAGCGCCTCTAATTCGCGCGCCCGCGACTCCTTCAGCCGCGTCGCCGCGCCGCGCAGTTCTTCGCCGAGAAAACCGGGATGGCACATGAACTCGGTTGTTCCTTCCTGCAATAACGCCAATGCTGCCTCTAATGAATTTTCATTGAGTGATCCAGTAAGGCGGAATCCAAGAAAATGGTCGGTCATACCCACGTTTCGGCCCCGCGCCATACGCCGGTAAAAGGGATCGAGAACAGCGCACGGAATCCTGCCGTAAGGAGTTGTGGTATCAAGCGGCAGGCGCACATACGGAATTTGGAACTCCTGCGCCAGAAGAATTACAAGGCGGAAGATAGCCGGAACTATGTGAGTATGCTTGTGCGAATCGAGATGCGTGGGGCGGATCCCAGCGGCAATGACCTTGCGAATTTGCGCCCGCAACTCCTCATAAACGCGGGTGCGCGCCCCTAGTTTGAGCAATCCCGCAATCACTTCTCGAGGCGTATCTGGAAAGCGCTGTCCGGTGGTCAGCGCATGCCCTTGAATCAGCACCAAGTGACAACCGACATCGAGCGAAGGCGTTTCGTGCGCTAACCGCACCGCATCGTCAAACGCATCGCCCGTCGCCATCAGCGTGGCGGAAGTCAGCACACCTTCCCGGTGAGCATGCACAATACCGGCGTTGACGTCGCGAGTAAAGCCGAAGTCATCGGCGTTGATGATTAAACGCTTCAAACTAGAAAATTTTCAGCTTGATGCTCAGGAACTTCTTGGGGTTGGCCCGGAAGTCGCGTAGCAAATCATGCAGCTCGCGCGTCGTGCCGTTCGCCGATTCATAAAGCTGCGGGTTCACCAGCATCTGCCCAATCGTTCCCTGTCCTGAGTTGACTTTATCCAAGGTGACGTTCAGCTTCGTCATGGCTTCCGAAAGCTGATTCGCGATCTTCGGATCGTTCAGCAGCTTGCTCACGGTCCCCTGCCCATTATTGATTTTGGCCAGCGTGGTATTAATCTGATCGAGCGACGAGTCAAGGTCGTTGTAAACCTTGGGATCTTTCAGCAGCATGCCGGCCGTTCCCTTGCCGGCCTGAAGGTCAGCGGTGATTTGGTCAAAACGGTTGAGTACGTTCTGAATTTGGTTGTACAAAGCCTCGTCGTTGATGATGCGGCCAATTCCCTTTTTCGAGTTGAGCGTCGTCGCCAGTGCCTGCACCTGGTTTACCGTGGCTTGCAGGCTGTTATACAACGTTTCATCCACCAGCAGTTTGCCGATGGTGCCCTTGCCCACTTCCACGGCGGCTACAATGTCCTGCACCTTGCCGAGAATCAACTGCAGCGAGTCCAGCACGTTGTAACCTTGCTGAATCAGCGCGTCAAACTGGCGGGTATCGGCGGATTTCACGGTGGCGTCCGGCTGAATGATGTCCGGTCTGGTTCCCTTGTTAATCTGCAAAAATTTGGTGCTTCCCAATAAGTTATCGGAACCAACCGAGGCGATGGAATCGGCCGGAATCTGCTTCTGCATGTCCTGTTCCACCACAAAATCAACCCGGATGACACGCTGCGGATTCGTTTCTCCCGATAGGACGACGCGTTTCACGGTGCCGGCCTGTATGCCGTTGATGCGCACGGGCGCGCCGGGAGTCAGGCCCGCCGCGTCGGACGTGTACATGTGCAGATTCACCTGCTTTTTGAACCAGCTTGCATTGCCCGTCAGCAGGAACACAATCAAAACAATGCAAGCGAGAGCAACAATTGACAGGACGCCGACCTTGAGCTGAGCAAAGCTTACTTTTTCTTTTGCGGGCATACTTATGTCTCTTTTCTGATGAACTTTCTCACATAATCGTCTTTTGATGACTCCAGTTCCCGGCGCGTGCCGAAAAAGACGATTTCCCCATCCTTCATTACGATGAACTTGGTGCGCGTTTCCGGGTCCGCGCTCTCGGGACCATCGCCAACCGGCTGCAATTCGCCGTCCGCATAGCGGAAATTAGCCATGATCTCGCCGTCCTGGTAACGATGCGTGACAATTAGCGAGGCGCTGTTCCGCGTGTCGCGCTCCTTGGCAATCAGCGCCATGATGGTATTGGCGGTAATCGGGTCAAGGCCCGCTGTCGGCGAATCGTACAGCACCAGCGGCGGTTCCGTCACAATCGCCCGCGCAATACCGACACGGCGGCGCATGCAGCCAGACACTTCGCTAGGAAACTGATCAAAGGTTTGTTACAGTTCAAAAAAGCGCAGCGCCTCCCGGACGCGCTTCTCAGCGTCGCCGTCGGATATATGGTTGTCCTTGCCGTCCCCGGATTGACGGTTCAGCAAGGGGTATTCAACGTTCTCGCCAATGGTAAAGGAGTCGAACAGTCCGCCTTCCTGAAACAAGAACCCAGCGCGGCTCCGCAGACCGTAAAGCTCCTGTTCCCCCATGGAAGTAACCTGCTTGCCGAAAAGCCGGATCTCACCGGAGTCCACCGCCACTAAGCCAATCACAGCTTTCAGCAGCATGGTCTTGCCGCTGCCCGCCGCGCCGAAAATAATACGCGTTTCGCCCGGCTTTAACGTGAGAGAGATGTTTTTCAGCGCCCATTTCTCGCCAAATTGCAGGCAAACGTCCTTGAACTCAAGAAGGGGATTGTTGTCCGGCATGCTGCGCTACAAGTTGACGAAAATTTTATCGATGATGAACGTCACAAAGAAGATCCAGATGGAGGCGACCACCACCGCCTGCGTCGTGGCGCGTCCCACGCCCTGCGTTCCACCCGTGGTGCGCAAGCCGTAAAAACAACCAACCAGCGCGATAATAATGCCGAACAGAAACGGCTTTAGCAATCCCTGTGTCAGATCATCTAAGAGCAGGGCGCGCCAGGAAGTAGACCAATACGAACCGGAGCTAATAATGTGAAGCAGCGGAACGACTATCAAATACGCGCCAATCAGGCCCACTGCATCCGCAATCACGGTCAAACACGGCAGCATCAGGGCCGTTGCGGTCAGGCGCGGGGTGACCAATTTCTGGATCGGATCAGTTCCCAACGCGCGCATGGCATCAATCTGCTCGGTGACTTTCATCGACCCCAATTCGCTAGCGATTCCGGAAGCATTGCGGCCCGCCACCAGCAGCGCCGTGAGCACAGGGCCTAGCTCACGCACCAGAGTTATCGACACAATGGACCCCACCTGGCTGCTGGCCCCATAGGTATTCAGGGCACGCGCCATCTGCAGAGCGATAATCGCTCCGCTGAAAGCGCCGATCAACAATGTAATGGGTATGCTTCCGATACCGATCGCGTCCATTTGCAAAAAGACGTCATCATAGTAATGCGGACGACGGACAATGTTCAGAAACGCGCGACCGGCCAGGAGCATAAACTCCTGAAAGGAACCAATCCATGTTGTCAGGAAGCGGCCCAAATAGTGGCTCCCGGCAACGACCTCTCCTTCATATGGCTCGATGCTAACATAGCGGGTTTGTTTGGGGTGGATTTCGAGTTGAAAGTCAAATAATCAATGTCATGGCAGTTCGAACTACAGTAGAAATTCCAGAGCCGCTGCATGAGCAGCTACGTCAAAGGGCAGAGCAGTCCGGCTCTTCCGTAGAGGCACTGATTCTTGAGGCCGCTGAACGCGCTTATAACGAAGGCAAGAGCAGTGAAGGTAAAAAGGGAAAGTATGTAACCGGCGCATTCATTATAGGTCCGGGTGAACTTGGCCCGGCATTCCCCGTTGACGAAAATCCGCATGATCTTGTTCTACCCTGACTTAAATATTTGCCTTGCTTTGTCGGTAGCGCGTCATCAAATTATCGAGACGCATGGAAATGGCTGAACGAATTGCCAAAAGAGATTAAGTTGATCTTTTCTCGTTATACTCAGCTTGGTTTACTGCGCTTGCTTACTAATCGTTCAGCCATGGGCGAAAAGGCGACCAGCCTGAAAACAGCATGGAGCATATATGAGGGATGGCTGGCGGACCCCCGTGTTGAGTTTCGTCCGGAACCCGAAGGTGTGAATTTGCTGTTGCGAGAGTTAACAGAGCCTTTCGCCGACCGAGCAGCTTCCAATCTAGTCGGTGATTATTATCTTCTGGCGTGCGCGAGAGCGAGCCAGGCGACGCTGGTTACTTTTGATCGGGCGCTGCATGAGTTGACGCGCCAGAAGGGTTATGCGGCGGTGATGCCGGGCGCGGACATTTAGAGTCAAAAGGAACAAAGATGTAAAACCGCGCGTATCTGAAACTGATGCGGCTTGCTCTTCTTCTGGTTTGGCTGTTCATGCCTGTTCCAGGTTTCAAGTTGTCAGCGCAGGATCAGCCTGCGTTTCGAACGGATGTGAACCTAGTGAGCGTGACGGCGGTGGTGCGCTCCCAAAGCGGCGCGCTCCTGGGTAACTTGAACAAGGACGATTTTGAAGTTCTGGAGGATAATGTTCCGCAGGAGATCAGGTTTTTTGCGCGCCAGAACGAACTGCCTCTCACTCTGGGCCTGATCATTGATGTGAGCGGAAGCCAAGAAAAGTTTTTGAAGCAGCACAATCGTGATGTGGAAACGTTTTTGCAAAAAGTGCTGCGTCCCTCCGATCAAGTGTTTGCTGTGTGCTTCGGCAACCATCTGCGGTTGGTCAGTGACCTGACTTCCTCGCCGCAAGCGATTACTGAAGAATTGCGCCAGTTCTCAAAAGGGAAAAGCGAGTTTCCTGAGATTGGTCCCAAAGAAGAACGTGAATTAGGAACAGCGCTTTATGATGCCGTTTTCTTTTCAGTACAAAAAAAGCTCAAGGGAGAAAGCGGACGTCGGAAAGCCATGCTCATTTTCAGCGATGGCGAGGAAAATTCCAGTGAACACGATCTATTAGA
>CAXUBB010000261.1:0-7920 GCA_964249105.1 uncultured Bryobacteraceae bacterium | reverse complement strand
GTTCAAAACCGGTAGCCCGACTTGTGCCGATTGGTGAGATCAAAGGGCGGCGGCGGCCCGGTGCGCTGAAAGGTAAATTGCTGGTCGGACCCGAGTTCTTTGAAGCTTTGCCTGTTGATGAACTGTCTGCCTGGGAGTAGGCGGCTCATGCAATCCCTTCTCAATACGCACACGCTGCTTTGGTGGCTCTCGGATGATCCGGCCTTAACAAAATCCGCCCGTAAAATCATCGCGGAAACCAAAAACGTTGTTTTTGTGAGCGTAGCATCGGCGTGGGAGATTGCCGCCAAGATGCGTCTTGGCAAATTACCCACCGCCGTCGATCTTGCGGCTGATTTCGCCAGCCACCTCCAGCGGGAAGGATTTCAAACTCTAGCGATTTCGGCGGAAGATGCCATTCGCGCCGGCTTGCTTCCTGGTCCGCACAAAGATCCTTTCGACCGTATGCTCATCGCCCAAGCTCAGGCAGAAAATATGCCGATTATCAGCAATGAATCTATGTTTGACGCCTACGGTGTGCGCCGTATTTGGTAAACATAAGCTGTGATTTAGGGACATCGGCCCAATTCTAGCCGATGGAGACGACAAACAGAACTAATCCCCCGGCTCTCCGCCGCCCCGGTGATTTGCCAGAAACTCGCTGCTAATCGGCTGCCGCCCGCGAAATCCGTCCTCGATATGATGCCAGAAACTAATGCTGGATTCGCCCAGCTTCCAGCATAGATATACTTCCCGGTCACGGTAGAGCGTGGGAAAATCAATCAACCCGGTTTCAAGATCCTTGACTTGGCAGCCGATTTCTTCGATTCGCTCCATCGCCGCTTTCAGTACACGAGCGGACGAGTCCCGGCGCGTGCGCGAAGCGACAATCTCCTCCCGGCGCACCAGGATGCCGCCCATTAGGGTGATGCGCTGGGCAACCTGGTTCAGTTCAGTATCACCGGACTCGTAATCCTGTTTGGCCTGAATGGAACTGCGAAGCAGTCGTTCAACCTCAGGCAAAAAGCCCTCTGCTTCGAGAAGAGTAAAAAAACGTGGCACGAAAAGTTGGAAAAGCGCAAATCTACGCTGTCCTATCAGTGTAACAGCGCTTGAGCTTTCCTCAAAAAACCAGACGCAGACCTAATTGCGCTTGTCGCGGATCGCCCAGTCCACTCTGTACGGTACCGTCAAAATTAAATAGCAAGTTGCCGGTGCTGGGAAACCGGGGATTGCTGCGATTGGTGGCGTTGAATAGATCGAAGATGGCCTGCAAGGTGAACCGTTCGGAAAGATGGAAATTCTTATCCACTCGGAAATCAAATGAAAAGTAAGTATTGTCTTTCCACAACGTGTTACGCCGGATGATATAGCCGTTCGCCAGCACGCGATCCGAGGGAACCGCGCCCACCGAGATCGGCTGCGGCGTGTGAAAGCTGATGATGGGCGAGAACTCGATTCCCCACGGCCCCTGATACAAGCCGAAAGCGTTGAAGCGATGCCGTTCGTCCTGATCGGAGAAGCCGTAATCCGGCTGGAAATTTGTCACGGATGCATAGCGGTAGCTGAACGGATCACGCTCGTTGTCATCATCCGCCAGCGTCTCCGAAAGTTGATAATTCATCTGAAACTGGAAGCGATGCGTGAACTGTTTAATCATCGCAATGGTTAAGCCGCGGTAAAGAGATTTGGCGGAGCTTTCCAAGGTTGTCAAGCCGCCTCCTGCGCTGCCGTCGATTCCATTAGTTCCGTCCGCCCCCAGGCCGGTGGACCAGGGCGATCCAAATGCCGGATCGTTCCGGTTAACAAACCGGCTATTGTGAACGCCTTTGACCCAGGTGAACGTTCCCGTGATCTTCAATGATTGGGTGAGCGCCTGTTCCGCCGTAAACGACCATTGGTAATCCCGTGGATTGGTAAAGTCCTTGGAGGCGACATACACCTGCGGATGGTTGGGCGTGCCGGCGTTAGCCGTGGAAAACAGTTGCAGATAAGGCGGTGGAACGGAACCGCTCGCCAGCGAAAAAGAGGTGTACGAAAGATCCTGTCCGACCGATCCGTTTGTTGACCGAATACTGGCCAGATTTAATCCTGGGTTGCGCGCATAAAAAACACCGCCGTTCAAGCGAAATATGGTCCTGCCCTTCCCTGTTGGGTCCCAAGTCAAGCCAAGCCGGGGCTGAAACTGCTTCCAGGAGGAAGGGATATTGCCGGTAGACGGAAATCCGGGCTTGTTGATGAACGGAGCAAAAAAAACTTTGTTGGCCGGAGTGATCGGGTCAGGCTCGATTTGCGCATCCCAGCGCAACCCGTAGCTCAACGTCAAATTAGGACGAATCTGCCAGCGGTCCTGCGCAAATAACGCAGGTTCCCACTGCGGCAGCGTTTGCGCTCCTGCCTGTTGGACCGAAAGCCCATTAACGCCCGCGAACTGGCTGAAAAAGATCAGCGGGCCGGTAATGTTTTGCGGACCACCGGGGCAAACTCCTACCGTGCTGGTGGAGCCGTTCGCACACTCCACAAATCGAGGACCATACGTCACGTAGTTTTCAAAACCCGAAATACTGTCAAAGATATAACGCCCGTTCGCAAATCCGACGAAAACCTGGCTGGTCGAGGTGCGATTCAGTTCCGCGCCGAATTTGAAATTGTGTGCTCCGCGAATCAGCGAAAAGTTATCATTGACCTGCACGCGCGTATCATGATCCTGCGTCGGAATAAAAAACGGCTCGCCGAAGCGGTACTGTCCCACGAAATCGATTCCCGTATCGGGAAACGGACGGCTCTGGCCCGGTATATTCGGGCCGGTGTAGAGCCGCGGCCGATCTTCGCGCGCCCATTGAAAGCGCAGTTCGTTCAGCGTGGTGGGCGTAATGATCGTATTCAGTTGCAGACTCACGGAGTTGGAAAAATCAATCTCGTCCGCATTCGCGCTGCGTCCCCAGTTTTCCACGTCAAACGTTCCGTTCTGCTGGTCCGAATGCGAATAGTTGTAACGCGCCGTGAACAAATTGTTGCTGTTGATGTTCCAATCGATTTTGCCCAGCGAGGCAATGGCGTTGTTGGTGCGCGTGATCGGCCCGTTCTCGTTCGGTAGTCCAAGGTTTGTGGCGAAAAAGTTCACCAGTCCCGGATCGATGCGGAGCGGATTATTCTGCTTCGTTTGCGTAAACTGCTGCTGATCGTAAGCCAGAAAATAAAACAGCTTGTCTTTGACGAAAGCGCCGCCGAAGGTTCCGCCAAACTGCTCCTGGGAAAAACCGCTCAACCGTGTGCCGTCTGACAGGCGCGACGTTAAACCCGTCCATTTCTGAAACTCGTGCAGCGTGCCGTGAATATCGTTAGTGCCCGATCTGGTAACGACATTAATGAATCCCCCGCTGCTGCGTCCGAACTCGGCAGGCGCGCCATCGGAGACCACCTGAAACTCTTTAATCGCATCCAGGCTCACCGTGAAGGCCGGGCGCTGTCCGCCGCGCTGTTCACCGAAGAACGGATTGTTGTTGTCCGCGCCATCAATCGAAACGTTGTTGTTGATTCCTTTGTTGCCGTTAATGCTGATCTCGGCTCCATCCGGACCTTGCACAATCGAGACCCCCGGCGTCAGTGGAACCAGGTTTAGAAAATTACGCCCGTTATTCGGCAGGTCCCGGACTGATTTCTGGTCGAGATACGTAGAGTTTTCCACCCGACTGGTCTCGATCACCGGCGCTTCTTCCTTCACTTCGACGGTTTGCTGCATTTGCGAAACATTCAATTGCAAATTCAGCGTAATCGCCTGCCCGACCGCTAGATCCAGGCCCTCGCGGACCAGCGTTCCAAAGCCTTTTGCCGTTGCCGTCACGCGATAGCTGCCGAGCGGTAGAAGCAAGCCGCGAAAACGGCCCTCTCCATCGGTGGTCAGATCGCGGCTTAAGTTAGTGCCCGTGTTTATTAACGTCACCTGCGCATTTGCAATCACCTGCCCGGAGGAGTCGGTTACAGTGCCTCCAATTGTGCCGGTATTGGCCTGTGATTGGCCCCACATAGAAAGAGAACCGGCGAGCGCCAAATTAAAAATAGCGAGCCAAAAGAATGAATGCTTAAAGAGCGGCATCGTGAGCCGTTCCTCCTGAAATGAATAGAGATTGCTCCCGAGCGGACGAAGGGCGGGAATGATTCACTGCTGACGAGACAGGTAATGTACTTTGTACCAGATTTTGAATTCGGCTGCAAAGCAATGGGCAATATTTCTCTTCTATCCTGAAAGCTTGCGTATTGGTATTCACACTTCCGTTGCCAGCTCTCTGGAGAAAGCGGCCATCAAAGCGAATGAACTGGGCGCAAATACCTTCCAGATCTTCTCCGCCAGTCCGCGCATGTGGCGCACCAGAACTCCCGATGCCGGAAAAATCAAGCTTCTCAACGACTATCGCGCCAAGCACGACCTCACGCCGCTTATCATTCACGGCAGTTACTTGATCAATCTCGCCGCTCCGCCTTCCCTTACCCGCGAAAGATCGATTGAGGCTTTCTCGGGTGAACTCAAACGCGCTATTCTGATCGGCGCGGAATATCTAGTTCTTCATCCAGGCAGCTATCGAGGTCTCACGGTCGAAGAGGGTATACAGAATGTGGCCGCCGGTCTCGCGCAAGCTGGGCGCGCGCTGGACGACAAACTCATGAAACGCTCTCAATTGACAATTCTTCTTGAAAACACGGCAGGCGCGGGCGCGCAACTGGGCGGACATCTCCAGGAGTTAGCGGCCATTCGTGAACAAGCAGCTCCACATATGAGCTTTCCTCTTGGTTACTGTTTGGATACTTGCCACTGTTATGTCAGCGGCTTTGATCTTGCCAGGGCAGCCGGGCTGCAACATTTGATCGAGACCGCCGCCGCGACCCTGAGCCTCCATCGCATCCCTGTTTTCCACGCCAACGACTCCAAAACGCCCTTGAACTCGCACCGCGACCGCCATGCGAATATCGGCGCTGGTTATATTGGATGTGAAGGCTTCCGCCGCATCCTCAACCACCCTGATTTGCGGGAAAAAGCCTTCATCCTCGAGACTCCCGTCGATAAACCGGGTGATGACCTTCGCAATGTGAAGGCGCTGAAGGAGCTTGTATCCCAGAAAAGGCGTTTGACCCCAAAGAAATCGAGCCGAAATGGCACCGTCAATGGGAGCAGGACCCGTCCCTCTACGTAGCGGACGCGCCCGAAAAGCCTAAGTATTACGTGCTCAGCATGCTGCCGTATCCGAGCGGCAAGCTGCACATGGGGCACGTGCGCAATTACTCGATTGGCGATGCGCTGGCCCGTTATATGTGGATGCGCGGCTACAACGTGCTGCATCCCATGGGTTGGGACGCTTTCGGGTTGCCCGCTGAAAACGCCGCGTTGAAGGAGGGCCGAGATCCGCGTGATTGGACCCTGAGCAACATCGCGCACATGAAGTCGCAGATGCAGCGCCTCGGTTTTTCCCTTGACTGGAGCCATGAAGTTACTACCTGCGAGCCGGAGTATTACCGCTGGAACCAATGGTTCTTTTTGAAAATGTTCGAGCGCGGCCTGGCCTACCGCAAGGAAGCTCTTCTGAACTGGTGTCCGGAGTGCGGAACCGTTCTTGCTAATGAACAGGTAGTTGACGGCTGCTGCTGGCGGCATGAAACCACGCCCGTCGAGCAGCGCGCCATGCAGCAGTGGTTCCTCAAAATCACTGTCTACGCGGGCGCACTGTTGGACGACATGAAGCAACTCGGCGAAGGCTGGCCCGAGCGCGTTCTGGCAATGCAGCGCAACTGGATTGGCCGTTCGGAAGGAGCCGAAGTTGATTTCGCTGTTGACGGTCTGCCGGAGAAGATTCGCATCTTCACCACCCGCATCGATACCATCTACGGCGCAACGTGCTTGATCCTTGCTCCTGAGCATTCGCTGGTTGACAAACTGCTCACGGAAGAAGAGGACCGCCTAAAGGTTAAGGAGATGATCGACACGGCAGCGCGTCAGGAGCCCGGTGATTTGGAAAAAGTTGGTCTCTTCACCGGTCACTATGCCGTGCGTCCGTTCGACAACGCGAAAATCCCGATCTGGGTCGGCAACTTCGTGCTGATGGGCTACGGCACGGGCGCGATCATGGCCGTGCCCGCGCATGACGAGCGCGATTTTGAGTTCTGCCGCGCTTACGGCATCCCGGTCGCGCCGGTAATCCGGCCCGTTGACGGCGCGCTGGCTGATGGCGCAACGATGACGGGGGCTTTCACCGACTATGGAATCGTCGAAAACTCCGGCCATTGGTCCGGCTTAGGCAGCGCCGAAGCCCGCAAGCAAATGACCTCTTACGCTCAGGAGAAAGGCTTCGGCGAGGAGTCCATCACCTATCGCATCAAAGACTGGGGCATCTCGCGGCAGCGCTACTGGGGCACGCCGATCCCTATTATCTACTGCCCGAAGTGCGGAGCCGTACCGGTGCCCGAAACGGAGCTCCCGGTGCGCTTGCCGCTCCACGTCAAAATCACCGGCAAAGGCCGATCGCCTCTGGAAGCGGTGGACGACTTCATGAATGTCCCCTGCCCGAAGTGCGGCCAACCCGCCCGGCGCGAAAGCGATACCATGGACACCTTTGTAGACTCTTCCTGGTATTTTTATCGCTACTGTGATCCGCAGAACGACAAAGCGCCTTTTAATTCAAACACCATCGCTTATTGGTTTCCTATTGACCAGTACATCGGCGGAGTCGAACACGCCATTCTCCATCTGATCTACTCGCGTTTCTGGACCAAGATGATGCGCGACATCAATGTCATCCGTAACGACGAGCCGATTAAGCGTCTTTTCACCCAGGGCATGGTGATTAAGGACGGCGCGAAGATGTCGAAAAATCTTGGCAACGTCGTTTCGCCGGATGACATGATGGCGCGGTACGGCGCTGATTCCGCTCGTCTTTACTCTCTGTTTGCCGCGCCGCCTGATCGCGATCTAGATTGGCAGGAAGACGGTGTTTCCGGCATTAACCGCTTTCTGGGGCGTCTTTACCGTTTTGTGACGCGCAACGCGGATTTAGCTACAAACGGCAATGCAACCGACGCCGACCGCCAGGCGCTCCGGAAGTTGCACCAGACAATTGAAAAGATTACCGCTGACTTCGATAGCCGCTGGCACTTCAATACGTCCATTGCGTCTTTAATGGAATTGATTAACGAGTTGTATCAATTGGAGCCAAAACTATCTTCCGCCAGGTCGGAGCTTTGTCAAAGCTTAACCCTGCTGCTGGCGCCTTTTGCTCCTTATACTGCACAGGATTTGTGGGACACGCTGGGCCGCACCGAGCCTGTCTTCCGTCAATCCTGGCCGATATTCAACGCGGAACTCGCTAAGGAAGATCTGATTGAGATACCCATACAAGTAAACGGAAAGCTGCGCGGACATCTGCAAGTGCCCCTCGGCGCTCCAAAAGAGGATTTGGAGAAACTGGCTCTCGCTCAGGAGAAGGTTAAGCCTTTTATCGAAGGCAAACAGATTGTCAAGATCATTGTTGTTCCCGACAAACTGATCAACATTGTTGCGAAATAGCAGCGCTCTGATCTTTTCAATCTCACTAAAATTCCGCCGGGATCAGCCGATACATACAGTATGGTGTGCAACAAAGCCAATCTTTTCGTTTGAGGCTTTGTTGATGACCCTGAATGTAAAATGTCACAGAGATCCCGTTTTATTTTTGCTCTTCTGTTGGCGGGCCTCTCGTTCACTGTCATTAGTATTTCATTCTGGTATCAGGATTGGCGGTACTCGCTTCCAACACCACGGCCTGCGGGTCTCTATCAAATGCCATTCGGAACAGCCGTCAGCCTTCCTCCGGCCCTGGCGCGCTTTAAACGACCGAATCGTCCTTTGTTTCTGCATTTCTTGAATTTGCGCTGTCCCTGTTCGCAATTTAATCTGGAACATGTCCAGTTCTTAAC
>CAXUBB010000260.1:0-7929 GCA_964249105.1 uncultured Bryobacteraceae bacterium | reverse complement strand
CTAATGTTTTACTGTCTGCGAAAGATCCATGAGCTGAAGCTTGAGCTCGGATTTATTAACCACAACATCATGGAACACTAAAGATTCGCCGTCGTTCCCTTCCAGACTGGAAATGTCACCATGCTGATTTCGCGGCCTATCAGCCAAGACCCACTTGTTTCCGCTGCGATCCAGTTCATACAGATCGGGAGGGTGTCGCTCGCCGTCCAAGCTTGGATGATACATTTCCACAAATACCCGCCCGCTCGGCGTGAGCGCAAATCCCCATAAATAATCGTTCAAGTTCCTCGGCGCTGCGGGATAGGAATGCAACATCGTCATATCAGCGGGAGAGATCTCGACATACGCCCCCTCGGGAACGCTTCGGTCAGGTCCGGTTCCGCTGCTAGGCGAATACCATCCCAGGCGTCCCTGATAAAAATCCAGATACCCGTTCATGGCTCTCAGTACGCCCACCGAGTGAGCGGGAATGGCGGAGGCGATCAACTGGCCGGACGCATCAAAATGCCGCAAGCTGTCGAGAGCGAGATCGATCTTGCCGTCGGAGCCGAAACCGTATCCTACGGTCCAGACTGTCCCATCGGGCCCTACAGTTAGGTATTGAGCTTGATAGGGATTGGTTCGGATGATCTGGACAGGTTGCCCATCATTGGTCAAATGGGCCAGAAAAGAACTTCGCTGTCCTGATGGGGAAGCGGCGTACCCGCACGTCCAGACACTGCCGTCCGGCGCCGCCGTAAAATCATAAACCCTTATTTTGCTCGCGCCGGCAATTTGTATCATTGCGTCAAACTGGATGTGCCCCGACCGGTCGAACATATATAACAAGGGCGCACCCGCGTCATCAATCAGAATAAATAGATCTCTGCTCCACTTGCTTCTGGAATGCAGGAGCGCATCGCTTGGCAGCGAGCGTAAATCTAGTGTCCTGACCGATGTGGGAGTCACCTTGGCCGTGCTCCCTTCCGCCGCGCTGCGGGCCTGAGCAGCGAAGGAGGGACATACCAGAACTGCCTACAAGAATAAGCATCTGTTTCTCACAACCTGAGCAAGAACGAACTCGTTCATACAGCAAACTCGTGTTTATACTAACCTCTTTTATCCGACAAGGAATCGAGGCTACCTGCTCACGCCTGTCATCTTGCGGATAAACGCCACTTCCGCCGGTAGGTAGGGCTTTCCGTCCTCATGAAAAATATCGTGGAACCAGATCGTCGGCGAGCGATAAACATAAGGCTGCTGCCAGGAATCCCAGGGCAGGAATGTTTGTGCCTTGCCGGCGACAAAACCCCAGTTGATCGCCGCTACTTTGTCCGCTTTGGCAATGGGAAGAATGCCTTCAAACGTGCTCTTCTCGCCGCGCGCCATGTACTCCGTGCAAATGAGCGGACGTCCGTATTGCCGCAAGTCTTTCACTCGCTTCTCAAAGTCATTCGGCACGCCGTAATTGTGAAAGCTGATCACATCGGACAAATCGAGCTGCAATTTTGTCATGGCTTCCAGCTTCTGCGGATTGGACCAATCGCCTTGCCAAACGCCGCTGGTTAAAGGCTGTTTCGGGTGAGCGGATCGGGCCCATTCGAATGCTTGGGGCAGCAGAGCCAAAACCAGTTCCACCTTGTTCTTTGGTTCCTGTTTGCCGTAGCTCGAAGCATTGGTGTTGTCCGGCTCATTCCAAATGTCCCAGCCGAGGACGCGGTTGTCGTTGGCAAACGCCCCCACGACGCCTTTCGTGTAAGCCGCCAATCGCGGATATTGCTTGGGATCTTCCAGCGCCTTTGCTCCTGGGCTTTGCACCCAGCCCGAATTATGAACGCCGGGCTTAGGCGCACGCTGCTTGCCGAGCGCCGGAAACGGGTCCCAGCAGGAATCGAAAAGCACAAGCAAAGGCCGAATCTTGTGTTTTTGACAGATGGAAAGAAACGTATCGATCCGTTTCTTAAAGCCTTCCGGGTCCTGCTCCCAAGGTAGATCATGAAGAAAAACGCGCATGGTGTTCATGCCCAGACCTTGCGCCCAACCTAGCTCCGTATCGATCCGCTTGGGGTCAAACGTGTCTGCCTGCCACATTTCCAGTTCGTTGATCGCGTCCGCCGGGTAGTAATTGCTGCCCACCAGCCAAGGCTCATGCGCATACCAGGCATTGGCCTGTTCTGCCGTCCAGCGCCCTTTCCCCGATGGCGGCGTTGGATGCTGCTGCGCGAAGGCGGCCACCGCCAGCAGCGCAAAAAGGCTCGCCGGGCGAGCAAAAAAAGTTTTTATCATGGCTATTTTCGAATGAGATCGATCCTCGTTATGCTCTCATGCCGGAATGTGTACCGCAGCCGATCCCCCTCCACGGTGACATTCGACTCTTTCGGCTTGACTGCTTCCGGTTCCGCTTCATCATTGACATCATAGATGCTATCTGAATATAAGGACTGTACCGCCGCGCTCGGAGCAGCGGCAAACCCTGAGACCGTCAAAGTCGCCGGAATGTTTTCCGTGAGATGGCGATTCACGCAAAAGACTGTCAGTCGATCGCCTGTCTTATTGGTAGCCGCGACGATATCCAGATATGGCACATTTTCAATATCGGGCAGGCGCGTAATGCCTCCCGCCACGTTATAGTACCCGGCGTTGCCGCCGACCTCCACTGGTTGATCCGCCTGCGCCGTCGAGTACATCCGAAACGCATAGTACGAGGGCACGGCGTAGACGCGTCCCTGCTTTTTCCAAATGCCCGCAAACTCAATCAACCCTGTCATATCCGAGATTGGCGCAACATCCGCGTTATCCATCATCATGTTCAAGAAGCCGCCGGCGGCAATCGCGCCGCCCATATTCGTAAAGCTCGGCGCCCGGTTCCCTCCCGGCTCACAACAATGAAACAACCATTCCGTGAATGCCAGGTGTACCTTGCCGTTATACCCTTTGGTGCTGTCGATCTGTTTCTGCATCGCCCGCAACTGGCGGCCCAGCTCCACCGGCAGCGCGAATGAAGCTGAGGCGAGCGCATCCGGATTATTATTCTCTTTCGCCGCGCCTGTCCTCACAACGAAGTGCGTTGACAAATAGTCGAACGTGCCTGGAGGAGCTTTGAGTTGAAAGGCGTTCCAATTCTTGTAATGATCGGGGTCTTGGCCCGTGGCGATCAAACGCGCTTGCGGGTCCACGGCGCGAATCGCTTGGCTGAAACGAATGGTTCGCTCCGACAATTCCTGTTCCGTCGGATAGCCCAGGTTCCAGTTGCCCCACAATTCATTCCCCAGTTCCCAAAGCAGGCCGCTATGTTGCTTCCAATGCTCATTGACATACCGCACCCAGTCGGCTGCTTCCTGCGACGTGCCGCTGCCCAAATTCAATGCGATTTGCGGCTGCGCTCCGATCAAGTCGCAAAATCGCAGATACTCATCCGTGCCGAACTGGTTGTATTCGGGGATGCCCCACGCAATGTTGAGAGCGCTGACACGCTTGTCCCTAGGGCCTACGCCGTCACGCCAATGGTAAGCGGAGGTGAAATTGCCGCCAAACCGCAGCAGGGGAGTGCTCATGCTTTTCGATAAAGCCACCATCTCCGGGTCAAGTCCATCGATCGCATCGGCGGGCATCAGGCTTGCCTGGTCAACGAGCGCGCGTTCATCGCCATCGACTTGCAACACGAAATCCGCCGGCTGTAACGGCTGAAGCTTGCTTTGTTCCACGTCAAGATTGAAAGAATACCGTTTCCAGTCCATTGCGCTGGCGTCGATGGCGGCGCGCGCCAGAACTTGGTCCGGGTGATCCCGCGTTTCCAAATAAATGCTGATGCGGCTTGGTCCGCTCAGGTGTTTTACATAAAGACTGCCGGTGTAATGCAATTCGCGGTGTACGGGAAGATATACCTTCTGCTTCACTCCGGTAGCCTGTTGCGGCACTCCCAAAATAGCTAAGGACCGCCACGAGTTGGCCGCATCGCCCCAGCGCGGCTCGTACCGGTTTCCCTGACTGACGTTCAGCGGTTCCCACGGCAGC
The DNA here is from genome assembly GCA_964249105.1 of uncultured Bryobacteraceae bacterium. Taxonomy (GTDB): domain Bacteria; phylum Acidobacteriota; class Terriglobia; order Bryobacterales; family Bryobacteraceae; genus Bog-105. Next base: position 3,936 of record CAXUBB010000260.1, on the reverse strand, counting down.
GGCAGGCCCAATCCCGAAGCCCAGCTCAACGCAGGTTCTTCCTGGACCATCCGTTCCATCTTGGCCGCGCTCCAGAGATTCTCTTCGAAGCTTGGATTTTGCAGGATCTCCGCCCATAGTCCGTTATAAGTGGAGTTTCCGATCGGCTCCAGAAACGTGCCGAAAATGGTGCGCGGAATTTGAAAACCGGCCTTCCGCTCCGCGTGGATCTGAATGTTGACCGGGTCGGCTGCCAATAAGATCCCGCACAAAAAGGGCAACGAACCAAACCATGGCCGCACTTTCGTTTTCATTGAGTTACTCCCGAATCCGGCAGCACCAGCCGCAACTGAGTCTTGCTTTGTTTTCGGCTCTCTTCCGCCAATGTTGCGGCTAAAGCCCGCTCCTGAGATGCCTTTTCCATTTGGCGCTTACGGGACAGAATCGCCGCCAGTTTATAGTGCGCCGCTGGTGAATTCGGGTCTGTCTTAATTGCCTCTTCCAAGCGCGATTGCGCCTCATCAATCTTTCCATGCCGGAGCAGCAGGTCGCCCATAAGCTGATTCCCCTTTGCGTTCTTCGAATCGGTTTGCAAAGCTGTTTTCACTTCCCCCTCGGCCTCTTGTAACTGGCCATCATCGAACATCAATTGGGCTAATTCAACTCTGGCATCCGCCAAATCAGGCTGAAGCTTTAAACACTTTTCGAGAAGTTGCCGCGCTTCGTCCCGTTGATTCAACCGTAGATCAACCCAAGCCATAGCGTAATAAGTAGAAGCGACGTTTGGCTCGCGGCGGGCAAACTCGGCAAAAAGATCAATCGCCTTTTGCCAGTTCTGCAGGGAGATATTGGCCCGTGCCAATAGAAAAAGCGCTGTGTTGTTTGATGGTTCCAACTTGAGCGCTTCCTCCAGCGCGTCTTTCGCGTCAAGTCCTAAATCCCGCCGGATGCAGACTTCCCCAAAATGCGTCAAGGTTGGAACATCATTTGGATTGATCTGCCTGGCCCGAATCAGATAGGCCAGCGCTTTTTCGTCCAGCCCTCGCTTTTCCCCGACAGTGGCGGCGCCGTTGAGCGCTACCAAACTCTTTGGATTCAGATCAATGGCCCGGATGAAATCGGTTTCCGCAGCAGGCGCATCCGTCAACATCTCCGCTCTGCCGCGTTCCTCCCAATAATCGCTCGATCCGCTCAGTTGCGCTTCGAGCGACTTTAACTCTTCCAGCGCTTTTGCCGGTTCTCCCGTACGCAGCCGTGACGCCGCCAGGCTAAACCTCACGCCGGGGCTCTGACTTCCTTTTTCGACCGCTTTCATTAAGTATTTTTTTGCGTTCCGGTAGTCGGCTTCCTTAAAGAACAAAAGACCTGTATTTTCATTTAAAGAGATGGAATTGGGCGCAAGTCTTAGTCCGTGTTCGAATGCATTCCGCGCTTTTGCATTGTCATGCAGTTCTGTTCTGACCACGCCGAGCAGGTTCCAGAGCGCAACTTCATTAGGCGACCGATGCAATTCCGTTTCCAGCATCTGCTGCGCCTCTGTGAATTCACCTTTTTGAATCATTTGGATCGCGCTCTGCGCTAAGGCATCAGTATTCGCCGTTTGCCGAGGCATGGCATATGCACCGGCAATGAAACTCAAAAGTGCCGTTAAGAACAGCTCAACACCCATTATTTTGCGCAAAAAGCAGATTTTCAACATTAAGTTGCGCCGCTCAGATTGTAACTTGCCGGTTATAAGGACTTTTTCGCAGTATTTTCGTTTCTTTAACAGCGATATAATCCACCTCAGTATCGCTTCGGTGGGTTTTACAGCCTCGCCATCCAGGTTGATCAGGAGGTTATTCGTTCGTATGTTTTTCAAGCGGTTTATCGTTGCGTTTGCGCTTTTGCTAATCGCGTGCGCCTTGCGGCTTCCCGCGCAGACAAGCGCGGGAATTATTGCCGGGACGGTCCTTGACCAATCGGGCGCCGCTGTCGAGGGCGCGCAACTGACTGCCAAAAATGAAGCAACCGGGAGCACGTACACCGCGACCAGTGAATCCGGCGGGAACTTCCGTTTTCCCTCCGTTGCCATCGGCAAATATGACGTGACTGCTTCCCGCGCCGGATTCAATTCGGTAACGCAATCGGGAGTGAATGTCACGATCAGTACAACAACCACCGTGAGTATTACGTTGAATGTCGGCAGTTCCGAGCAGACTGTGACGGTGCAAGCCGACGCCACGCGGATTGAAACCGAAAGCTCCGATGTGGGAACCGTGGTCACGACGCGACAGATTGTCGAATTACCGCTGGCGCTGGGCGGAGTCGGAGCCATGCGCTCGCCGGAAGCCTTCGTTTTCCTTGCTCCGGGAACATCCGGTCCGGGCACGGCAAACAGCAATAACGGCATCTTCATTTCCAAAATTGGCGGCGGCCAGAACTTTGGAAACGAGGTTCTGCTCGATGGCGTGAGTATTCTCCGCAGCGAGAACGGCTCCTCTTTTGACGAAGCCGCTCCTTCGGTGGAGGCGATTGCTGAGTTTCGCGTCCTCACCTCCACCATTCCGGCCACCTATGGGCGTACTACGGGAGGAGTCGAGAACTTCACCATCAAATCAGGCACCAATAGTTTCCACGGCACTGCTTATGACATTCTCCAGAATGACGATTTGGATGCGAATAGTTTTTTCAATAACGGAAACGGCGCTCCCCGGCCGATCAATAAAAAGAATGACTACGGCGTTAATCTCGGCGGCCCCGTATGGATTCCGAAAGTCTATAACGGGCGCAACAGAACGTTTTTCTTCTTTAACTGGGAGCAGTACCGGCAGAACATCGGCGGCACCAATACCAGCATTGTCCCTACCGCCGCGCAACGCAATGGCAACTTTTCCGCTAATCTGAACACCGGCAACGTTCTTGGCACAAACGCCTGTACGGGCGGCAACATCTACGCGGGCCAAATTTTTGATCCTAATTCAAGAGGGACCGGTTCCAATGGGCTTCCGTGCCGTACTCCATTCCCGAATAATCAGATACCGGTGAGCCGAATTTCCAAAGTCAGCCAGAACTTATTGAACCTCTATCCGGCCCCGAACATCCCAGCGCAGGCGAGCGGGATTAATTACTCCCTCACGACCAATTCGCCGCTCTATAACACTACCTATACTATTCGCATTGATCAGTCCATCTCGGATAAAAGCAAAATTTTCGCTACTTATGATACCCGCGATAATGAACGCTACACATCAGGTACCTTGATTCTTCCTGCACCGCTCGATCCAAATGGCTGGAATCAGAGCTTTATCACTCACTACGGGCGCGCCGGTTGGGATTATATTTTCTCGCCCACTGTGCTGAACCATTTGGTCATCGGATACAACCGCACCAACAGCCAAAATTACACGACTAGCGCCTTGCAGGCCCTTGCCGGCAACTATAGCTGGCCTCAGAAATTAGGCATTTCCGGCATCAACGGCGCTAATTTTCCCATCATAAACATTGGCGAGGGAACGCCTGCCGTTAGCCGCGCCAACGCCGACGACAACCTTGACAATGGCGAGCGTCTAAACGATATTGTCACTTGGGTGAAGGGAAAGCACAGCTTAACCTTCGGGTTTGATTTCCGCAATCAACTCTTTGGAAATTATGCGACAGATAACGCTACGGGCACTTACACTTTCGCTCGCGCCCAGACCGCCGCGAATCAGGCGCTCAACGGCACGAGCGGCAACAGCATTGCGAGCTTCCTTCTCGGCGATTTAAGCAACGCAAATGCTGCTGTTCAAGCCCATGCTCCTCGCTGGACTTCTCAATATTACGCTACATTCATTCAGGATGACTGGAAAGCCGCGACTCACCTGACGCTCAATCTCGGTTTGCGGTACGACATCGATGTTCCCCGCATCGAGTCGCGTAATAATACATCAAATTTCAGCCCCACCCACCCGAATCCCCCCGCCCACAATATATTAG
>CAXUBB010000259.1:0-8019 GCA_964249105.1 uncultured Bryobacteraceae bacterium | reverse complement strand
AGCCTGAAGCACCCCTTGGAGGACGGCGGCTGAATTATCCTTGAATTCGGTTTGCAGGCGACTAAAAAGAGCCTGTTTGAATGAAAAAATGAAGTTCGCCGTATCGGTGGGAGAAAATCCCTGGGTCGCGCGCTGGCGTGAAAGTTCGCCCAGTATATCGCGTACGCGCGCCCATTCCTCTATGTTGACATTCAAACCGCCTTCGCGGGCCAGAGCTTCGCGAATCGCCCCCAGGAATTCCTGCGAGTTCGTTCGGAGCTGCGATTCGGAAATCCGGTGACGCTCGGATTTCATGCTTTGCGTTTGAAAACGATGAAGAACATCCGCCAGAAAGGTTGCCATCCTTCCTCCTTTATGAGTTCAGCAATGCCGAGAATTGCACTGTCTTCCGCAGCATGGCATGCTGACATCGGGAAGAATGTAAGCTGCAAGTCACTCCCGCTCTTCATTGTAAATCAGAAGGCGAACACGACTTTTCTTTGGTTGCCCCTCACCCCGGCTACTCAGAGATTTCTATCCCTGACGGGGTAAGCCTGGTCCTTACCGTTCGAGGCTGAAAACCTGATCTCCAGTTCTTCCCGCCGATGACCGAAGAGAAATATAGCTGATTGAAGCTTTCCTATGAAACATGGCCCATCGAGTTTTACCGTTATCGAAGGCGGTTCTTCCGAGCGTGCTGCTCCTACGGTTCGGCCCATCGATCGTAGGTGTTCCGACGCCGATATGCTTCATTATCTGCTCGAAGCCGAATCCTCACGCCAAAATTTAGAGCGATACGCCAGCGAACTCAGCCGATTGGCCGATGACTCCGCACGAGCCATCCGGCAGGCCGAGACAGCGGCCCAACATAAGAGCGATTTTCTCGCCATGATGAGCCATGAGATCCGGACGCCGATGAACGGGATCATCGGTATGACTTCGGTTTTATTGTCACGGGAGCTAGAGGCTTCTGACCGGGATTGTGTCGAGACGATCAGAAATTCGGGGGAAGCACTGCTCAGGATCATTGATGACGTTCTGGACTTCTCGAAAATTGAGGCGAACCGCCTGGAACTGGAGTGTATTGAATTCGATCTCCGGCAGGCGATCCGCGAGTCGGTTCAGATTTTACAGGTAGCCGCAGACCGCAAGCATCTGAACATAAACGTGCAAGTCTCAGAGGAGGCGCCGAGAGGAATCCGCAGCGATGCCGTGCGGCTGCGGCAGATCTTAATGAACCTGATGAGCAATGCCGTCAAGTTCAGCACCTCCGCTGAACCGTACTTGCCAGGATCCATTGAATTGAGTGTCGATTCACTCGCCTCGACAACGGGGGAGTACGTTTTGCTTTTCACCGTAACGGACCGTGGAATCGGCATGACGGAAGAACAGCAGGGAAGGCTCTTTCAGCCTTTTAGTCAGGCGGACGCCTCCACCGTACGGAAATTCGGCGGCACTGGTCTGGGATTAGCGATTTGCAAGCGTCTGGCGGAAATGATGGGCGGTTCGATTGGTGTCCAAAGCCGATTAGGAGAAGGCTCATCCTTCTGGTTTACGATCCGGGCGCTGCCGGCGCGGCCCCCTACGGTTAGTACAGGACGACGAAGCGCAGCCAATGGCGAGATCACGGAACTGCGAAAGGGCAGTAACCGTATCCTACTAGTCGAGGACAACAAAATCAACCAGAAAGTCGCGGTTCTCATGCTGAAAAAATTGGGCATTGAGGTCGATATCGCGAATCATGGGTCGGAAGCTCTTGACGCCATCGCGTCTCGAAATTATCGTCTGATCCTGATGGATTGCCAGATGCCTGAAATGGACGGGTTTGAAGCAACACGCCGTATCCGCGCGCAAGACAGCTATCATGCCGCAGTGCCGATTATAGCCATGACGGCCAACGCCTTTGCGGAGGATCGCGAAGCGTGTCTGACTGCCGGAATGAACGATTACCTTTCGAAGCCGGTGCGTGAGGGAGACCTGCGATCCAAGCTGGAACATTGGCTGCGGCGTCCGGAAGCGGTGCTGGAAGAAGCGCTGGTTTAATTTGCGCCTCCGTGCGGACTGCCGCCCCGAGCAGAAGAGCAAGCGTGATAGCGCCTATTTGAAATAGGGCGGGAGCCGTCCGCCTGAAAGGCTCTGGCGACTTCTTTAATTCGCCATTCCGAAGCCGAGATTGGTTAGCAGAGGGTCTCTTTTCGAGTCAATGCAAGTCAACCTTAAGCGTCCTGCTACAATCAGCGGCGTGGCCGCACATGCTCCCGAAGTTTTGCCCGGCGCGGAACATCTTAAGCAACTTATCCGCGAAATTCCCGATTTCCCGAAGCCCGGCATCAATTTTTACGACATTACGACGCTGCTCAAGGATAAGGCCGGCTTTAAAGAAACTATTGATCTGCTTCAACAGCACTACCGCGGTATTCCGATCGACGTCGTGGTCGGGATTGAGGCTCGCGGCTACTTTTTCGCTCCTGCCCTGGCGCATGCGCTGGGGGCGGGTTTCGTGCCCGTGCGTAAGCCTAAAAAGCTGCCGTTCACAGTACGCAGCGTTGAGTATGATTTGGAATATGGAACCGACCAGCTTGAGATTCATTCCGACGCGATTGAGCCGGGTCAGCGAGTGCTGATTATCGACGACGTGCTAGCTACGGGCGGCACGGCAAGCGCTGTAGCTCGCTTGGTTGAGCAATGTGGCGGGAAAGTGGCAGGTCTAGGCTTTGTGATTGAGCTTACTTTTTTAAATGGACAGCAGAAACTGGCCGAGTATGATGTTTTCTCACTAATCCGCTATTGATGGTGCGGGTTACTGTTCCGTCTTTTGCCAAGTTAAATTTGGATTTGCGCGTCCTCTACAAGCGCATGGACGGTTATCACGAGCTACGCACCATCTTTCAGACGGTGAGCCTTCGCGATACGATTATTATTGAGTTTGAGCCTGCCCGGCGTAGCAGGATTGAGCTGAGCAGTTCCGTCCACATCCCTGATAACCTCGTCCTGCGCGCGGCTCAACTAGCCGCCGATGAACTAAAAATTCGGGCTAGTGTCCGTATCTCATTGAAAAAAAAGATTCCTATGGGGGCAGGGCTGGGAGGCGGATCGAGCAACGCCGCCGCTGTTTTAATGGCTCTGACCGCCTTGGCCGGAAAACAGGTTCCCCTTCCGGAACTGGCCCGACTCGGCGAACAACTGGGGAGCGATGTGCCGTTTTTCTTTTATGGCGGTACGGCGCTGGGTTTAGGGCGGGGCACTGAACTGTACCCCCTGCCGGATCAGCCGCCTCGCCCGGTACTTATCATTTCGACTGGTGTGCATGTGTCTACGGCGGACGCATACCGGGTACTAGGCCGAAAGGCTCAGGACAAAGACAAGCTTGGTGTTACGAATGCGTTGACTTCGCCGCGTGAGTTCCCTATCCTGAGAGAGTTTCAGGTCGTTGCCTGGAATTTAGATCAGCCGGATTTCACTCGGCTTCGATTGGTAAACGATTTTGAAGAACCTGTTTTTAAGACTCACCGAACCTTGGCCGCCGTGGCGCGGAAGTTGCGGCGGCTCGGAGCGCAACCGGCCCTAATGACTGGCAGCGGATCGGCTATTTTTGGAGTTTTTCAGACACCTCGTGAGTTAAAGGCGGTTACGCGGCAATTTCCTCTAGGGACCGCGTTTCCAGTGAGTTTTGTTTCCCGGCGGCAGTATCGCGGCCTATGGCGACGCGCTTTAGGATCAGCGGCTGCCGCCAGTTGTTTTGCCCGACAGTAGAATCAACAGGATGTCATCCGCTCCCAAACCTGCTAGAGCCTTGTTTACAGAATATAAAGTATTTTCCGGCACCGCTAATTGCGCCTTAGCGCAGGAGATCTGCCAGGCGCTTGGTACTCCGCTGGGCGCTACCATGATCAAGTGTTTTGCCGATGGCGAGACACACCTACAGATTCAGGAAAACGTCCGCGGAGCGGACGTTGGGCTACAAAAAAATAAATATCCCGCAAAAGGGCCGCGGCGCGTACGTTTTCCTGGTTCAGCCCACCTGCAGCCCAGTGGACCATCATCTGATGGAATTGTTGCTGATGATTGATGCTTTTAAGCGGGCTAGTGCAGAACGCATCACGGCAGTGTTACCCTATTATGGGTATGCTCGGCAGGATCGGAAAGACCGGCCGCGCATGCCGATCTCCGCAAAGCTGGTGGCGAGCCTGATCGAAAGAGCAGGAGCCAACCGTGTTTTAGCGCTTGACCTGCATGCCGCCCAGATTCAAGGTTTTTTCGATATTCCCGTCGATCACCTGTTTGCCGCGCCGGTCATGGTTGAGCACTTTCGGGGCCGGTTTAACCGCCAGGAGCTAACGGTGGTCTCTCCGGATGCAGGCGGTGTGGAGCGTGCCCGTTCGTTTGCGAAACGCTTAAATTGCCCGCTGGCGATTATTGATAAGCGGCGGACGGAGGTGAATGTGGCCGAGGTGATGAATATTATCGGGGTCGTTCGCGACAAGTATTGTTTGATTGTGGACGATCTGGTGGATACGGCCGGCACATTGGTCAAAGGCGTGGAAGCGCTGCTCGAAGCGGGCGCGAAGTCGGTGACGGCCTGCGCCACGCATGCGGTTCTGTCCGGTCCGGCGGTGGAGCGGATTAATGCTTCGCCTTTGGAAGAATTAGTGGTAACGAACTCGATTCCGCATGTGGCGCAATCGGAGGAGTGCCCGAAGTTACGGACGCTCTCTGTAGCGCCGTTGCTGGCACGGGCCATTCAGTCGATACACGACGGCGGTTCGATCAGCACGCTATTTGTTTGAAGCTTAAATAAAGTCAGGGTCCGGCGGCTCGGTCCGTAGTAGCAGACAGCCGTCCTGGCGATGAGGTGAAAGATGGTAAAAGATTTAACGATCCCCGCCGAATCACGGGATTCGCGCGGCAAGAATGAAGCGCGGCGGCTACGGGCCAAAGGCTCGGTGCCCGCTGTTGTGTATGGCGGTCCGGCGGGGCCAGCGGCAGTAGCTGTCAACCCGAAGGAACTGACCAAGGTTTTACATAGCAAAACAGGCCATAACACGATTTTCAATCTCAGCGTCGCCGGCGGAGACAGCACGCCGGTAATGATTGTGGATTGGCAGTATGATCCGATCAAGGATACGCTTCTGCATGCGGATCTGAAGCGCATTGATCTGAGTCAGCGCATCACCGTGAAGGTTCCTGTGGTAACTCAGGGCGACCCGAGAGGCGTCAAACTTCAGGGCGGTATTCACGAGATCGTCACTCGCGAATTGGAAATCGAGTGCCTTCCGAACGACATTCCCGAGCAGTTTACGATCAATGTCGTTGATCTCATGGTCGGGCAGAGCATTCGCGCCGGTGATATCCCTATCAGCGGTTCCATTCGTCTCCTCAGTCCGCCGGATGCGGTCATCTCTCACGTGGTTTCCTTGAAGGCGGAAGAGGTTACCACGGCTGAAACGGGTGGCGCAGCCGCGGCGGGCACCGAGCCGGAGGTCATCAAGAAGGGCAAGAAGGAAGAGGAAGGCGGCGAAGCGGCCAAGCCCGAAGGGAAGAAGAAGTAAAGCGTTCTTGCCGACATGTCGGAAGGCTCAGGGGCGCTGCCTGCTTCGGACGAAGCGGAGGGGCGAGTGTATTGCATTGCGGGACTGGGAAATCCGGGTATCCGCTACGCGGATACGCCTCACAACGCTGGTTTCCGGGTGCTGGACGAATTAGGCGAGCGTTGGGGCATTCGCATCTCGAAACAGGAGAGTGAGACCCTAATAGGTAGCGGCAGAATCGGGAACAAAGAGGTAATCCTGGTGAAGCCGCAGGCATTTATGAACCATTCAGGCGTGGGGATCAGCGCCGTGCTGCGCTACCGCAAGCTGACCCCGCAGAACCTAATTGTGGTTTACGACGAACTTGACCTGTCTTGGACCGCCCTGCGGATCAAGGCGAATGGGTCAGCGGCGGGACACAACGGTGTCAAGTCGATCATCGGTGCATTAAAGACCGATGTCTTTACGCGGGTGCGGGTGGGTATACGCCCGAATCACCCGGTGGGAAATGCCGCCGATTATGTTCTCGCTCCCCTGGAGCGGGAATTGGCAGTGGACGAGAGGGAGGTAGTGTCGTATACCGCGGATGCTATCGAATCTATCGTTGCCGAAGGCGCCAGTAGGGCCATGGCGAAGTTCAATCGTCGCGCTCGAGGCATACAAGAAGAGGATTAATGAGAATTTACGAGGAGTTGTTCATCGTTCGTCCGGACGCCACCGATGAAGAGGTGGACCCGGTTGTTGAACAAATAAAGAACGTGGTTACCCAGGCGGGCGGCACGGTCGATAAGACAGAAAAGTGGGGAATCCGTAGGCTGGCTTATCGCGTGGCGAAGCACGAAGAAGGACAATATATTCTGCTGCAATTTACCGCCAAAGCCGAGACGATCCGGGAAATTGAGCGCCGCCTGCGGGTAGCGGATGTAGTGCTGAAATTTTTGACGGTCCGCATTGATGAGAAGCTGAAGCGCATTGAAAAGCGCCGGAAGGCTCGTGAGAAGCGAGCTGCCCGCAAACCGGTGGTTGCGCCTTCCGCGCCAACCCTGGTTTCGCCGGCATTGCCGCAGGAAGCTCCGGCTCCGGTTCCGGGCGCTCCTGCAGTGCCGGCAGCACCGGCACCAGCAGCCCCTGAGGGAGCGGAAGGAAGGTAAGGGAGAATTTCTATGGCGGAACAAAGAGGCGGACGACCGATTGCCGCGTCGCAGCGTCCCACGGGCGGCGACAAGGCGATTGCCACTGGCAAAAAGCAATACTTCCGGCGCAAAAAGGTGTGTCGGTTCTGCGTCGATAAGATCGACGACATTAACTATAAAGATTCGAAAATGCTGTCCGGTTTCATCTCCGAGCGCGGCAAGATTACGCCTCGCCGCATTTCGGGCGTGTGCACGCCGCATCAGAAGCGGCTCACCGAGGCTATCAAACAGGCGCGCAGCATCGCGCTGATTCCTTTTGCGTCACGGATCTGAGGAGCTGAATCAATGGAGATCATTTTAAGAGAAGACGTCGAGAAAGTCGGCGCACGCGGCGCGGTAGTGAAGGTAGCGGACGGATACGCCCGCAACTATCTTTTTCCGAAGCGCCTGGCTGTTCCGGCCACCGAGTCGAACAAGAAAATTGTCGAGCAGGAACGCGAGGCGTATCTGCGCCGCGAGGCCAAGCTGAAGGACGAAGCCGAAAGCCTGGGACAGATGATGTCGAACGTACGGTTGACGTTCCGCCAGAGGGTGGGCGAAAACGATCAATTGTTTGGTTCGGTCACAGCCAAGGACATTGCCGAGGCGCTCGAAGCGCAGAACTATCATATCGAGCGCCGAAAAGTGCAGCTCGACGAACCGATCCGCACGCTGGGGGAGCACAAGGTAGCTTTGCGCCTGCACCGCGACGTAAGCGCCGAGATCACCGTCATTGTGGAACCCGAGGGTTAATTTGCCCTCCGTTCTTGATCCAGACAAACTGACCGATGTGTCACCAGCCGAGGTGCTCGGAGCCGCCGCGCGCGGCCACCTCGGCGTGGACCACCGGTTCCTGCATGCTCTTCTGGACCGTCAGGAGCAGGCTCTCCCGGCTGTTATTGAGTTCAGCAAGCGTAATCGTTCCGCCGATGCGGTTGATTTGGCGCCGGAAATCATCTCGATTTTTCGCTATCTCAAATCGCCGCAAGCGCTTCCTTTTCTCATTGACTACGTCAAGGAAGATCCCACCGACCTTCCCGATGAGGTCATTGAAGCACTGGTTGAAATCGGACAGCCTGCTTTAGAGCCGCTGCTGCAACTTTACAGCGAACTGGACGAGTCCGAAAATGGAGAGATCGCTTTCATTCTGGCGAATCTGCGGGTACGCGACCACCGCATTCTGCAACTCCTACTGGACCGCCTCGAATTTGACCTTTCCGATACCGCCCTGCTGTTGAGCATTTATGGCGACCGGGGTGCCCGGCCTGCCCTGGAACAGGCGGCGGCGGACTTGCCGGACTCTGAGGCCGAGATCAAGAAGGAGGTCAAAGATGCGCTTG
>CAXUBB010000258.1:0-8024 GCA_964249105.1 uncultured Bryobacteraceae bacterium | reverse complement strand
CCGTATACAAAAATTGTTGACATCAGCCGACACCGCAGGTGTTAGCCAAACTTCCGGATTGTGCTTGGATGAGGTGCAAAACAGGAACTGAGTTTTGGTTGTCACTATGAAGTGTGGTTCCAAGTAAAGTGGCCTCTAGCCAGTGTCAAAACAGAGAGGGAAGCACTATGGTTAATCAAGAGCAGCAGTGGGATTCATTCTTTGTTCTCGCGGCAAACGGATGCTTCCCACACCGGAAATAAACCATCTAGTTGCTAAACGGCAAACGGATGGATAGTTCACACTCTTGCGCGAACTGATCCGCTCTTGTATGATCGACAGCATATCAATCGCATAGCTGTTTTCTCCCTGTAGCCAGGAACAGTTCTCGCCGGTGAAACTCATATGAAAGCAAATTACCCGAAACTACTCCTGTTTGCGCTGCTGGGCGCGCAAACCATTCTCGCTCAATCAGCAGTCACGAAAAACGATGCGCTCAAGGCGGACCTCCTGGGCCAGATCGACGGCATGAAAAAACAGACGCAGGTCATGGTCGATCAGATCTTCAGTTATGGCGAACTGGGTTTCCAGGAATTTGAGACATCAAAGTACTTAACGGACCTGCTTGAAAAGCAAGGCTTCAAAGTGCAGCGCGGAGTAGCAGGAATACCAACCGCCTGGACCGCCACGTTTGGATCAGGCAAACCCATCATCGCGCTTGGCTCTGATATCGACTGCATCCCGCAAGCCTCGCAAAAGCCAGGCGTCGCTTATCATGATCCGCTCGTGCCCGGCGCGCCGGGACACGGAGAAGGACACAACTCCGGGCAGGCTCTCAACATCACGGCGGCCCTGGCGATCAAAAAGATCATGGAGCGCGAGCATATGCCGGGAACCCTGATGCTATGGCCTGGAGTGGCGGAAGAAGATGTCGGAACCAAGGCTTACTACGTGAGAGCCGGTCTCTTCAAGGATGTCGATATCTGTATTTTCACTCACGTCGCTGCGGATTTCGGCGTGTCTTATGGTCCAGCCCTCAACAATAACGGGCTGATCTCGGTGGAGTATCAGTTCGTTGGTGAAAGCGCGCACGCCGCGGGCGCGCCCTGGCGTGGAAGAAGCGCCCTGGACGCCGTGGAGCTGATGGATATCGCCTGGAACTTCAAGCGCGAACACCTGCGGCCCACCCAGCGTTCCCATTATGTGATTACCAACGGCGGCGACCAGCCCAACGTCGTTCCGCCGAACGCCTCCGTCTGGTACTACTTCCGCGAGGCCGACTACGAGCACATTAAAGAGATGTGGGATATAGCCGACAAAATAGCCGACGGCGCTTCGCTGATGACCAACACCACGCACACCTCGCGTGTCCTGGGCGAAGCCTGGCCGGGATACTTTAATAAGCCGAGTGCCGAGGACATGCAGCATTATATTGACAAGGTCGGCATGCCGGAATGGAGCCAGGAAGATCAGACCCTGGCCAAAGCATTGCAGCACGAATTAAAGGTAAAGGAAATCGGCCTGCGGACCAAGCCCTCCAAGCCCCGGAATGTGGAAGTGACCAACAAAACGGAAGACGACGGCGAGTATGCCCCGTTGCCGCAGGGCGGAGGCTCCGATGACATCGGCGATATCTCCTGGAACGTGCCTACGGTTGTTCTGCGGTTCCCTTCCAACATACAGGCCGGGCCGGGTCATAGCTGGGCCAATGCGATCTCGATGGCAACACCCATTGCCCACAAAGGCGCAACTGCCGGAGCTAAGGTGGAAGCTCTCACGATTCTCGACATTCTGACCAACCCGGACCTGGTGAAATCGGCCAAAGACTACTTCAACAACGTGCAGACGAAAACTGTGAAATATAAGCCGCTCATCCGTCCGCAGGATCAACCCGCCATTTGGCTGAACGAGAAGATCATGGCCGAGTACCGCCCCAAGATGAAGCCCTACTATTACGATCCAGCTAAGTACAGTACTTACCTGGAACAACTCGGCATCAAATACCCGACGCTTCGCACGGAGTCGGGAACTAAGTAAATACTGCCGCTCCTTGATGCGCGCGGTTCAGCCCCGAACCGAGGGGCGATTATGAGGAAATTGGTCCCCCTTCCGTGAGGTGGAGGTTTTGCCTATGATGGAATCATGGCTCAATTGCTTGGAAACGTCGTCATAGATTGGACAGATTGCCCGCTGGTAGAGGTCAACCCGCGCAAGGTAAGCGGCGCTCCCATTCTCAAGGGGACCCGTGTTCAGGCTGATGCTATCGTCGAAAATTATGTAGGCGGCTCGCCCGTAGAGGAGATTGCGGAAAATTTCGACGTGCCGGAAACGTCCATCCGCGAGTTGTTGAGCTACGCCGCCAAGCAAAACCCGGCTCTCAAGCCGTGAAGGTTTTATTCGACCACAATGTACCGACGAAACTGCGGCGCTTGTTGGCAGGGCATGAGGTCCGCACCGCCCAGGAAATGCGATGGCAGCAGCTTGAAAACGGCGATCTGCAAGATCGATCCCGGCCCGGTCGCGGCTGCCGTGAATCGCGCCCAGCCTGGAAGCTTTGAACGAGTCGAGTTCGGGATGCGACGTTCCCGCAAACGCGACCTTGCCTTGGGGCCATAGCTCCCGTCTCCCACGCAGTACAATAGCTTTATTTGATGAAAGCTCAAACGCCGAATGAAATTGTTCGCGCTATTAATCCCGGCTCTCGCGATGCTTTTATGCCGGAGTGTCTCAGCGGAAATCATCGACTACCACCAGCATTTATATAGCCCCGAAGCAGGCGCGAGGTCCTCTCCGGGACCCAAAGGCATCAGTGCTCAGGACCTTATTCGGTATCTCGACGCCGCTGGAATCCAGCGAGCCGTTGTCCTCTCTCGGTGGCTTATAGCTTTTCTAATCCGAATAAGCCCAGTGTTCCGAATGAGTACGCGCATGTCAGAGCCGAGAATGATTGGACGAGCGCGCAAGTGGCGGAGTACCCTGATCGACTGCTTGGTTTTTGCAGCGTGAATCCGCTCAAGGCCTATGCCCTCGAAGAGATCTCACGCTGCGCCAAAGATCCCAACCTGCGCACGGGACTCAAACTCCACTTCGGCAACTCCGACGTGAATGTCGACAACCCGGAACACCTAGCCCAAGTGCGCCGCGTGTTCCATGCCGCTAATCAAAACCACATGGCTATTGTGGTTCACCTGCACTCGAACATCGACCATCATCGGCCCTATGGCGCAAAAGAAGCTCGCCTCTTTCTGGAACAACTTCTCCCCGAAGCTCCGGATGTAACGGTCCAAATCGCGCATCTCGCAGGAGGGGGAGGCTACGACGATCCCGCGATTGATGAGGCTCTCGCCGTGTTCGTGGACGCAATCAAACAAAATGCTCCTCGGATGAAGAATGTCTATTTCGATGTCTGTGGCATCGCTATACCGGGCATGTGGGAAGACAAGGCCGATCTCATTGTCAAATGGATGCGTCAAATCGGCATGAACCGGCTTCTTTACGGCAGCGATGCGGCTACCCCCGATAACTTGCCCAAAATAGCTCTGGAAAGATTTCATCAGTTGCCGTTAACAAAAGATGAGTTCCGAATCATTGAAACCAATGTCGCGCCCTACCTCCAAAACTGGCTTAAGCCAGCCCGAACGAACTGATGTGCCTATCGTTGTTGCTAATATTTTTTTGAAAACTTATTGCGCGGGTTGAACACTTCAAATGTTCCATCCGCGTTCGCCGTCACCTTTAAGTAACGTCCTGTATCGGCCTCGTTGACATTGGCGATGTATGGATCCTGCGCATTATGCTCCGCGCCCGCCGCGTCCGCGAAGTGTAATTGCCAGATACCCTGAAGTCCCGGCGAGGATTTCACGATATCCCACGCCGATGCCGATCCGCCCTTCTTCGCTCCGTTATCGATAATCGCCACTTTCGGCTGTAGCGCATGCACCAGCGCCGGACTGCTGCTCTGATCCAGCCCATGATGCGACACGATCAGCAAACTCGTCTGACCCAGCTTGTTATTCGGGCACATCAATTCCAACTCTTTATTCCAGGTCAAATCTCCCAGGTCAACAACCTTGAATTGGCCGAATGTCATGACAAATCCCAAGGACCGCGCATTCTCCGAAGGATCTGGTTCTTTCTGCTTCACTCCCTGACAAGCGCCATTCGGCTGCCCCGCGCCCGGCAGCGGCTGATCCAGAAGCTTTCCATCCCCGCTCACGAAAGTCACATCCACGCCCTTCAGCAGCACATGCTGCCCCGGCGCGCCGGTTATGTGCTGCGACGAAGCAATCGCCTTTTGGTAATCGTCATATAAATGATCAGCCGCGTTGCCCGTCTCCCGGTTGGGACCATGATCGATAAAAGTGCCTACCGGCATCTTCGCCGCTAGCTGCGGCACGCCCCCGACATGATCGGTATGAAAGTGCGTAATCAGCACATAATCAATCTTTTTCACTTTCGCCATCTTGGCGGCGGCGACAATCCGGTTGGCATCCCGATAAGCATTGTAAGGCCAGCCGGTATCGACCAGCAAAGTCTGTCCCGCCGGCGTGACAAAGAGCGTTGCCTGTCCGCCTTCAACGTCCACAAAATAAATCTGAAGCGACTTCTCCGCCGCTGGAACAAGGGTTACCAAAAATAAGCCGCAAACTGCTGAAAGAAGCCTAAAGCGCATGCGCTCCATTATAAGAACTCCAAAAGATTATGTCCGGTTTGCCGACTCTCATAAATCCCTCCCTTGTATAAAGGACATAGAAGAACGAAATGTCCACCAGTTTAGACCAATACCGAGTTGCCAAGGCTGATTATCTAAAGCTTCGCAACCAAGCCAAAAAAGAACTGATTGCCCGGTTCCACGAGTTAGCTAACGAACTACTCGGCATTCAGCGGGAGTTGTTGGAAGACTTTGGCGAAAAAATAGCGTTGCCAGCAAAACCAAAAAAGAAAGCAACTGCAGCCGCCTCCGCTACCGCGCCGAATGAAAAGAAAGCCGCTGCCATCCAGAAGCAAATCGAGGGGCAGAAGAAAAAGCTTTCCGACTTGCAGGCGGCGGGAAAACCGACAAAAACTGTGGAAGATCGCATCTATGAATTGGAAGATGAGCTGCGATTGGCTCAGGCAGGATAAACGGCAATACGGAACAAATTGGTTCCTCCCAACGTAGCTTTAGATACATGATGGGATCAGGAGAATCAGTGCCATTCTGTACGAATTGCGGAAGAAGCGTGGGCGAAGGAGCTGCTTATTGCCCTAATTGCGGCACTCCCCAGCCGGGACGCGGCGCTCAGTTCCGAAGCAATGTTCAAACCACTGACTTTTTGGACGGTATTAGTGACCGCACAGCCGCCATTCTCTGTTACATCCCGGTCTTTGGTGTCATTCCAGCCATCATTTTCCTTGCGTCAAAAAGATTTAGGCATAATACGCGGGTCCGCTTTGACGGCTTTCAATCGCTGTACTTGTTTGTGGCGTGGCTGATTATCTCGTCAGCAGCGCCCATCCTGCTCTTTGGCGGCGTCACTGGTTTCGGAGTCGAACATTCTCTAGTGGGCCTCGTGAAATTGGCTGTGTTCATTTGCTGGATCTACCTTCTCGTCAAGGCAGCACACCAGGAACAAGTGCGCCTGCCGATTATCGGTGATTTAGCAGCCCGATCCACAACGGAACAATTTTAGTATAATTATTCACAGGTTTGAATAATTATACGAGGTCGGCGGTTGGTGTACTGGGCTTTCGCGGCTATAGCGGTGCCGAACTGGTCCGTATTCTCTCGCGTCATCCCTATGTAGAAACCTTCCTGCTGGAACATCGGGCCGATTTCGAGGGGCGCACCGGTCCGCTCGGGCGCAAGATACCGAAAACCATACCGGCTACGGCTGAAGCGATTCAAACGGAAAAGCTTCACTTGGTCTTTTTAGCGACTCCGGCTGAGGTGTCGGTCGATCTTACGCCCGGTATTCTGGCGGCGGGCGCGAAAGTGGTGGACCTGAGCGGCGCGTTTCGCCTGGGCGACGCCGAAACATACTCTCGCTGGTATCGGGAGCGCCATACGGCTCCGGCGCTGTTCGAAGAAGCTGTTTATGGGCTGCCGGAATTTTATCGCGACCGGATTCGCCATGCCCGCCTCACCGCCAATCCCGGCTGCTATCCCACTGCCGCCAATCTGGCGATCCGGCCTCTGATCAACGCTCAGGTGGTGGATCGAACGCGCGGCGTGATTTGTGACGCGAAGTCGGGCGTCAGCGGAGCAGGCCGCAAACCGTCGCTGAAAACCAGCTTTTGCGAGATAGCGGAAAACTTCAGCGCCTATGGCTTTGACGACCACCGGCACGTGCCGGAAGTGTTGCAGAATTCGGGTTTAGGCGAGCGCGAGTTCACCTTTACGGCGCATCTTCTGCCGATCAATCGAGGCATTCTCGAAACGATTTACCTTCGCACGCAGGGCGTGAAGTCCGCCGTCGACTTGCTTTCCGTTTATGAAGACTGCTACGCCGACGAGCCTTTCATACGCCTGTATGCGCCGGGAAAGACGCCCGATCTGAGCGCCGTGCAGGGAACGAATTTCTGCGATATCGGCTTCCATTTTGACGGGCAAAGCCAGCGCGCCACGATTGTGGCGGCGGAAGATAATCTCGTCAAAGGAGCTGCAGGACAGGCGGTTCAGAATATGAATCTCATGCTCGGGTTTCCGGAAACGGAGGCTCTCCTGTGAAGGTTCTGATCAAACTGGGCGGCACGCTGCTGGATCAAGGGGAAAGCCTGCGCGCCATTGCCAAGCAACTGGCGGAAATTGCCGCGCAGTATCAATTGGCGGTTGTGCATGGCGGAGGCAAGCAGGTCACCCGGTTTCTCGAAGAGCGCGGCATCACGAGCCGCTTTAAGAACGGACTGCGGATCTCAGATGCGAACGTGATGGATGCGGTCACCAAAGTCATTGCGGGCAGCGTAAATAAGCAACTTGTTTCCGCTGTGATCGCCGCCGGAAGACCCGCCGTGGGCTTATCCGGCGTTGATGGCTTATTAACTTGCGCCGTTCCGCTTGATTCTGATTTAGAGTTTGTCGGCAATCCCGTGAAAACAGATCCGAAACTGCTGGACCTGCTAACGGGCGCAAACTATCTGCCGGTAATCGCGTGTCTGGCGGGCGATGCTCGCGGGAACATTTATAACATTAACGCGGATAGCATGGCGGTCTCCTGCGCGGTCGATTGGCGGGCCTCGAAGCTGCTTTTCATTACGGATGTGCCGGGCGTCAAGGATGAGAACGGTGACGTTCTGCCTCGGTTATCGCGCGAAAGGATCACGGAAATGATTGACTCCGGCGTGGCGCACGGAGGCATGCAGGCTAAGCTCCGGGCTGCGGAAACCGCCCTGAGCGCCGGGCTGGAAGTTGCCATTGCCTCCGGAGGGGAGCCGCATGTCTGTGCGCGCTTGCTGGCGGGGGAACCCATTGGCACGCGCCTTGTGCAGGAAGCAACAGCCACGACAGGAGTACTGCTCTCATGACATCCGTTGCTCTTCAAACTCGTAAAGCCAGCATGCGGGATATTCCCAATATCCTGGCGCTGATCAACTCGTACGCGGCAAAGGGCATTATGCTGCCTCGCACGGAGTTCGAAATGTCCGAGAATATTCGCGATTTCTCGGTCGCCTATGAGGGAGAGATCTTAGCGGGGTGCGGGGCCTTGCACTTCTATACGCCCACCAGCGCGGAAGTGCGCTCCTTGGCTGTCCTTCCCGAGATGAAACAGCATGGCATTGGACGAGCCATCGTGGAAGCCTTGGAAAAGGAAGCTCACGAGAACAACCTGGAGTCGATCTTTGCTTTCACCTACGCGCCCCAGTTTTTCCAGAAGCTTGGGTTTGCCGAAGTCGAGCGAGGCGAATTGCCTCTCAAAGCTTGGAAAGATTGCCTGCGCTGTCCCAAATTTCAGAATTGTGATGAAATCGCAGTTTTGAAACATCTAAAAACGCCGGCCATTTCTTATAAGCGGGCAGAGGATAGCATGTCTAACGCCCTGATTCAGCTTGAGTTGTCTTCTCGCTAA
>CAXUBB010000257.1:675-8030 GCA_964249105.1 uncultured Bryobacteraceae bacterium | reverse complement strand
TTTCACAACCGAAGCTCTTGGCCTGCGCCAAGCGATCCGGGATCATATCACCTACAATCACAACCGCCGCGCCCAGCAATCGGCAGGCCTCCGCGCAAGCCAGACCGACCGGGCCCGCTCCCGCCACATAAACGGTTGATCCGGTTCCCACCCCCGCCGTCACCGCGCCGTGATAACCGGTGGGAAAGATGTCGGACAACAGCGTCAGATCCTTGATCTTTGCCATGGCCCGTTCTTTATCCGGAAATTTAAGCAGGTTGAAATCGGCATACGGGACCATGACATATTCGGCCTGTCCGCCGGTCCACCCGCCCATATCGACATAACCGTATGCGCCGCCGGGGCGACTCGGATTGACGTTTAGGCAGATTCCGGTTTTGCGTTCCTTGCAGTTGCGGCACCGGCCACAAGCAACATTGAACGGCACCGAAACCAAATCTCCAACATTGAGAAATTCGACATCGCTGCCTTTCTCGATAATCTCGCCTGTGATCTCATGCCCCAGGACCATTCCGGTCGGCGCGGTCGTTCGCCCGCGCACCATGTGCTGATCGCTTCCGCAGATGTTGGTGGAAACGATTTTGAGAATGACCGCGTGATGCAGCTTCCGGCCATTGTGCTCGAGCTTAGGATAGTCGATATTGTGAACTTCGACCTTTCCCGTCCCCTCGTAAATTACTCCGCGATTGTTAGCCATGTTTTCAATCCTTTCTACTAGAAAGCAGCGGCTCCTGCTTCCGCTACTGAGTGGTCCTGGTCTCCGGAGCCGCCGCTCACGCCGATAGCTCCGACTACTACCCCGTCTTTTTTGAGCGGGACTCCACCGGCGAAGATCATAATACGCCCGTGGTTTGACGCATGAATGCCGAAGAACTGATTTCCGGACTGAGAATGGCCAGCAAGATCTTTCGTGGAAATATCACATGCGCGGGCGGTATAGGCGTTGTTGATGGAAATATCGACGCTGCCCAGCCAGGCCCCGTCCATGCGAACGTGTGATACCAAGTTGCCGCCCTCATCCGCCACGGCTATATTCATTGGCTGCCCAATTTCCTGCGCCTTCTTTTCCGCCGCCGCAATAATGCGCTGCGCGTCCGCTAATGTCATATGTTTCTCCCCAATCTATATATCAAACTCGTTAGTGATTCCGTGAAACTCCAATAGAAGACGAGCCGCTGCTGCTTCCGTTACTTCGTTTCAACGCAGAAGCAACGTAGAGCTTGTCCAGTGTATATACTCTGAAGTGTATACTTAATGCATAGGAGGAATTTTGACGACTGCTCGTGTTTTCAAATCGGGTAACAGTCAAGCCGTTCGTTTACCCGCAAAGTTCCGGGTCAAGAGTAAAGAGCTTGAGATTTTCCGGCGCGGTGATGAAATTGTGCTTCGCGAACCTGCAAGAGGGCTGGCTCGCGCTTTTGAATTATTGACCAGCCTTCCTGACGATTTCCTCGCTGAAGGTCGTGGAGATGCCCCGCCACAGCATCGCGAAGCGTTGTGACCATAGAACGCTATTTGTTGGATACGGATATTTGTGTTTACATACAACGGCAGCGGCCACCGCAAGTTTTAGCGCGTTTTGAAAGGCTCAAGCCTGGTGAAGCAGCGATTTCTGTAGTTACATGGGGAGAGCTACTGTATGGAGCCGAAAAAAGTCAGCAACGTCCTAAAGTTCTGCAATTGTTGGAGGAATTTACGGCGCTCATTCCCGTTCTGTCCATGCCGGAAATAACAGGGCAAATCTATGGCACTATACGCGCCGCGTTAGAAGCCAAAGGTAAACCGATTGGCAATAACGATATGTGGATTGCTGCCCATGCAAAAGCAGCAGGACTGACCCTAATGACCAATAACGAGAGCGAGTTCAAGCGGATTTCGGGTTTAAAAATACAGAATTGGGCGGCTTAGCACTCAAAAGCGGGTTCAAGCAAACACACGAGCAGCCCGTCTGTAAATCGCATGAGTTTTTCGGAGACCAGGACCACTATGCTATCAGGCGTTGACGTGTGGGGCGCTTACAAGCAAAATGTCAATATGACTTCATGCGTCTCGGTTTGTTCATAGCCGTCTGTGGAATCACTTTGTCGCCGACAGGCAGCGCCCAGCTTCAACAGCCTGCTTCGATTTATTTCAGCGTTCCGCCCGCGGATGCGCCCGAGTTAGCTCATCGCGGAACTTATTCCGTCGGTGTTCGCACGATGGGACTGACGCATCCCGATCAGGTTGACATTCTTCATTTTGATAGCCAGACCGGTAAGGCTCCGCTTTACAACCGACCGCTCACAGTGGAGGTCTGGTATCCCGCCACGATTCCGCCGGGGAAGCCGGAATCAACCACGTACATCAGCGCGATGCCGGGAAGTTCGGGAACATTCGAAATCAAAGGTAAGGCATTACGGGATGCGCCGCCCCTGCGCGGATCACATTTCCCTCTGGTGGTGGTCTCGCACGGATATCCAGGCTCGCGTACTTTCTTGACTTATCTTACGGAGAATCTGGCGTCCAAGGGATATGTTGTGGCGGCTATCGACCATACGGATTCCGTCTTTGGCGAGGTGAAAGGATTTCAAAGCACCTTGCTGAATCGCTCCAGCGATCAGCTTTTTACGATACGGCTTCTCGAAAGAATGTCTCATGATCCCGCCAGCTTCGTTTATGGACTGGTGGACGCAACGAACGTAGCGATTGTCGGTTACTCGATGGGAGGCTATGGGGCGCTTGCCAGCGCGGGAGCCGGATATAGCAAAACAAGTCCGCTCATGAAGTTTGTTCCCGGAGATGATCTGAGCGACTGGGCGGCGGACAGCCCAAAATTTCAGGCACTGGATCGAAAGATGGTGAAGGCGATTGTCGCCATTGCGCCCTGGGGCGCGCAGCCGCCTTACCTCGCCTGGGATGCCGGAGGTCTCGCGGCCCTTCGTGTTCCGTCGCTTTTCATCGTCGGCGACCACGATGATGTGGCAGGCTATGCGAATGGAGTCAAGCACATCTTTGAAGGAGCAGTCAACTCGCAGCGATACATGTTGGTATATGAGAACGCTCGTCACAACACGGGCGGGAACCCGCCGCCGCCCGGCGTAACGCTTGACTACCGGATGATTCAATCCTTTGACGAGCCGGTGTGGCGGAAAGACCGCATCACTGCCATCAACCAACACTTTGTCACGGCATTTCTGGACTTGTATCTGAAAGGAGACAACAGCCGCAAAGCGTATCTCCAGGTTCCCATTCCTAAGTCGGATGATGGCGAGTGGAAATTGCCGGACGGCGCTCGTGATGAGGGCGCATTCAGCACTGGCCACGACGCCAACGGCTCTCCGTTCTGGCCGGGATTCCAACGGCGCTGGGCGCTAGGGCTGGAACTCTATCAATCCGCTCCTGGTAAATTTTAACCGGAAAGCAACAATATCTGCTATAACGGGAACAGTTTCCATCGCTTGCCCGAGGAGCGCAAATCTCATCGTTAAAATCTGCATACTAGCGAGCAGCAGCGCCGGTAATTCAGCATTGGTCGCAACCGATCGCACCCGTTTGTTGATCGACGCGGGACTGAGCCGCCGCGAAATCACAAAACGGCTCTGCGCGGTGGGAGAAGATATTGACCGCCTGGATGCCGTTCTGGTCACGCACGAACACTCCGATCACATTTCGGGTCTGGCTGCTTTAGCCAAAAGGTCCAAACGGCCTTTGCCGATCTATCTCACCCGAGGGACAGCCGAATCCATTGACTGGGGCGATACCGAACCAACTCTCGAAGTGTTTCAAGCCGGATGCTCCTTTACGGTCGGCGATTTCGATATCGGCAGCTTTACCATTCCCCACGACGCGACTGATCCGGTCTGTTATACGCTGTCCGCCTGCGGCGTGAGAATTGCGCTTGCCACCGATCTCGGCTATGTCACGGACTCGCTTCGCGTACACCTGCGCGGCGCGGATTTAGTGATGCTGGAGTCCAATCACGATTTGGAAATGCTGCGTGTCGGCCCTTATCCCTGGTCCGTGAAGCAGCGCATCATGAGCCGTCGCGGCCATCTTTCAAACGAAGTAGCGGCGGAATTTGTCGCGCATGACCTGGATACCACTGTTTCAACGCTGGTGTTAGGCCACATCAGTGAACACAACAATCACCCCGAACTGGTGCGCGGCGTGGGGACCAAAGCTCTCCATGGACGCACTTTATTCACCCGGCTGGTGATAGCCGAACCGGGCCGGCAGTCCGAAGTTTTCTGCTACTGATTTCGGCTGCGCCGCGTAACCCGCTCGGGTTCGTACCAGGAGCAGCGTCCTGTGTCTTGGGGACTTCACTTTAACTTGAATAGCCCGGAATTTGCCATCTAAATCTTGATTGCCCGGAGTATAACCGAGAGTGTACACGTTGCGGATCGTTTGGGCAATCCGTTTACAATTACCGGCAGCCTGGCCCGTTCTTGCGGGGCGAAACGCTTCGCCACCGGTCACATCGGCAATTTGTTTCAGGAACGCTGGATTCGTCTCGTCTTCGTACTTGCCGAAAAGACCAATGGTATAGATCACCACATCGGAGTTGGTTGCGTCAGTGATCACTTGCTCGGCGGTATGAGTGCTGGCGTTATCTCCGCCATCACTGATCAGAATCAGAGCTTTTTTATCCTGCTTCAGCTCTCGCAAATGACTAATGCCTAATTCCAGAGCATCGTACAAAGCGGTCTTACCGCCTCCTGCCGTGGCCGGCAAGGCGCGCTCCAGTTCATGCGCGTTGGCGGAAGAAAGCTGTGCGCCGGGGAGGCCCAAGTGAGCCTGTTCATTAAAGTTCACCACGAACAGTTCATCCTGCGCATTGCTGTTTCTGGCAAAGGTTTTGGCCGCCGCCAGAATCGCGGCATGCTTCCGTCTCATGCTGCCGCTATTGTCTACAATCAACCCAACGGCCACGGGACTATCGTGATGGCGAAAGAGCCCAATCGTTTGCGCCTGGTTATTCTCGAAAACTTGAAAATTACTTTGGCGGAGGCCATTAACGAAGCTTCCCTTGGCCGTGCGTACTGTCGCCTGCAGCACCACCATCTGCACGCTTGTCGAGAAGCGGTATGGCTGATCCACCGCGCCCGGTTGGGACGGTTGTGATGTCTGCGCGGTGCCAAGGCACGTTAAAGAGCAAAGTAAAGCAAGTGAGAATCGTTGACCCGGCATATTCACATTAGATGGAACAACAAACAAATTCTCCTCAAAAATTAAGCAATAAGCTCCTTCACAATGGTGGGAGATGATTTCTCGTTATACACGCCCGGAAATGGGCCGTATCTGGAGCGACCAGTACAAGTACGAATGCTGGCTCGCTGTGGAACTGGCTGCTTCGGAAGCGCTGGCTGAAATGGGAGAAGTGCCGCCGGAAGCAGCCGCTGCTCTACGCCGATACGCAAAATTCGACCTCGGACGGATTGCCGCCATTGAAGCCGAAGTTCGCCATGATGTGATCGCATTCACCACGGCGGTGGCGGAATCCATGCGGGCGGAGGGAGCCGGGGAGTACGGGCGCTGGCTGCACTATGGCCTCACTTCCAACGATGTGGTCGATACCGCGCAGTCCCTGCAAATTAAAGCGGCATCCGCGCTCATTGCGGCAGCGCTGGAGGAGCTTTCAACGGTCCTCAAAACGCGCGCCTTCGAGCATAAGCGCACGTTCCAGATGGGCCGGACTCACGGCATCCACGCGGAACCGATCACCTTTGGCCTGAAACTCGCCATCTGGTGGGATGAAATCGAGCGGCATCGCAAGCGCTTCGCCGCTGCCGCTGAAGAGATGCGCGTCGGCAAGCTTTCGGGCGCTGTCGGCACATTCGCGCATATTGGACCGGAAGCGGAAGAGCGGATTTGCGTCCGGCTCGGTCTGCGGGCGGCTCCGGTCACTTCGCAAGTTCTTTCTCGCGACCTGCATGCAAACTATGTGGCAACGCTTGCCGGCATCGCTTCCAGCCTCGACAAAATCTCTCTGGAAATCAGGCATTTGCAGCGTACCGAGGTGCGGGAAGCCGAAGAGCCGTTCGCGCCGGGGCAAAAAGGATCATCCGCCATGCCGCACAAACGGAATCCGATTGTCTGCGAACAGATCTGCGGACTGGCCCGCGTGGTGCGCTCCAATGCACAAGCGGCTTTCGAGGATGTTGCGCTGTGGCATGAGCGGGACATCTCGCACTCTTCCGTTGAGCGGATCATTCTTCCCGACTCCACGATTTTGATCGACTATTTACTTGCAAAGACAACTTGGCTGATTTCCGGCTTGCGCGTGAATACGGAACGTATGCGCCGCAACATCGATCTCACCCGTGGATTGATCTTTTCGGGACAGCTTTTGCTCGATCTGGCTGCCGCCGGATTGTCCCGTGAAGAGGCTTACCGTTTAGTGCAGTCCCATGCTATGGCTGCCTGGGAGTCAGATGGAGACTTCCGCCATGCGATTGAAGCCGATCCCGCCGTTACCAGCCGCCTGAGCGGAGCGCAATTGGATGAGGTGTTTTCCCTGGAACGTCAGCTCCAAAACGTTGATCGTATTTTTGCGCGCGTGTTTGATAGTTAGGTGTTATCAGGCTGACAGTAACAAAATTCTATGTAGTTTTTGTCAGAATTCGTTTACACTAAACTCGCACCATGCAACTGGAGCTTGCCAGAGTTCTTTTGGTTGACGATAATGTCGCTTCCCGGCTTACCTTGCAAACGGTTTTGCGGGCAGGTGGTTATTCTGTGGATGCCGCCTGCTCAGCCAATGAAGCCTGCGGAAAGATGGACGAGCAGCAGTATGAACTCATTCTGAGCGATCTGCATATGGAGTCGCCGGAATCGGGGCTGGAAGTGCTGGCGCACGCGCGTTTGATGGATTATCAGCCAGCGCTGGCAATTTTGACAACGGATCGGGCAAAATACTCCAGCGATTCAGGGCTCTCCACGTTGATCGAACCTCAGGACGTTCCTGAACTATTGGGCAAGGTAGCTGACCTGATTAGCCAACGGGCCGCCCGGTTAACACAAGGTCAGTTAAAACCGATTGAACCGATTCGCTCCACCACGGCCTCGAACTGATCGAGCGCATCTCTGAAGAAATGATCCGAAGCTGGAACCCAGTCCAGATGCTTCGGTTCCGGCACAGTCTCATAGAACTGCTGGAAATCCTTTCGCGGGCCGAACTCGTCCTGCGTGCTGTGAATGAAGAACTTGGGAATGGCAACATCCTGGACGTAACCGCGATCCGGTATCGTGGTCGGAAACCCAACCGCAATCGCCCGGCGCAGGTCCTTTTCCTGGCTTGCTAACCGCAGCGCGATGCGGGAGCCGAACGAGAATCCGGCCACGGTCAAAGGCAGATCGGGATAACGCGTGCGCAA
>CAXUBB010000257.1:0-665 GCA_964249105.1 uncultured Bryobacteraceae bacterium | reverse complement strand
CGCAACTCCTGCAAGGCAACCCGCGCATCTTCTGTTTCGCCGCGCCCGCCGTCATACTCGCCTTCGCTTAAATTAACCCCCCGATAATTGAACCGGAGCACCACCGAGCCGGTCCGCCGGAGTCCTCGCGCCAGCCGGTAAACCACCTTATTGTGCATGGTTCCGCCTCCCTTCGGATGCGGATGACACACCAGCGCCGCTTGAGAAGGAGTGCCGTCCTCCGGCTCCTCCAGCATCGCTTCCAGTTTACCGGCGGGACCGGGCAGAAATAAGCTTTCGATGCGCCGGGGCATTAGTTCGTGCGGTAGTTTGTGAACTGCATGTCAATGCCGAAGTCCTTGCCGCGCAGTAAGGCAATGGCTTGTTGCAGCGTGTCGCGATCCTTGCCGCTGACGCGCACGACGTCACCTTGAATGCTCGCCTGCACTTTCAATTTGCTGTCCTTAATCAGCTTGGTGATTTCCCTGGCTTTTTCGGTTGAAATACCTTGCTGCAGCGTGATCTCCTGGCGCACGCTGTTGTGCGAAGCCGGGGCAATCTCGCCATACTGCAAGCCCTTCAGCGGAACGTTGCGCTTGACCAGTTTTTGGCCCAGGATTTCTGTTACTGCTTTCAGCTTGAATTCGTCCGAACTGGCTAACAGAATTTTGTTGTCTTTCTCGTTC
>CAXUBB010000256.1:0-8058 GCA_964249105.1 uncultured Bryobacteraceae bacterium | reverse complement strand
AGGCTCACGATTCCTTTGCGGGAAAGCTCTTCGGGGTGGGCGAACATGGCGTCGTGCAAAACCCAGAACTTGCCTTGCTTTTGCGCGGCCACGGCCGCCGCCGCCGCCAGGTCAGCTTGCGGGTGCATCTCCAGCGGGAATTGTTTGAAGATGAGTTTCACCTGTGTGGGGTACATCTTCAAAACTGCTTTCAACTGCCCTACCGCCGCCGAGCAGTAAGGGCACTGAAAGTCGGAAAACTCAACCAGCGTAATTGGAGCGCCTGCCGGACCGGTTATGGGAGCGCCCGCCACCGGGATGTTGACGGGATCGCTCAAAATCTGAGGCTCCTGCGCGTGCGCCCATTTGGAAGAGTCAATCGCGGCCAGAGTTTGGGACTCGCTCTTGCCTGCTTTCACGGCCGCAATGGCGGTAGCCGCCAGGTTCGTGCTGTAGGCGCAGCCCGGATCTTCCACACGGCACTGCGCCAGCTTCCTGCCGCATTGACAGGAGCAATCATGCTCGCGCAGCACCTTGAGCACGCTGGCCTTCTGAGCGGAAGACAAGCCCTTAAAATCGACTCCCGGCAAGGAAGCGGCGGTTTTCCAGTCTTGCGCAAACAAGAGCGAAGAAATCATCAGGCACAAACCTGCAAGGGCGCCGGCTCGCAGGGAAGGAAAAGGCATATCTCTATTGTAGAAGTTCACGGGTCTTTGCAGGTTGCGGAACTGAAAAGATCTGAGTAGTTTCCCGTTAGCCCGTGATCTCGATGGGCAATTGACAGGCTAATCTGCGCCTTAACTCAAAAAGCGCGTAATCACCCAATGTCCGGCATTTTGATCGTAGGCGAACGAAATACTGGCGTCCAGCGCCATGGGACTCGGACGACCGCCGCAGACGACGATATGATCCAAGTCAATCGTTGTGGGGTGGGAGGCTTGATCGGGAATATCCAACTTATAATCGCAACTGGCATTTTCTTTTCTTACATGTTCCAGCCAGGTTTTAGCTTTGGCATTTACTTGCATGAGCGCTACCGCAGTCCCTTGCGTCAGAGCGGGCGTAGTCGGCTTGGGGGGTGCCGTGCTACAAGATCCCAGCAGGAGACAGCACGCGGCAGCGCAGGCCTTGGTCGTCAAATTCATTTTTGCCACTGCGTTGCATCGTAACACTACCCCCTCCGAACACGCAGCAGTTTCAAAGCAGCCGCGCCAAATACATCGCGCACGCGCGAGTCCCGCAGGAACATCCACTCTAAGGTGCGGACGGACGCCGGAACCCGCCATCCAGGATCGCGTTCTTTCCGGCGGCTGATAATACCCGCCAAGGTCTGCTTGGGACGGGTGCGGAAATCGTCCAGCATGGCCGTCTGATGAACGCAGGAAATGGTGCAGAACGGCGCGCATCCCTTCGGTTTCGCTCCTTCGCGGATGATGTCCTCGGTCGTATACTTTTCGAGCGGAATACCGGGATGTCCCCGCTGTTGGGAGCAATAATGCACCAAGCCGTCCTCACAGATATATAGAAAGCGTCCGCCTGCGGGGCAATGCCATTGATTCGGCAGCGCCCGGACGATATTGCCTTGAAATCCGTCGTGGTGCGCAAACGAAAACAAGCCCTTTCCAAGCGCCTGGATCTTTTCGTAAACCTTCGTTTGCAATCCGCTCAGCGGCTCCAATTGACCGCTGCCGTTGTGCAAGATCCCGACCGTGCTGTTGAAGCGAAGCTGGCGAGCGCGCGCCGCGATCTGGTAAGCGTCGTCGGGCTGTTGAATATCGCTGCCGAGAACGGAATTGATGGTCACATCAAAATGGGCATATTCGGAGAGCCATTGCAGTTTACGGTCAAGGACTTTCAGGCTCTTTTTGGAAACTTCGTCCGGCTGAACATTATCGATACTGATCTGCAGGTGATCCAGTCCGGCTTTGTTCAGATCCTTAATGCGGTCCGGCGTGAGCAAATAACCGTTCGTAATCAGAGTGGCAATCGCCCCGTTGCCGCGAACGCGCCGGATCAGGATATCTAGATCCGGGTGCAGAGTAGGCTCGCCGCCGCTGAAGGTGACAATACTCGTTCCCAGCTCAGCCAGTTTATCGATGCGCCGGAGCATCTCATCCGTCGGCACGGGCGGCGAGTGCTTATCATACTCATTGCAATACGTACAAGCCAGATTGCAGCGGCGAATCGGAACGATTTGCGCCACAATCGGATGAGCGGCGGAAGCCATGGCGCGGACAAACATGCGCGTCTCCCGGAACCGGCGATGGAATGTTAAAAATACCCGCATGAATGTGAGTTACAACCAAAGAGAACGGTGTTTGCTCTCTTTCTTAAGACTAGCGGAACGAAGCGGAGAATAGATGAAACGTCCAGCAGACTACTTCGGCGAGGCAGAACTTGATCTGGTTTACATGGCGCATCGATTGAGCGATGCCCTGAGTCTTGAAAACGTTCTGACTGCGGCCGGCGTCGATTACCTGGTTGAAACAGGAACATACACGGGCGGCTTTTTTATTAAACGCGATCTCACCGGAGCTTTCTTTTATGTAGCGCCCAAGGATCTGGAAACCGCCCGCGAACTCCTGCTACAGAATCGCTTGAAACCTTACGAGCCGGAATAAGCGGTGGCAGGCTCGGAGCGCCGGAGATTGTCCGCCATCTGCTCAGGAGCGGTATCAGCTAGGAATGTGCCGTAACCAGTCTCGATAGTTGCCAGATACTTGAGCTTCGTCGGGCTGCGCTGCAAAGGCAAAAACTGGATATGAAAACGATAAATGGCTTCCGGCTGATGCAGAGGGGCTTGCTTGACGGCCATCATGAGAGGCATCAGGAAGCCATATAGATTATCGTATTTCTTGCGCACAATGCTGATGATTTCAGCCAGATTTTTCCGCTCCGCTTCGGTCAGATCCACGAGCGTGCGCGTGGAGCGGCGTCCGTAAATCCAGACCTCGGCTGGAAAGCGCGCCGCATAGGGCACGAACGCGACAAAATCGTCATTCTCGGTAACAAGGCGCACCTTGGCTTTTAACTCTTCCTCAAACAGTTGCTCGAACAGGTTTGCGCCGTGATTCAACTCGGCAAACTCGCGGGCGGCGGTCAACTCCTTTTGCCCGGCGGGAGAGCTAAACGGCATGGCATAAATCTGGCCGTGCGGATGCGGCATGGTAACGCCCACGGCTTCCCCGCAATTTTCGAAGACGGCAACAAAAGCAATATCGGGATTAGCGGTGTGTTGCCGGGTGCGCTCCGTCCACAACTCAATCACTTTCACCCAGTTTTCGATGGGCAAGGCAGAAGGCGGCAGGGTGTGTTCGGGAGAATAAAGGATCACGTCGCAAGCCCCTCGCGGACCTGTTTCCGCAAATAAGGCAGGATGAGGGTCGGGTTGGAACGGGTCTCCGTCCGGAGCAAAGGCCGGAAAATCGTTCGGATACAGATAAACGTCATAGTGGTCCGGAACGCGGCCCGAGCCGGGATCGAACGGACACCAGTTGACGGGCATCTGCGGACGATTCTGGCGGGCGGTCGTGACGACGACCCATTGCTGCAAGAGAGCATGCCAACGAAGCTGATGCATCGATTAATGGATGACGGGCGCGAGGGGAAAAGTAACAACGTTACTGCCCATCCCCGCCTGAGAGATGAGCAGACTGCCCGAAGTGCCGGGGGAAAAGCTGGCGGGCAAAAGAACTTGAACCTCATAAATTCCCACCGCGCCTGGCGCTAATCCCGCGTGAAGAACCGGAATCGGCTGACCGTTCAAATAAGCTTCAACCGGCACTTGGGTTTCGGAATCAGGCCCGGAATAGGGCTGTCCTGCCTCGACCGCTTTGCCGAAATCAGAGGAATTGATAGCTCCTAAACCGGTTGCCCAAATCGTGAGCGCTTCCCCAGGTTTCGCCGGATCATCGGAGGTGACCGGAGCGCCTGCGGCGTTTGTATCCGCCCCGGCATGAAGAAGCATGCCGCTCCTCGGCTCGGAGCCGGATAAGGCAAAAATACCGGGAGCGGCGGGAATCGTTTGAATTGCGACCGCGTTGGTTGTGATTACGGTGCCATTTCCCGATTCGCTACGCACATAAAGACTGCTTTCAGTGCCGCTGAGGATGTAAGGCAATTGCGCCCGGATCTGTTCCGGCGAAACAGAGACCAAGGGGAGCCGATGACCATCGAGCACAGCCTGGACACCGGCAAGCTGTGCCGGAAGATTATGTTTCCCGTCATCCACGGCAGTCTCCGAAGCCTCAGCGAGATGTTGTCCATTGATCGTAATCAGCGTGCCGGGAGCAAGCGGCCCCCCTTTGAAGCTGGCTGAGTTGACAACCGCGTCTTGAGCCAAAGGAGTGTCGCTGGGGGAGAAAACGAGAATGCGGCGATTTCCCCCATCCGCGACGAACAAATTCGTTCCGTCCGAAACCAACGCCTGAGGAGAGGCAAAACGATCCGACCCGTTCGTGGCGCTGTCCAGCGCTGTCAAACTCGATTGACCGAGCACGGCATCAGCGCCTTGATCGCCGCTTGTCGGCAAGGTATTCCAGACCAGAACGCGACGAAGCGCCTTATCACCTACAAAAAGACGCTTACCATCCAAGGCTACGGAAACCGGCTCGATAAGAGTTGAGTTATCTATGGGACTGTCCTCACGATCGGCTTCCAGAATGATGTCAGGTCCGTACGCGGCGTGGGCGGAGCGGGTATCCCGCCACACTAAAACACGGCGGCTGATCACGTCCACAACAGCAAGGGCGTTTCCGAAAGAGCTATAGCGAGCGGCGGCGGGCGAAACCGGTTGGCTCACTGCCGCGGAGGGCGAAAAGCCGCAAACAGCACAGCCCGGAACAGGCTTATCGGCGATATCGTCACCTGGCTCTGGAATGTGATCGAAAGTCAGCACACGTCCGGACGCGTCAGCGGCATAAAGTTTACCGTTCGAAAAAACCAGGCTTTGCGCCGCAATGCCCTTTTCATGAGCAGTGAAAGACGACTGGCCTATTACGGCCCGCGCCGCTTGACCCGTCCGGAACTCGGCGGCACAGACGATGCCCGCCGTGATCCAAAACGCAAGAAAGCGAGCCGGCCGTTTCAGCATAAGGGCGCTCAAATATGATGGGAGCCGTTTCGTTCCGCTCCGCTGGGCTGGGGCGGCGAATCAACTCCCCGCCGGTACTTGGCGGTGACGCGGGTGGAAATGCCGCCGCGCGGAGCCCAGTCGCCGATCACGATTGCCTGCACGGGATCGGCTGCGCTCACCACATCGGCCAACATTCGATTCACGGCGTTTTCCTGGAAAATTCCGAGGTTCCGATAAGCCAAGGTGTACATTTTGAGGGACTTCAACTCTAGGCAGAGTTTATCGGGAGTGTAAATCAGACGCAAGGTGCCGTGATCGGGAAGTCCTGTCTTAGGGCAGACCGACGTAAACTCAGGCATGACGATCTCAATTTCGTAGTCGCTGTACTGATTGGGCCAGGTCTCAATGGCGGGTAGATCCGCCTCGACGCCTGCTTGGGCGTGTTCATCGGTATACTGACGATTGATTCTCATTGAGCGTTTAACTTCCGGGCCAATAATTCAAGAAACAGACCAACATCGGTTACGACTCCGACCGCCTGACCGGTGCCGCGATCACTGACCTTCGTGGGAACCGCCGGATTAATATCCACACACACTATTTTGACCCATGCGGGAAGCATATTGCCGACCGCAATTGAATGCAGCATGGAGCTTAAGCACAAAACCACGCCCGCTTCGCGCAGTTGCGCGGCATAGGCATCCTGCGCCCGGTTCATATCGGTAATGACCTCAGGCAGAGGACCGTCATCGCGAATGCTTCCCGCCAGCACAAACGGCGCTCCGGCCTTGACGCACTCGTACATAACGCCTTTTATCAGAATTCCCGCCTCAACAGCCTGGGCAATCCCGCCGGCATGATTGATCGCGTTGATCGCGCGCATGTGATTACGGTGCCCGTGCTCCTCCAGCCTGCCATCCTGTGTGCGAACGCCAAGAGATGTGCCGAGGAGAGCGGATTCAATATCATGGACCGCCAAAGCATTGCCCGCCAGCACAGCATCAATCCACCCGCTCCGAATGAGCTTCGTCAGCGGCTCGCAACCGCCGGTGTGGACCACCACCGGACCCGCGACAGCCACAATCTTTCTGCCGTCTTCACGAACCTGCCGCATGATGGCCGCCGTTTGCGCCACGGCGGTCTCGACTTGGCGTTCCGAGGAAATATCGTTGCTCATGAACGCGAACGCCATGCGATCACGCTCCTTGGCTTCCGGAATGACTCGAATGCCGCGCATCCCGGTCACCACCGGATCACCAGCTTTGATATCGCGCAAGCGGCGGCACTGCGCCACGCCGTCGCGAATAACGATCATCGCGTCCATGCGTTGGTTTTGCACTTCGAGCCATTGGCCGCGATGGCGGACCAGCGTGCGCTGGTTCGTGGTCGAATAGAAGTCTTCCGGCGCGCAGCGGTCCTTCTCGGCCGTTTTCAGTTCGGCGTCTCCCGAGTCGATGGGAGCGCAGCCGAGGCCGAGCAACTGCGTCATCATGTGTTCCATCTGCTCCTCGGAAGGAGCCTCCACGCGGAGACGCAATGATGACGGATCGCCGTTCGTACGGCCGATGCGGAACTGTTCTACCTCAAAGCGGCCTCCGAACTCGACGACCGAGTCGAAGATCCGCTCCATGATATGGGAATCGATAAGGTGGCCCTGCGCTTCAACAACCTCGGAAAGCGGCAGGTCCGGGTTGGGGGACTGCTTCGGCATTCAATCAGGCGTGAGTCAAAAAGACCGGCAAGCCTTCCTTATTGGTGTAGCTGGGGCGGTAACGCTCCGTGTTATACATCTTTTCGATATCGACGTGCCGCGGCCCAAGCTTCGGGTCGGGAATCTCAACCATGGCGAATTTTCCGTCCGTAATCGAAGCCATCAGCCCCGTTTTTTGCGACGTGATCGCGTCGTAAGCCATGGTGCCGAATGTGGTGGCGACCAGTGTGTCTAAAAAGTCCGGCGCGCCGCTGCGAAGGTCATAGGTTAAGTCGCTGACCACCGTTTCCGAACCTGTCTTGGCCGCAATCTCATCGCTGAACGCCTCGGCCACGCTGAACTTTTTGCGATGCCCAAACGCATCGGGATCGCCGTATTCCTTCACCTGATAACCCTTCCAGGTCGCGCCTTCCGACAGGATGACCAAACAGTAATTGCTCGGATTGTTGCGCTTGTCGGTCATCAGCAGGTCGATCATGTGATCGAGATCAAACTGATATTCAGGAATGCCGCAGCGGATTGACGTGACATACGCCGTGTAAAGCGCGGTGTAGCCGGCATCACGCCCGAAGACGCGGAAGATGCCCACGCGCTCATGCGAGCCGACCGTTGTGCGCTGGCGTGCAATCGCTTCCTTGGCGCGGGAGATGGCGGTCGAGAAGCCGATACAGTACTCGGTGTTGCGCACGTCATTATCCATCGTCTTGGGAACGCCGATCACATTGAAACCGAGTTTGCTGAGAATCGCGGCATAGCTCAGGGTGTCGTCGCCGCCGATCGCAATCAGATGATCGATGTCCAGCTTTTCGAGATTTGACAGCACGTGTTTGCTCAAATCGTAGGTCGTGGCGGTCGTCCCATCCTTGGTGGTCTGCGCGGACGGAAAATCCGCTGAATTCAAAAAGGCGGGAATCTTTTTCATCTTTGACGGACTGGTGCGGCTGGTGTGCAGAAAGGTGCCGCCCGTGCGGTCGATGGTTCTCGTGTTCTCCCGATTCAACGGCAGCACATAATGCTTCACGCTCTCCGGATCGTCAAAGTTCAAATCCGTCAAGCCTTTCCAGCCCAAACGAATTCCTGTCACTTCATGTCCATCGCTGGTGCTGCGGTAAACAACATTTTTGATAACAGAGTTGAGGCCGGGAACATCGCCTCCACCGGTTAAAATTCCAATCTTCTTTCCGGCCATGGATCTCCTCTAAACGTTAAACTTCCAAAAGCCTTATTCTAACGTGAGTTCTCTATGAGAGGGCTGGTCGTTGTCAAGCAGTATTTTCCCGTGCGGAGGTAATCA
>CAXUBB010000255.1:0-8072 GCA_964249105.1 uncultured Bryobacteraceae bacterium | reverse complement strand
ATGTCGAAGTGGTGAACTAAGTTCCCTAAATGGTCGGTATAGGAGAAGATGCGCGACCGTGGACTCACCGCCAACTGAAATGTGAAACACCGCTGCAATTGCTCGCTGCGCGGGTGCATGCGCACTTCCATGACGCTCTGCCAGATCGGGCGGCTATACCGATAACGGTTGAAATGTCGAACAGCGTAAAACATCAAACCTCGAGAGCGGACTCAATCGGATAATCCGTATAAACCTCATGCACGGCGGAGTGCAACTCGTGGCATTGCTCCAGCACCGACTGGAGGTACGAATGAAAATCGCGCGCCATCACCTCGTCAATTTGGACATAGGCCAGCGAGGATCGTAAACGGCCAATCATGCGCTCAATGCGCGCCGCCTTGCGCGTGGTCGTCCACTCCGCGATGGCGTTCAAAGCTGAGTGCATCCTCTCCGTCGAGTACCGCACCGTATACGGGAACTCTGGATTCAACAGCAGGAATTCCGCCACGCGATCTGCCGTCAAATCCGCCGTGTACACTTTCCGGTAAGCCTCAAAGGCCGAGCAGCTCGCCAGCAATCCGGCCCAGTCCAGATCATCCGCGCCGCTGAGAGCGGAGAAGTGCGCATCCAGCAGTACCGATAAGCCGCAAGCCCGTTCCATAAACTTGCCCAGTTGAATGAAATACCATCCCTCACCGTGGCTCATCGTCATGTCAGTGACGCCGTAAAACTGATAAGCGCCCTCGTGGAATGACATCAGCAAACGCAACGGATCACCATCTGTCGCGCTGCTGTTGCGGACGGAGATAACGCCGTGATAAAGCTGATTCAACCGCTCCCACATCTCGGAAGAAATCTGCTCGCGGACCTGGCTCGCATTTTCACGCGCGCTGGTGATGCAGGAGACAATGGTGAACCGGTTCC
The DNA here is from genome assembly GCA_964249105.1 of uncultured Bryobacteraceae bacterium. Taxonomy (GTDB): domain Bacteria; phylum Acidobacteriota; class Terriglobia; order Bryobacterales; family Bryobacteraceae; genus Bog-105. Next base: position 7,166 of record CAXUBB010000255.1, on the reverse strand, counting down.
CCGGCTGAGCAATCAATCGCAGCATGGCCGTTTGCGAATCCGTCGCGGCCGGGTCCGGATTCAGTCCCAGCGACAAAGTGATCCGGTTCAGTCGCTGTTCCCGGGACGGCTTCGAAGGATTCAAAAGCAGATTGTAATTCGCCTCTAAAATGCGCGCGCAATGGTCCGCCCGCTCAAAGTAGCGGCTCATCCAGTAAAGGCTATCGGCTACGCGGGAAAGCATGAACTGGCATCCTTAATTCTGTAAAACCCAAGTATCCTTGGACCCTCCGCCTTGTGATGAATTGACGACGAGCGATCCTTTCCGAAGAGCCACGCGAGTCAGGCCCCCCGGCACTACCGTCACCTCGTCGCCGCCGTAAAGAACATACGGGCGAAGATCGATATGGCGCGGCTCAATGCGGTCTTCCTCGATCAAGCAGGGCGCGGTGGAAAGCGAAAGCGTTGGCTGCGCGATATAGTTGCGCGGATCGGCCAGAATACGAAGGCGATACTCTTCCCGCTGCTCCGCCGAACTGTGCGGACCGATTAACATCCCGTAACCGCCCGATTCACCCACGGCCTTCACGACATATTTGTCGAGATTGCCGCAAACATGATTGCGTTGCGCTTCGTCAGTCATTAAAAAGGTCTCAACATTATCAAGCACCGGATCTTCGCCCAGGTAATAACGGATCATGGCGGGCACATAGGCATAAATCGCCTTATCATCCGCCACGCCCGTGCCGAGCGCATTGGCCAGAACCACATTGCCGCAACGATAAGCGTTGAACAGGCCGGCGGATCCCAGCGCGGAATCGGGACGGAACGCCAGGGGATCAAGAAAGTCATCATCGACCCGGCGGTAAATGACATCCACCCGCTGCAAGCCTGACGTGGTGCGCATATAAACAGAGTTATCGTGAACCACTAGGTCGCGCCCCTCGACCATTTCAATGCCCATCTGCCGGGCCAGATACGTGTGCTCAAAATACGCCGAGTTGTAAACGCCGGGAGTCAGCAGAACAATCGTCGGGTTCGACCTGCCTTCCGGCGCCAAAGCCCGCAGAGTGGAAAGCAGCACCTGGCTGTATTGTTCAATCGGCCTGACCCCGCACTTGCGAAACAACGTGGGGAAGATCTGCTTCATCACCTTGCGGCTGGTGAGCATGTAAGAGACGCCGCTCGGGACGCGCAAATTGTCTTCCAGCACAACGAACCGGCCGTCCGGCGTTCGAATCAGGTCGGTCCCGCAAATGCTGACATACACATCACGCGATACCCGTACGCCGCGCATCTGCCGCCGGAAATGACGGCACGTGAAAATGACCTCGCCGGGAATCACGCCGTCCTTCACAATCCGGCGCTCATGATAGGCATCTTTGAGGAAAAGGTTCAGCGCAAGCACGCGCTGCTTCAGCCCTCGCTCGATGACTTCCCATTCAGCGCTGGGAATAATGCGCGGCAGCAGATCGTGGGGAAAGATGCGCTCCGTGCCTTCGCTCCGGCCATAGACCGTAAAGGTGATTCCCTGATTAAAAAAAGATTGGTCCGCTTCCTGTTTGCTGCGCCGCAACTCCTCCGAGGGCTGATTTAACAGCCGGGAATATAGTTGCCGATAGTGGCTCCTGGGGCGTCCGGCGGCACGAAACATCTCGTCATAAGAGGGCGCCAGTTCATACCCAGTAAACGGAGCGGCAACGATACGTTCCGAGGGCAAAGGGGAGGTAGCCATTTTTCCTGAAGCTGCTTTCTCCTAAACCGGCGGCTTTTCGACTCGGAACAGCGCCGGGCAATTAAGCATGAGTATAACCCGCCCCCAACTTTGCTGAAGACGATTGATTTTCTCCTCCCGCCTATATTGCCGCCGTCTGGCCTGCAACCAGGGTTTTCGTGAATACGGAAAAACGGCTTACTTAAAGGCATAAAATGCTCCTTGCATAAGTGCTTTTACCTGATCTTAGTTCGTACTCCCGCGCGTCTCTACTAGGGGGAATAAACAATCATGCTCCGACGATCTACATTATTTCTGCTCATCTCTTGCCTGCCTTTCGGTTTAATGGCGGCTGGTCAGAACAAACAACATAACGACGCCTTTGTGCCCGGAGACAACAATGAAGCCCGCATTGTGCATGAGGTGCGCCATGAGTTGGTGACGCTTCCGTACTACGGTATTTTTGACGACTTGGCGTTCCGGGTGGACGGAGGCACAGTCACGCTGCTGGGTTCTGTGGCGAGACCGACCCTGAAATCGGACGCTGAAAATGTTGTGAAGCGTATCGAGGGCGTTACTCAAGTCGTGAATGAGATCAAAGTGCTTCCGCTCTCGCCCATGGACGACCAGATTCGCCGGGCCGAGTACCGCGCCATCTATGGCGACCCTCAATTGGGAACGCGCTATGGATACCGGGCCTTGCCTTCCATTCACATCATCGTGGAGAATGGCCACGTGACATTGGAAGGAGTTGTCGCCAATCAATTTGACAAAAACCTGATCAATGTACGAGCGAACGCCGTGCCTAATGTTTTCTCGGTGACCAACAACTTAATGGTTGAACAATCCAAATAGCCTTGTAAGAGTTTAGCGCCCGATTTAGCGACAGTTCTAAGTGGTTTGAGTACTTCTAGGACTAAATCAATTTATAAGAGTTTTGTTTCTAGTTTGAGCGAATTTGAAGCCTTTATCCCGAACTGGCTAGTACGCGCTGACTGCTGACAGCAGCGTTCCATTCATGACAAGATGCCTTCGAAGGCCAGCCAAGCGCTGGTTATGCAAATTTTTCGGAGGACTAATTAATACCATGAAATTGAATCGTTCTATTCTCGCCGGCTTACTCGCCCTTCCACTCTCGTTTCTTGCAACAACAGCGCAAGCTACGCCAGTTAACGGTCAGGCTAACATCGCCGGAAACGTCACCGTCAGCGCTAATTCTATTAACTTTTCGCCCACGTTCGTAACCACTGCCGGAGCCATGGAAACCGGCGACTTCACCGGCTTGAAGGGCGGCACCATTATGAGTCTGACGGGCGGACCCCAGACGGGCAATACGAACGTCGTGAACTTCGTCCACTTTACGGACGGCGTTGCGACGCCGATTACTTTCGACTTGACTTATATCGCTCCTGGAGTGGGAACGCAGGCTGGCTGCGGCAGCAGCGCCATGGGTGCTGAATGTACTCCGGCCGGCTCGCCCTTCACGCTCTTCCAACTCAGCAGCAACACCGTGATTGCTTCTTTGCAGTTAAACGGTAACTCCTATACGGGAACCTCTGCTACCGGTACGTCGTACACGACTTCCATCTTCTCGACGCAAACCGCTCTGGACGGCACGATTCCGCAGATCATCTCGCAGTTGAGCAACGGCCAAACCTTAACCGGTATCACCTACTCCGCCTCTTTCAGCGCGACGGCTGCTCCTGCGGTTCCCGAACCGGCTTCCATGCTCCTGATGGGTGTGGGCCTCCTCGGCGCGGGCCTCGTGGCGCGTCGTAAAGCTGTGAAGAACTAAGCAGCGTATTCAAATAAAACCCTTAACCACTCCAACTCCGTGCAGGGTTCCGGCCCTGCACGGAGTTCTGCATTTTAGGGATTGTTTTCGCCGCCAACTAGTGATATAGATAATTAGATTCGCTTTTTATTCGCCTAAAAAGATCCGCTAGAATTGGAGGCCCCATGACGATTGCTGAAACTCTTCTGCTCGACTTTGACCACGAGATTGCCAACACGCGTCGCACTCTCGAACGTATTCCTGAAAAAGATCCGCAATGGAAGCCGCATGAAAAGTCGATGCCCATTGGCCGGCTTGCCCTGCACGTTGCCAGACTCCCTCAGTTTTGCACGCGTATGCTCACGACCGACGAATTGAATTTAGCGAAAGAGAAGTTTCCTGATATTATTTTCGAGTCCACTGCCCATCTATTGACGGAACTGGAACGCACAGCGGCGGAAGCAAAGTCCCACCTGGCCGAGTCGTCGGACGAACATTTGAAACAGCCCTGGAAATTGTTTGTGGGAGAGCGTGTATTTGTTGATCTGCCCCGAGTGGTCTTATACCGCACCATGTTCTTGAATCATCTGGTGCATCATCGCGCTCAACTGGGCGTTTATCTGCGCCTGCTCAACCTTCCGGTGCCGGGCCTGTTTGGGCCGTCAGCCGACGAGCCTTTTGAATAGGGGCCGGACATCGCCTCCATGAACTACAGTGGAAGTTGGTTTTACCTGCTTTCACGAAGTAATTTTCATGTCTACTCTCCCTCACGGCGAGCTTAGGGAACGCCCTGCGCTGTCGCCTGCTCCAGAATCACAACAGGGTCCGGTCAAGGCTTGGTCGGAAGCCGTCACCGCGCCGCCGTACGGGCAAGCCATTCATCTGGAAAATGAGTTCGTCCGCCTGATGCTTCTGCCCGAAATGGGCGGCCGTATCCAGCTTGGCTTGGACAAAACCACCGGCTACGAATTTTTCTCCCGGCAGTCGAACGCTATCTTCGGCTGGCCGCATGCTGATGATTCATCTGCCCGCTTCCCGGTCTCGACTTACATAGAAGAGCATCCTGACGGATCAAAGACTGTTTGGTGCGGTTATTATGATCCAACCTCGCGCATGAAGGGAATGCACGGCGTCTGCCTTTACCCGGGACGCGCTTATGTCGAGATGAAGGTGCGCCTCTTTAATCGCACTCCGCTCGCGCAGAGCTTTCTCTGGCCGGCCGACAGCCTTTCCGGAGACTTCTCCTGCCGCTACGATCCCGATCTTCAGGCTGGAATAGTTCACATAGCCGACCAGTACCCGCAGGACTCGGCGAACTTCTCGTTTCTTGCTCCGTACGAAACAAAAGCGTTCAGCCAGTTCTGGTATCCCATCGGGACGATGGGCCCGGCGCGGAAAGCAAATCTGGATGCCGCCGTTAGTTGGCGGATACAGAATGAGTCCATGCAAATCGGCGTCTGTGTCACACGCGCGTTCCCGAAGGCTATGGTTGCAATCGAGCACGGCGGGAACGTTTTGGCGCAATGGACGCGTGATCTTCATCCCGCCATGCCTTTTGTTGAGGAATCCATCCTGCCCGCGGATGCGCGGTCCGATGAGTTGACATTGAAGGTTCTGACCTCAGCCGGCAGGCTGTTGATGAGCTACACTCCCGGCGAGCCTGAAAAGACCGGGTTGCCTGCTCCGTTGGATGCCGGGCCGTTACCTTCGCCTAAAAAAGTGGAAACGGTTGAGCAACTCTATTTGATCGGCTTGCAGCTCCGGCAAAGGCGTAATGCCGCGCGACAACCGGAAGATTACTGGCGGGAAGGGTTGCGCCGCGAGGAAGGCGACTCACGTTGCCATAACGCTCTGGGGCTTTGGCAATTGCAGCGCGGAAACTTTCTTGAGGCGGAGGCTCACTTCCGCCAGGCGATTGCGACACTAACGGCGCGAAACTCCCAGGCTTACGACTGTGAGCCGTTCTATAATCTCGGTCTCACGCTTCGCTATGGAGAGCGTGACGAGGAAGCTTACGATGCGTTTCACCGGGCAAGCGGGAGCTTTTCCTGGCGCGCTCCCTCGTTGTACGCCCTGGCCGAGCTTGATACGAAACGGGGCAACTATGGCGCGGCGCCGAAGCGTCTGTATGAAGCTCTGCGCCTGAACGCGGATAACAACAACGCGCGGAATCTGGCGGCAGCCCTGTTCCGGCGTTTCGGCAGAAACAATGAGGCGGAACAGTTGCTGCGCGAATCTCTGGCGCTTGACCCGTTGGATGCCTGGGCTTGCTATGGGAGCGGGCGTCCCATTCCGGGCGATAACCAAACTCGCCTGGACCTTGCTTTCGATTATGGCCGGGCGGGGCTGTACCAGGCCGCCATCGAAGTTCTGACCGCTGCCGATCTGTTCGTGGAAGACGGCTCTCTGCCCGCCGTGCATTATGCGTTAGCAAGTTTTTACACGAGAACGGGCGATCTCCCGTCCGCGCAGCGGGAGTATCTTGCTGCGGCGCAAAGCTCGCCCGAACGCTTCTCGCCGCACCGGATCGAAGAGATGGTAGTTCTGGCGCGTGCCGTGGCTTTACAGCCCCATGATGCCCGGGCGCAGTACTATCTCGCCAATCTGTTGTATGGCCTAGGGCGTTACGAGGAAGCGTTGGAGCTGTGGGAAAGCTCCGCCGCTCTGGACGGATCATTGGCCGCCGTCTGGCGGAACCTGGGAATCGGCTACTATAACATCCGGAACGACATGCCCAAAGCGTTCGAGGCTTTTGATAAGGCGCTGGCCGCTGACGGGGCCGATGCCCGTATTCTCTATGAGCGCGATCAACTCTGGAAGCGCGCCGGCGTGCCGCCCGCGATTCGTTTGAAGGAGTTCGAAGCGCGTCCGTCGCTGGCTGAATCGCATGACGATCTTGCCATGCAATGGGCGGCGCTCTCCAACGACATCAATCAACCGCCGCAGGCATTGGCGCTGCTCTCGTCCCGCCCATTTCAACCCGGCGAAAGCGGGAACGGAATGGCGCTGGAGCAGTATGTTCGCGCCAATTTGAAACTGGGCCGGCAAGCGCTCAAGACTGGCGATCCCATGCGCGCCTTGAACTTGTTTTTCGCCGCGCTGCACTCACCGGCAAGTCTCGGCGGAGCGCAGCACCGACACGCCCATGCGCCCGAAATTTGGTTCTGGTTGGGAGAAGCGCATCATGCCGCGCAGGAAAGATCTTCCGCGCGGGAGTACTGGCGGAAAGCCGCTGATTTAAAAGTAAATGTTCGGGAGATCTCGGGCGGAGTTCCTTCGGAGATGGTGTTCTATAGCGGCCTCGCGCTGGATCGTTTAGGCGATCGCTTTGCCTCCCGTAAGCTGCTGCGGGAACTCTGGTTTGCAGGACGCAAGCTGGCCCGCGAGAAACCAAAAGGCGAGGAACTGACGGCGCTTCCGGCTCTCCATCAGTTTAAGGAGGATGGAGCCAAACGCAGCCGTGCGACGGGGCTCTTCTTGCAAGCGCAAGCGCGCCTGGGGCTTGGTCAATACAAATTGGCCCGGCGTCTGCTCGATGGAGTGCTGGCGCTCAATCCAAACCATGGCCGCGCCCTGGATTTAACGGCTGAGTTGCCGCCGGAAAAATAACTCGTCGCTGCAAAACTGCTATGTGTCCTGTTTCCCGATGGCGAGAACGAAATAAGTGGCGGGCGTTTCGCCCACATTTTTCCATCCGTG
>CAXUBB010000254.1:2586-8081 GCA_964249105.1 uncultured Bryobacteraceae bacterium | reverse complement strand
TTTCTGAATCGCGAAAAGCGCAGATGATGCGTATGTTGACTTTGTTGGGATGCCGATTGGGATTCCGCCACAAGAATTCAGCTTTGATTTTTCAAAATCCCGACGATTGCCAAGTTTTCACTTCAGCCCGGGTAGCAAGCGAAGCGAACTGCTTTTTGGTCCGCGGTTCCGGGGTGGATGTTTCCAATTTTTTGCCATCGCCGGAACCCGACGGCGTTCCGATTGTCACGCTCGCCTCGCGAATGTTGAAGGACAAAGGTGTCATCGAGTTTGTAGAAGCAGCAAAGATATTGAAAAGCCAGGGAGTGGCTGCGCGGTTCTGTCTGGTTGGAGACACGGACGCGGGAAATCCCAGCGCCGTTCCCGCTGAGCAACTGGCTTCGTGGCGTGATAGTGGACTGGTTGAATGGTCTGGTTACCAGCGCGATATGTGCAAAGTCATCTCGGGCTCGAATATCATTTGTCTGCCATCTTACCGGGAAGGCGTGCCGAAAGTTTTGATAGAAGCTGCGGCATCGGGAAGGGCTATCGTCACGACGAATGTTCCCGGCTGTCGGGAAATCGTTAGACACGGCCACAACGGCTTGCTGGTCGACATCCGTAATGCCGAAATGTTGGCTCAGTCGCTGCGCATACTAATCGAAAGCCCCGCGCTTCGCTTAAGGATGGGACGAAAGGGGAGGCACTTTGCCGTTGCGGAGTTTTCAAATGATCGAGTGATCGTGGAGACACTGGAAATTTACTTTATGATTCTAAGTAGGGCAGCTTTGAACAGGCGTTCACTCCGGAGATTGACTCCAGTTGCTAAGCGCAGCCTCGATATTCTCATCTCCTCGCTTGTGATCGCCGGTTTACTACCTGTCTTCCTGCTTATCTCACTTGCCGTCGCGATCACCTCGCCCGGACCAGTGTTTTACAAGGGCCGGCGCCTCGGGCGCAAGGGCGTTCCATTTCCCATACTGAAATTCCGGTCCATGCCCTCTGAGGCGGAGTCCAAAGGTGGTTCGGCCACAGCTAAAGACGACATCCGAATCACTAAAGTAGGGCAGTATCTTCGCCGATATAAGCTCGACGAACTTCCGCAGTTTATTAATGTTCTACGCGGCGAAATGAGCCTTGTAGGACCGAGACCTGAAGTCGAGAAATATACAAAAACTTTCAACCCTGAGCAGAAGGCTATCCTTTCCGTTTCACCAGGTATCACTGATTGGGCTTCGATTTGGAATTCGGATGAAGGAACAGTGCTCGAAGGGAGCCCGGACCCAGAACGCACTTATGAAGAACTCATCCGTCCCACCAAACTGAGCTTGCAGCTCAAGTACGTTCGAGAACAGAGCCTTGCAACAGACATAAAAATCTTGTTTCACACAGCAGCTAAATTGGCATGGCGGTATTGGACGCCGGCTGATCTCGCAACCTTTGCACCACCCATACCGTACAAACTCTTTCAGACAAAGCAAGTAAGGAGGATCATGTCCACTGAATCTATAATGGACGACACTGAAATACCGGCATGTGCCGGAGGAGTAGCAGAATTTCCGGAACGATTTCGCTTCATCGCTCCCTCGCTCCCTGATTTTAGGTCGGTCATGAATAACTACCGGAGCATCTACGATACCGGTCTAATCACAAATGCTAAACAGGTAGCGCAATTTGAAGCGGCTGTCTGCAGTTATCTGAATGTTCGCCAGTCGGTTGCACTCTCAAGCTGCACCAGCGGATTAACGCTTTTGATAAAAGCTCTTGGACTGCAGGGCGAAATCATTGTACCGAGCTTTACGTTCTTTGCGACTGCCCATGCAATCCGTTGGAATGGCTTAACTCCAGTGTTCGCGGATTGTCAACCAGACACTTGGAACATCGACTGCGACGATGTGGAGCGGAAAATTACGGAGCACACTTCCGCCATTCTTGCCGTACATATGTATGGGAATCCCTGTGATGTTCAGGCGCTGGAGAAGTTAGCGTCACGATATGGACTGAAGCTACTCTTTGATGCAGCCCATGCTTTTGGGAGCCGTTATCGCGGAATCAGCGTCGGAGGCTTCGGCTGCGCGGAAGTGTTCTCTCTTTCTCCCACTAAGGTTCTAGTGGCTGGCGAGGGCGGCCTTGTTACAACGAACGATGGTGAACTGGCATCTGCGCTCCGACTGATGCGTAATTACGGAGATGATGGCAGTTACGATCCCAAGTGGTTGGGCGGCAATGCTCGAATGTCGGAGTTCAACGCCACTCTCGGGCTGGAGGGATTGCCGCTTGTCAACGAGAAGATCCGCAGGCGGCAGTTTATTGCCCGAATGTATACTGATCAACTCGCGGGCATCCCGGGCTTAAAATTCCAGCGTGTGAATGAAGCCGACAACCACACCTATAAAGATTACTCAATTCATGTGAATGCGAGCGAATTTGGGCTGTCGCGAGATGAGCTTGCTATCGCGCTTCTACATGAAAACATAGAAACCAAAAAATACTTCCATCCTCCACTTCACGAGCAAAAACAGTATTCGCAGTTTCAACTCGGCCCGCTGCCTGCGACAAATCTCGTTTCGAAGAACATTCTGAGTCTTCCGATTTATGAATCCTTAAGCGACGAGAGCGTTCGCAAAATAGCCAACGCTATCAAGCGAATTCACGCTTATCATAACCATGCAAAAGGCGAACTCACAAGAAAGGAAAACTGCTATGTCGCAGCTTCAGCCTAAGTCAAATTCCGTAATTTTTCTCTCGAAAATTTTTGCCGATTTTCTGATGGTTCACACCTGCCTGATTTTCACGCTTGTCGGCTCCTGGATTCGCGGAACAGGCATGTCCAGTCAGGGTGTTTTGATGCTTGAAGCGCACCAGGCAGTCAATCAGTATTTCCATTTGTTTCTTCCGGTGACGCTGCTGTTTCCGTGCGCTCTCATCCTGAGCGGCGTGTACAAAGATCATACTCGGTGGCCGCTCAATCGGCGGGTTATGGTCCTTTGCCGCGGCATCACGATCGCGATTAGCTTGTTTCTGGCCGTGAGTATCCTGATCGTGCCGGAACAGAGTCTTGGAGTTCGTACCACGATTCTTTTCTGCATCCTCCTGTTTGCAGTTCTGTCATCGGCGCGAGTAAGCGAGTGGTTTGTGATTAAACATGCCGACCGTAGAAGCGCGCTGTCGATTCCCAATCCAGGCAAGCCCGTCCTCGTTATAGGGGGCGCTGGATACATCGGTTCCATCCTGGTAGGAGAACTATTAAGGCAGGGGCGACGCGTTCGTGTTCTCGATAGTCTTGTCTATGGTGACGGCGCGTTACGCGAGTTCATACGCCATCCGAATTTGGAACTGCTGGTTGGAGACTGCCGTAACCTGCAAACAGTCAGCCGAGCCGTGAGCGGAACGAGTTCCATCGTTCATCTTGCCGCGATAGTGGGGGATCCAGCGTGTGCGCAGGACACGCGCATGGCCCAGGAAGTTAACTATTCGGCAACGAGAATGCTGATCGAAGTAGCCAAGGGCCATGACATCGATAAGTTCGTGTTCGCATCGAGCTGCAGCGTGTATGGGGCGTCCGACGAGCTAATGCTGGAGACTTCCGCAACAAGCCCAATCTCGGTCTATGCGCAAACCAAGGTGGATTCGGAGGAAGCGCTTTTGCAGGCCTGCACGGAACGATTTCAGCCGACCATCCTGCGCTTCGCAACTGTATTCGGCTTATCGCCACGCCCCCGTTTCGACTTGGTGGTGAATCTTCTCACCGCGAAAGCCTCGCAAGGCCATCCGATCACAATTTTTAATGGAGAACAGTGGCGACCGTTCATTCACGTCCGCGATGTAGTGGAAGCCGTACTGTGCGTTCTAAATGCACCGCTTTCCGAAGTAGGGGGAAGAACTTTCAATGTAGGTGACGATCGGTTAAATTACACATTGACGCAGGTAGCCGATGCGATTATTGCCGTGTTCCCTGAAGCTAAGGTGCAGCATGCGCCAGTCTCCGACCTCCGCAATTATCGTGTTTCCTTCGAACAAATTCGAACCAAGCTCGGATTCGAGTGCTCTAGGTCACTCAACGACGGAATTCTTGAAATCAGGAATGCGTTTACGGCAGGTCGCCTTCTGAACTACGAAAACTATCAATACAATAATCAGAAATTTCTTCAACTGTCCGGTAGCCCGATTAACCAGGACGATATCGATGAAGGTGTGATGGCAGCATTTGGAAAAACGGGCATCATCACGCCAACCCAGGCCGCAAGCTTCTAAGCTGCGCGGAACTGGCGGAGTGGCTCGATATAGGTGAAATAATATGCGAAATCAGTATCAGGAAAACTTAACCGCTGAAGTTCAGCAGGCTTGTGGTTGCCCCACCTGCCAAGGGGTATAGCGGCCAACGCTTTCCGGACCAAAATCTGCGGGATTTCAGGATTTCAATCAACCCGATTTCCAATCGGGATGCAAGTACCCACTCGAAGCTTCTCCCATTTTTGAAAAACGTAATTCAAAACACCATCCAGCGCTGCTTCCATTTCAGTTGTTGCTCGAACTGCCTAAGTCTTCACGATAGTTACCTGCTCAAGACTATATGTATTTTCACCGAGTTCTTATTAATTCGATTTTCTATTGCTTTCTTGTCGTTTCGTTTGCTTTATCAGGGGGTGTCTTAGAGGCAGTTAACACTGCTTCAGAAAATGAAATCAAACTTTCGAGTTATGGAAAGATCGGCCTCGGAGGTGATGACACGGCTGTCTTCCAGAAAGCTCTTAACGCGGCCGGCGGAGGACATGTACTCCTGATTCAGGCGTTAAAGCGGCCATATCGAATTGGGCCAATTTTCATTTCTAGCAACACCCGCATTGTTATGGAGCCCGGTGTAGTAATTGAGGCATTACCGAACTTAAAGCAGTTTGAACGAATGATGAACCTTGTGGATGCATCCAACGTAGAAATTACCGGTTACGGTGCCAAGCTGCAAATGAGTAGAGAAGTCTACAATTCTGGCGAGTACCGTCACTGTGTTTACATAGCCGGATCGACCAACATCTCTGTGAAAGGGGTTTCCTGCTTGAATGCGGGAGGGGATGGCTTCTATGTGAGCGGCAGTCAAGCAAAGCCTTTCAGTGAGAACGTGCGTCTCGAAGATGTCACGGCAATCGGATCGAGGAGACAAGGACTCAGCGTTATTTCGGCAAAACACTTGGTGGTGATCCGCGGTCGTTTCAAACGATCACGCGGGCAATCGCCTGAGTGCGGGATTGATCTTGAACCTGAAAGCCCAAGTGATCGTCTCGAAAAAATCAGTATTGAAGACAGCACCACAGCCGATAACGGCGGTGATGGAATACGCATTGCCCTCAGTAACCTGAAACATCACAGCGTTCCGGTGAGTATTATCGTGGCCCGACATACGGATCTGTCAGCTGGAGCTAACGGACTGATGTGCAGCAACGAAAGCGACGGCATTGATGACGTGCGCGGCAGTGTTGTAATAGACCACTTAGACACCCGGCGGGCGCAGAAATATGGCG
>CAXUBB010000254.1:0-2576 GCA_964249105.1 uncultured Bryobacteraceae bacterium | reverse complement strand
CTGCAGGACGTGTCGGTGTTCGACGCCAACGAATCCCATTCCACGGACGATAACACAGCCATTGCCGTGTTGCGCGGAGGCGGCGGCAAAGGAACAATCGGCAATGTAAAATTTGTTCGTGCCTCCATCAAAGATACTCGTCCGCAGCCTAAACTTAATTACTACTTCACATTTGTGGACTATTCCAAGGTAGGAATTGATAAGGTTAGTTTTTACCGGCCGATCTCGCTGACTGGAGCTGCCCATGCAAAGCCACTGGGAAAGTTCCAGGGACACGGCATTGATTCGCTTGAACCCAGTGATGAGATTCAGCTGTCTAATTTGTGGAAGCAGGCGGAGCATACTCAGCAAAGCGACAATCGGCACTGACTGAAGTGAACCCTTGGAGTGAGACTTGAGGGCTCTTTGAACTACAGGTGTTAGCTATTAGGCAAGGGTGCATTCCAAAATTTAACTGCAGCGCGCCAGCGGGCTTGAAGTGTTTCGGGTACCGGTGAAAACGACTGGCTTCTGTGTTCTTGGCCCCTGTGATGCTCTCCGAAACATGCTCCTGGGGTTGGCAGAAGAGGCTGCGTCACTCTTAGGAAGGCATGGTTAATATGATGCCATTCATGCCCCAAAGCCGCTCATATGTTCAGCCCGGAACTCTCTTCCTTACGATGGATCAGCAGATAAGCGCTCGGCACCAGGAACACCGTTATAATTCCGGAAACAGACAGGCCTCCAAGTATCGCCCGTGCAAGAGGGGCATATTGTTCGCTTCCCGGTTCCAGCGCCAAAGCCATCGGTATTAAGCCTAAGACTGTGGCCAGAGTGGTCATCAGAATGGGACGTAGGCGAGCACCGCAGGCTTCGGCCAGCGCCGGTCTGATCGCTAGTCCACTCTTGCGCAACGTTCCCACGAACTCCACAATCAGGATGCTATTCGAAACGGCGATGCCGGCCACCATCACGATACCCATCAACGACATCACATTGAGAGTCGTCCCGGTTAACAACAGAAGAATTAACACTCCGGACAACCCAGGGGGTATAGCCAGCAAGATGATAAAGGGATCGGAAAATGACGCGAATTGTGACATGAGAATCAGGTACACCAGAACGACGGCCAAAACTAATCCAATGCCGAAACTGGCAAAGGACTGCTGCATGTCCTGAACCGCGCCGCGAACCGCGATAGTAACTCCCTCCGGTTTATTTATCTTCGACAGAATGGAAGTCACGTCGGCATTTACCTTGCTCAGGTCTTCCACTTTGGGCATAACGTAAATGTCAAACTGCCGCCGAAGTTGATAATGGTCAACCTCTGTCGGAGTGTCAATTTGTTTCAGGTCAGCAACCGATTCAAGCGGCGTGGTTTCGACTTTTTTGAGGGAACGCAAAGGAATCTGCTTGAAATCGGTCATAGTCTGAATCTGTGTCTCGGGATACTGCACGGTCAGCATATAGCTATTGCCGGTATTCGGGTCAACCCAGAAACTGGGGGCAATCATGCCGTCCGAAGTGAGCGCAGTGATGACGTTATCAACCACGGACTTCGGTGAAATGCCGAGTAGTCCTGCCTGCTCGCGATTGATCTTTAGTTGGATGCCGGGGTAATCGAGGTCCTGCGGAATAAGTACGTCACTGACAGAAGCGAGTCCGTTTAAGCGCCCGGCAATTGATTTAGCGAGCCTGAATGCCTGGTTTAAATCGTTTCCGCCAACCTGAATGTCAATCGGAGCAGGCTTCCCTTGATTGACCACGGAATCAACCAAGCCGCCTGCCTGAAAGTAAGTAGACACGTCGGGAAAATCGCTTCTCAGTTTTCGGCGCGCCCGCTCCATGTAGGCATAACTACCCACTTTGTGTTCTTCTTTAAGGCTTACTTGAATGAAGGCGGTGTGCATGCCTGAATTGGAGGTGTAAATCGCGGAAAGATCAGGAGTGATGCCGATGTTCGACACGATTGTATTCAGGTCTTCCGGGGAAACGATCTGCCGAATCTCATTTTCCATGCGGCCCACGTAATCGTCAGTTAATTCAATACGCGTACCGGCTGGCACTTTCAGGTTAATAACAAATTGACCAGGATCGGTGCGCGGAAAAAATGCTTTTCCCAAAAAGGGATAAAGGCAAAACGTAAGGGCAACGAATAATAAAAAACCTCCCACAACGATTGCAGGGTAATTCAGGCACTTGGTAATAGCTTGGTTGTACGCGTTTTGCAGAATCTGATAAGCTGCATTGAATCGATCAACCACGCCTTTGAAAAAGCCGCGCTTTTTCGGCGTGGAACCAGATCCTGAAGGGTTTTGGGCAGATCCATGATTGTGGTGCTCGATAGCGTCAAGATGTATGAATTTGGCGCAAAAGAGCGGAATCACGGTCATCGCCACAAAGTACGAAGCGAAAAGCGCCAACACTACAGCCAGCGCCAGGGCCGTAAACAGATATTTACTGACCCCATATAAAAGCACCACTGGAAAGAACACGATGCAGGTGCTGATGGTGGCCGCCAGAACAGCGAGCTGCACTTCTCTGCCGCCCCGCTCGGCAGCTACAACCGAAGTTTCGCCCATTTCCATATGCCGGAA
>CAXUBB010000253.1:5874-8144 GCA_964249105.1 uncultured Bryobacteraceae bacterium | reverse complement strand
GCAATAATGCGCTGCTTTCCCATGCGCCGGGCTAAGAGAATCTGTCCCAGGCAGTTATTGATCTTGTGCGCTCCCGTGTGCAGCAGATCTTCGCGCTTCAGCCAGATCCGCGCTCCGTTCAAGCTCTCGCTTAAGCGCTTCGCATAAAACAGCGCTGTCGGACGGCCCGCATAGTTGTGCAAAAGCGACTGTAGTTCGGCTCCAAACTCCGGGTCTCGCCTCGCCTCCGCATAAGCCTGTTCCAGTTCCTCCAGGGGCGACATCAACACTTCCGGCACATAACGGCCTCCATACGGGCCGTAGTGCCCCATCACATCCGGCACGGTAGCAGTTGGCGAACTCATAAAGAAGCAAACTCCGAAGAAATTAATTTGGTAGCAGCGGCTTGGGCAGCGCGAACAAACTCCCAGACCCGCCGCGCGTCTTTCCGCCCAGGGCGCGATTCAATCCGCGAACAAGCATCCACGCCCCAGGGACGGGCCGACGCGATGGCCTCCGCCACATTCCCGGCATGCAACCCGCCCGCGAGGAGAAAGCGATGCGGAAATTGCGCCGCCAGTTGCCACGGAAACGTCGCGCCCGAACCGCCAAAACCCTCCGAAGGGGTATCCAGCAGATACGCCTCGAACTTCGCAGCCGCATCGGTAAGCGGCTTTCTTGGATCAGCGCTCTTCCAAAGGCGATAAGGAGCAGGCAAATAAGCCGACTGATCGCCATGCACCTGCAATACATCAAGCGAAACCTGCTCCGCCGTCCGCCGCAATTGCTCCGCTCCGGCATTCACAAAAACACCCACCCGCAGGTAATCGCCGCGAACAGCTTCCGCGATCTCAGCAGCGCGCTCCGGCGTCACATAGCGCGGACTGTGCCCGTAAAAGTTAAAACCCAAAGCATTCGCTCCCGCTTCCACCGCAAGAGCGGCATCATCCTCCTGTGTAATCCCGCAGATCTTAATGAGGAACTTCATGTTTTCCGCCGTAGAGCTTTGAGGGCGGCTGCGGGATGGGGAGAACGCATCAGAGACTCGCCGACGAGAAACGCACTGAACCCTGCTCCGGCCAGTGTTGCGATGTCTTCAGCCGTGCCAATACCGCTTTCGCTGACGCGGATCGCCTCAGACGGCATTAGATAGCTAAGCCGCAAAGACGTATCGAGCGAAACTTCGAAAGTTTCCAGATCCCGGTTATTCACGCCGATAATCTCGGCCCCGGCATCGACGGCTTTCGCCAGTTCATCCGCGTTATGAACCTCTACTAAGGCCGCCAAGCCCAAAGAAGACGCCAGCTCACGCAAGGAGCGCATCTCCTCGGCATCGAGAATGGCGGCAATCAGCAGAATCGCATCCGCGCCATGCGCCGCCGCTTCCCAGACCTGTACCCGGTCAATCGTAAAATCCTTTCGCAAAACCGGAAGGCTCGCCGCCGCTCGAGCCGCTTCCAAGTCGTGCAGCGACCCTTGAAAAAATTGTTTGTCGGTCAAGACCGACAGGCAAGCCGCCCCGCCTTCTTCATAAATATGCGCAATAAACGCCGGATGAAAGTCAGGTTGAAGCAAGCCTCTGGAAGGCGAGGCTTTTTTGATTTCAGCAATAATCGCCGGACTTGAACTTTTCAGAGCGTCAGTAAATGATCGCGGCTGAAGCTTCCGCTCATAGGCTCCCTGCTCCAGAATCGCCGCACGGGAGTGCAACTCAGCAATCTCCTGCTGCTTCACTTCAACAATTTCGGCAAGAATACCGGATGCGCTGCGAACTGCCATCAAAGGTGTTTCGGAAACACCCATCGTAACAAGTGACGGCGTTCTAAATAGAGTGATCGGAGTTCGACTCGGTCAACGACTTGATTCGATTGATTCCTCAGCTTCTTCCGGCTCCGCCGTTTCACTCTCATGTTTCACTGGCTTGCCGTCGCGGGTGTAGTAATAATCGTGGTAGTAGCTGTACTTGCTGTAGAGTTCTCCGCGTCGTGCTCCGTTGACCACTACGCCGAGCACGTTGTTTTCGCAGAGGGATTGCATGGCTCGGGCTACCGAATCGTAGGTGGTCGAGCCGATGCGCACGACCAGAATGGTTCCGTCACACATTGTGGCAAGCAGATTGCCGTCAGCCGCGAAGAGAAGCGGCGGGCTGTCGAGAATAACCCAGTCGAAGTGATTGCGCAGTTCATCGATCAGCGACTTGCACTCTCTCAGGTTGAGCAGTTCCAGCGGATTGGGGACCGAATCGCCGGCGGGCAACACAAACAGATTGGTGCCGGCCACCCGGCATAGAA
>CAXUBB010000253.1:4501-5864 GCA_964249105.1 uncultured Bryobacteraceae bacterium | reverse complement strand
GCATAGAATATCGCCGAGGCCGGCTTTTGCGGTCAGATAATCAGTAATGCCCGGACAACAGTGGATTTGAAGCGTGCTGTGAACCGAGGGACGGCGGAAATCAAAATCGGCTAAAAGAACCCGTTTCTGCGCCAATTGCGATTGAGTAATGGCCAGATTCATGGCCGTAAATGATTTGCCTTCCGCAGGCGACGCGCTAGTCACCACTAGCGTGTGCAAAGGTTGCAGCTTCTGCAGGTGATCAAGCCGGGTTCGCAGGGTTCTAAACTCCTCGGCGGGCGCTTCGCGGGGCTGCACAGGATGAATAATCAGAGCATCTTTAACAGGCTTGAACGGAATCTCGCGAGCGTTCGCGATAATGTCCTCCAGATTTTCCGCCTCGGGCCGGGCGAAGGCAGACGGTTCCGCCGTCGAAGCTGGAATTGGCAAATCGGCCAGCGGGGGTGGAGGCGCTTCCGAGCGGAACACTTCCGCGCGGTTGGCCGCTCTTTCGGCGCGTCCTGGCCTGCGTGGCTCGTAGCCTTCTTGCGATGCTTTACGCAATGCGTCGTGAACACGGCTCATATATTTATCCTCTATGTATGTAATAGCGGCCTATCGATAAGGCCATGATCGCCAGTCCAGCCACGGTAGCGGTAGCCCAACTGACCCACATCACTTGTTTGCGGCGCTGAACCACCACATCGTTTTCCAGTAAGGGAACGCTTCCCAGAACCGTGAGTTGAGTATAAAGCCGGGCATCCTTCAAATTCTTGAGAGAAGTATCTTTCACTTCACGGATCGCCACAATCACGATTCCAAGAGCCAGCCCGGCGACAACGCCCATCGGAAGCATGGTGGCTCGTTTGGGAGAAGAGGGTGCCGTGGGCAGTATGGGCGAATCAATCAGTTCGAGCGTTTGACCTTGCTTGCGATCCTCAATGTGCATGGAAGCAAGAGAGAGCTGGCGCTTGTTTTCCAGATCAAAGTAGTGGCTCTTGGCGACATCGCGGTCACGAATCAGATCTCCGTACTCTTTTTCTCCGGCGACATTCTGCAAGCGCGCCTGATACTGCGCCAGCGCCCGATTGACATTCCCCATATCGCGCCGGTATTGAGCGGCTTCCAAGTTTAACGCTTTCGCCTGCGTATTGAGGCTGGCCAGCGTGTCCTGAACGCTCATCCGCTCTGCCGTAGCGGTGGTAGGATCGTAGGTTTTACTGTCATCGGTCACTTTTTCTTTTTGAGCCGCATCCCGCTGCTTTTTCAGGAAGTTCAGGTGATCTTGCGCGTTTTGAAGGCCGGGATAATCTTCCGTGTAACGCCCCTTCATTTCAGTGATGTTGGTTTCAAGGGCCTCAATCTGCCGGTTCAGATCGTTCAC